>JAMFRN010000008.1 GCA_026224805.1 Nevskia soli
CAAGCCGCGCAGCTAGTCGCTGCGGTACCTAACGTCATTCCCGCGCAGGCGGGAATCCAGTTTTGTGTGCTCGCTCAGCGCTTGCGCAGAAAATCCGATTTCCCGCCGGTCTTCTTCAGCAGCAGGATCTCGCGGATCACCAGATCGGTGCCGGCATGCGGCTTGAGCATGTCGTACAGGGTCAGCGCGCAGATGCTGGCCGCGGTCAGCGCTTCCATTTCGACGCCGGTGCGCGCATGGGTCGCCACTTCCACAAGCACGGTGACGCTGCCGGCGCCGAATTCGTAACTCAGGTCGAGCCGCTCCACCGGCAGCGGATGGCACAGCGGCAGCAGTTCCCAGGTGCGCTTGGCGCCGAGGATGCCGGCGGCGCGCGCGATCTCCAGCGCATCGCCCTTGTCCAGGCTGCGGGCCTTGAGGCGCTCCAGCACGGCCGGGGGCATCTCGACGATGGCCTGGGCCACGGCCACGCGCAGGGTGATGGCTTTCTCGCTGACGTCTCTCATGATTCCTTGACTGTCTTGATTGGAGTGCCTTCCAGGAAGCGCGCCGCGCCATCGGCGTAACGCTCTTCCTTCCAGATCGGCACGGTCTGCTTCAGGGTATCGATGGCCCATCGGCAGGCGGCAAAGGCTTCAGCGCGGTGGCCCGAGCGGACCACGATGACGACGCTGGCATCGCCCACCTTCAGTTCGCCCACCGCATGCGCCACGCTGACCTGCGCACCGAAACGCTGCGCCGCTTCGGCCTCGATCTCGGCCAGCCGGCGCTCGGCCAGGGCGGCGTGCGCGTGGTAGTTGATGCCGGTGACGGCGCGTCCCTCATGCACATCGCGCACGGTGCCGGCGAACACCGCCAGGCCGCCGCAGTCCGGCGGCATCGGCTGGGCCAGCCACTCGGCAATATTCAGCGCGCCCTTGCGCAGGCGTGAAGTGCTCATGGCGATAATCAGCCGCCGCTCACGGGCGGAATCAGCGCGATGCGTTCGCCGTCCGACAGTTCGTGCGTAACCGCCACGATGTCGTCGCCAATGGCGACGGCAACGGTATCGCGGCGCAATGCCAGTTCGGGATAGCGCTCCGCCAGCCGGCCCAGTGCATCGGCAACGGTGGCGGCTTCGCCCAGATCGAGATTGACCAGTTCGGCGCCGCACCAGCGCTGCGAGGCGCCATGGCATTCGACGGTGATGCGCATCAGCCGCCCAGGGTGTTCATTGCGATAGGCCTCTCGGCATAGCCCGGATGCGCGACATAGCCCGCATCCTTGTGCCACACCGTGTTGCGGATCAGCTGGCCGAGTTCGGTATCGCTGGCGCCGCCACGCAGCGGATCGCGCAGCGAGGTGCCCTTGGGCGAGAACAGGCAGGGGTAGAGCTTGCCGTCCGAGGTCAGGCGCAGCCGGTCGCAGCTGGCGCAGAAGGGATTGGAGACGGTGGCGATCACGCCGATCTCCGGCGCAACGGCTCCGGCCAGGTCGGCGCCGTGCAGCGAGTAGTAGGAAGCCGGATCGTTGCCGCGCGGCAGTGCCGCCACATCGAACTCGGCGCGCAGGTGCTGCAGGATTTCTGCCTCGCTGACCACGCGCTGGCGCGACCACTCGCCGCGGCCGTCCAGCGGCATGAATTCGATGAAGCGCAGCGGCAGCTTCTGCCGCATCGCCCAGCGCGTCAGCGGCAGGATTTCGTCCTCGTTGATGCCGCGCACGATCACCGCATTGAGCTTCAGGGGCAGGCCGGCATCGCGCGCTGCGGTGATGCCGTCCAGCACTGGTTGCACCTCGCGGTTGCCAGACAGTTTGGCAAAGGTGGCCGGGGTCAGCGCGTCGAGGCTGATGTTGAGATCGTCCAGCCCGGCGGCCTTGAGCCCGGCCGCGCGCCGCGCCAGCAGGGCGGCGTTGGTGGACAGCGAGATGCGCTCCAGCCCCAGCGGACGCAGCTCGCCGCATTCGGCGATGACGGCTTCGAGGTCGCGGCGCAGCAGCGGTTCACCGCCGGTGAGTCGCAGGCGGCTGACGCCGAGCTCACCGACGAACAGGCGCAGCAGCCTTTGCAGCTCGGCACGGCTCAGCCGCTCGGCGCGGTCGAGGAACTCCGGGCTGTCCGGCATGCAATACGGGCAGCGGAAATTGCAGCGATCGGTCAGCGACACCCGCAGCTTGCGCTTGACCCGCTCAAAGCGGTCCCGCAGCGGGCCGTTGAGCAGTTCGGCCAGCGGCATGGCCGTGGCGGGTGGGCGGGTCAGGAGGGTCATGGGGATGTCATCCATCCTCCCCATTGTACGGCGAATCGCCCCGTTGCCAGCCCGATTCAGCGGCCCGGCCGGGCGCGATCCGGCCGCTACTGCCTCAGGCGGCCAGATCGCGCCGCTTTTGCCACACGGGCTCGATCCCGTCGGCAGCGCGCTGGTAGGCCAGAACGTAGTCGGAAAACGCGCGCAGGCAGTCCTGCGCATCCTGGTCGGCGCGCAGTTCGAAGGCGTTGATGCCGCATCGGGACATGTGGAACAGCTGGTCGTGCAGCACATCGCCCTGGGCCCGGATTTCGCCGCGGTAGGCGTAGCGCTCGCGCAGCACCCGCGCCTGCGAATAGGCGCGGCCATCGGCCATCTTGGGTATTTCCACCGCGATCAAGGGCTGGGCCCCCACCTCCTGCGCCAAGCTGGCGACATCCTCGGTATTGGGGATGCGCACGCCAATGGCCACGCCCGAGCCGTCCAGGGCCGCGCGCTCGGCGCGGAAGCGCTTGAGGCTGACGATGACCTTGCCGCCGGCGGGCAGGGCGGCGTCATCGGCCAGGCTGAGCCATTCGTTCGGAGCGATGCGGCCATCCAGAATCACGGATTGCGGCAGTGGCGCGCTCATGCCGTCGCCTCGTCTTCCGCCGCTACCTCGGCGCCGCCATAAAGCTTCAGCTTGAACGGCGCCATGCCGATGCGGCGATAAGCGGCGAGAAAGCTTTCCTCGTCACCCTCGCGCTGTTCCAGGTAGACCTCGATCAGCTTCTCCACCGCGCCCGCGATATCGGCGCGCGAGATCGACGGGCCGGTGCGGTCGCCCAGGGTGGCGTCGTTCTCGGCGGAGCCGCCCAGGGTCACCTGGTACCACTCCTCGCCGTGCTTGTCGACGCCGAGGATGCCGATGTGGCCGACGCTGTGGTGGCCGCAACCGTTCATGCAGCCGGACATCTTGATCTTCAGCTCGCCGATGTCGTGCTGGTAATCGAGATCCTCGAAGCGGTCGAAGATGTCCTGCGCCACGCCGATCGAGCCGGCATTGGCCAGCGAGCAGAAGTCCAGCCCGGGGCAGCAGATCAGGTCGGTGAGCAGGCCGATGTTGGGCGTCGCCAGGTTCAGCTCGGTCAGGCGCTGCCACACCGCATACACGTCCTTCTTCGCCACTTCCGCCAGCACCATGTTCTGGTCGTGCGTGTTGCGCACTACACCGAAACTGTAACGGTCGGCCAGATCGGCCACGGCATCGAACTGCTGGTCGGTGATGTCCCCTGGAGCGACACCGGAGGCCTTCAGCGAGACGAACACGGCGGCATAGCCGGACTGGCGATGGGCGCGTAGGTTGCGCTTGGCCCAGGCGGCGAAACGGCTGTCGCCGGCCAGGCGGGCCTCGTAGCTGCCGTCATCGGCGGCCGCGGCGGCAAGATAGCTATGCTGGTCGAAGCGCGAGCGGATGCGCTCGATGTCTCCGGGCTGCAGGCGCAGGTAGGAATCCTTCAGCTGCGCCCATTCCGCCTCGACCAGCTCGGTGAACCTGGCCGGGCCCAGCGACTTCACCAGCACCTTGATGCGGGCGCGGTGGATATTGTCGCGCCGGCCCTGGCGGTTGTAGATGCGCAGGATCGCTTCCAGGTAGGAGAACAGGTCCAGCTCGGGCAGGAATTCGCGAATCTGGTGCGCGATCATCGGCATGCGGCCGAGGCCGCCGCCGACGTAAATGGTGTAGCCCAGCTCGCCGGCCGCATTGCGCACGATATGCACGCCGATGTCGTGCACCCGGGTGGCCGCGCGGTCCAGGGTCGACGAGGAAAAGGCGATCTTGAACTTGCGCGGCAGCCAGTTGAATTCCGGGTGGAAGGTCGACCACTGGCGGGTGATCTCGCAGTAGGGCCGCGGGTCCAGCAGCTCGTCGGCGGCGACGCCGGCCAGGTGATCGGCCGTCACATTACGGATGCAGTTGCCGCTGGTCTGGATGGCGTGCATCTGCACCGTGGCCAGGTCGGCCAGGATGTCCGGCACTTGCTCCAGCTTGGGCCAGTTGAACTGGATGTTCTGCCGCGTGCTGACGTGGCCGTAGCCCTTGTCATACGTGCGGGCGATGTGCCCCAGCATGCGCAGCTGTTTCGACGACAGCAGGCCGTAGGGCACCGCGATGCGCAGCATCGGCGCGAAGCGCTGCACGTACAGGCCGTTGCGCAGGCGCAGGCTGCGGAATTCCTCTTCCGACAGCTTGCCGGCAAGAAAACGCTGCGTCTGGTCGCGGAACTGCGCGACCCGCTCGTCCACCAGGCGCTGGTCCAGCTCGTCGTAACGGTACACAGTAGATTCCGGCTTATGCCACCCGGACAGGCGGCAAACGTGGACACAACTTCAGGCCGCGCACTTTACTCTCATAAATGGGCATAAGGTAATAACTAATTGATACAAGGATCGTTCCAGTTTTTAACAGACAATCCGATATCGATAGTTGTTTCGGATATAAGGCCTTTCCGCCTCAAATCATATGGAGCTTGGCGATCAAATCGTGCACCCGCTGGCTGCGCGCGGCGGGGTCCTGAATCTCGGCGACCTCGTCGATCAGCTCGCGTGTCAGGTGCGGGGCGAACTCGCTGATGAAGTCGTACATGTAGGCGCGCAGGAACATGCCCTGACGGAAGCCGATGTGGGTGGTGCTGGGCTCGAACAGGTGATCGGCCGGCAGCCGCACCAGGTCGGCGTCCTGCTTGGCGTCGTAGGACATGCTGGCGACGATGCCCACGCCCAGGCCCAGGCGCACATAGGTCTTGATGACGTCGGCATCCACCGCGGTCAGTACCACGTCCGGCTTGAGGCCGTGGGCGTGGAACGCTTGGTCCAGCTTGGAGCGGCCGGTGAAGCCGAAGGTGTAGGTGATGATGGGGTGTTCGGCGATGTCGGCCAGGCTCAGCTTGGCCTTGTTGCCCTGGATCTTCAGCGCCAGCGGGTGTTTCGGCGGCACCAGCACGCTGCGGTTCCAGTGGTAGCAGGGCAGCATCACCAGTTGTTCGAAGTGCTCGATGGCCTCGGTGGCGATGGCGAAGTCGACGGTGCCCTCGGCGGCCTGCTTGGCGATCTGCGGCGGCGAGCCCTGGTGCAGGTGCAGGCGCACCAGCGGGTAGTTCTGGCGGAAGCGCTGGATCACCGGGGGCAGGGCGTAGCGCGCCTGGGTATGGGTGGTGGCGAGGCTGAGGTCGCCCTTGTCGGTGTCGCGGAATTCCTCGGCGACATTGCGGATGTTTTCAGATTCGCGCAGCAGGCGCCGGGTGTAGTCGAGGATGCGCAGCCCGGCCGGGGTGACTTCCGACAGCTGCTTGCCGTTGCGCAGGAAGATGTCCACGCCCAGCTCCTCTTCCAGCAGCCGGATCTGCTTGCTGACGCCGGGCTGGGAGGTGAACAGCGCCTCGGCGGCAGCGGTGACGTTGAGGCCGCGGTTGGCCACTTCGTGAATGTAATGCAGCTGCCGCAACTTCATGGAGAGATCCCCTGTTATTCGATCTGATGCTCGAAATAATAAGGGATTATTACTTTTTTATCACATAAAAGACTGAAACAAGTCTTGACTTAGCTCTGAGGGTTATATGAGTGCTGTGGGGGCGGATTTTGGCGGCGGCTTCGGATATTCGCTGGCGGGCCTGCTGGTCGGCGCCGCCGTGGGCGCCACCGGGGTGGGCGGCGGCTCGCTGATGACGCCGGTGCTGATCCTGTTTTACGGCATCTCGCCGACCCTGGCGGTGGGCACCGATCTGCTCTACGCCTCGATCAGCAAGGCTTTCGGCGTGCTGCTGTATCGCAACCACGGTTCGGTGGACTGGCGCATCGTCGGCTGGCAGGCGCTGGGTAGCGTGCCGGCCTCGCTGGCCACCCTGGCCTGGCTGCAGCATCAGGGCGACGCCGCGGCGCTGGATCGCCTGATCAAGCTGACGCTGTCGCTGGCGATCATCCTCACCGCCACCTTCACCCTGTTCCAGGGCGCCATCGCCGCGCGCCTGCGCCCGGCTTCGCGCGGTCCCCATCCCGGCATCGATGTGCGACTGCAGCGGGCGCTGACCCTGATTGCGGGCGCCCTGATCGGCAGCGTGGTGACGGTGTCCTCGGTCGGCGCCGGTGCGATCGGCATGATGCTGCTGCTGCTGCTCTATCCGAAGCATCCGCCGGTCAAGATCGTCGGCAGCGATCTGGCGCATGCGGTGCTGATCACCGCCATCGCCGGCCTGGGCCATGCCCGCCTTGGTTCGGTCGATTACAGTCTGCTGGGCTGGCTGCTGCTGGGCGCGCTGCCCGGCATCTGGATCGGCAGCCGCGTCGGCTTCCGTCTCGATGGTCCGGCGCTGAAGCGCGCGGTGGCCTGCCTGCTGCTGGTGGTTGGCGGCATGACCCTGTACAAGGCGGTCACCTCGCCGCCGCCCGTGCATGCGGCGACAGTGGCGGCCGCGAGCCGATAAAGCACCGCCGCCGCGGCTTTTGCCTGCGTCATCGCCTGGTCCCACAATGCGCCGATGAGCGCTCCCGCCCCTGACGTCGCCGCCGAGCCCGCCCCCGATTCCGCGTTGGGCTATTTCCCCGTCTTCCTGCGCCTGCGCGGCAGCCGCGTGCTGGTGGTGGGCGGCGGGGAGGTGGCGGCGCGCAAGATCCGCCTGCTGCTGCGCGCCGCGCCGCGCATCGAGGTGGTGGCCAACCGGCTCAATCCCGAGCTGGAGGCCTTGGTCGAAGCGCGGCGCATCGAGCATGTGGCAAAGGAGTTCATGCCGCAGCAGGTGGTCGGCTGCCGGCTGGTGATCGCCGCCACCGACGACCGTCTGCTCAACCTTAACGTGGCCGCGGCCGCCGATGCGGCACAGGTGCCGGTCAATGCGGTCGACGATGCCGCGCATTCTTCTTTCATCACCCCTTCGATCGTTGATCGCGCGCCGCTGCAGGTGGCGATTTCCACCGGCGGCGCCGCGCCGGTGCTGGCGCGGCGGCTGCGCGAACGGGTCGAGGCCTGGTTGCCGGCCGGCTATGGCCAGCTTGCCGGCTTTCTGCACCGGCACCGCCCGCGTGTGGCCGCTGCCGGCGACGTGCGGCAGCGTCGCGCGCTGTGGGAGCGCTTTCTCGACAGCCCAGGCGCGGAAGCCGCACTGCGCGGCGACGATGCGGCGGCGCAAGCCGAGTTGGAGCGCCTGCTGTCGGGACAGGCGGTGCGCGGCGAGGTGTACCTGGTCGGCGCCGGGCCGGGCGATCCCGACCTGCTGACGTTCCGCGCCCTGCGCCTGATGCAGCAGGCCGATGTCGTGCTGTACGACCGTCTGCTGCCGCAGACGATCCTCGACCTGGTGCGCCGCGATGCCGAGCGCATCTTCGTCGGCAAGCGCCGCAATCAGCACACTGTGCCGCAGGACGAGATCAATGCCGAGCTGGTGCGCCTGGCCCGGGAGGGCAAGCGCGTGCTGCGGCTCAAGGGCGGCGATCCTTTCGTATTCGGCCGCGGTGGCGAGGAAATCGAGACCCTGGCCGCGGCGGGCATCCCGTTCCAGGTGGTGCCCGGCATCACCGCCGCCAGCGGCTGCGCCGCCTATGCCGGCATTCCGCTGACCCATCGGGACTACGCCCAGTCCTGTGTCTTCGTCACCGGCCATCCGCGTCAGGACGGCCAGCTCCAGCTCAACTGGCGCCAGCTCGCGCAGCGCGGCCAGACCGTGGTGATCTACATGGGCCTGCATACCCTGCCGCAACTGTGCGGGCAGTTCATCGCTCATGGCCTGCCGGCGGATTGGCCGGCCGCGCTGGTGGAGGAAGGGACTTCGCTCAAGCAGAGGGTCATCGTCGGCACGCTCGGCGACCTGCCGCAACAGGTGACGGCGGCGGGCGTGCAGGGCGCCAGCCTGGTGATCGTAGGTGAGGTGGTGCGCCTGCGGGAAAAGTTGGAATGGTTCAAGCGCAGCGAGAGCGCAGGAGCTTAGCTGGAGCCTTGGCGCTGTTGCGCCCGCTCATCCACATCCTTCGCCCGCAGCCGCTTCTGGATCGCACGGAGGATGCCGGCGTTGTCGAGGCCGCATTCGGCCAATTGTTCGCTGCGGCTGGCGTGTTCGATATAGCGGTCGGGCAGGCCCAGGTTCAATACCGCCACGTCCTGTTGTCGTTGCGCCAGCAACTCGGTGACGCCGCTGCCGGCGCCGCCGATGAGCGCGTTGTCCTCGATGGTCACCAGCAACTCATGGCTGCCGGCGAGCTGCAAGATCAGTTCCTCGTCCAGTGGCTTGACGAAGCGCATGTCGGCGACGCTGGCATCGAGGATTTCGGCGGCCTGCAAGGCGGCCTGCACTATCGCGCCGAAAGCCAGGATGGCGACGCGCGGCCGGCGCTTGCCGTGGGCTTCGCGCAGCATTCTTCCCTTGCCGATCGGCAGCGGCAGCGCGGCTGCCTCGATGGCGGCGCCGGGGCCGCCGCCGCGCGGATAGCGCACCGCGCTGGGGCCGTCGTGGTCGAGGCCGGTGGCGAGCAGGCGGCGGCATTCGTTTTCGTCGCTCGGCGCCATCACCACCAGGCCCGGCACGCAGCGCAGGTAGCTGAGGTCGTAGGCGCCCTGATGGGTGGCGCCATCGGCGCCGACCAGGCCGGCGCGGTCGATGGCGAACAGCACCGGCAGGTTCTGCATGGCCACGTCATGGATCAGCTGGTCGTAGGCGCGTTGCAGGAAGGTTGAATAGATCGCCACCACCGGGCGCAGTCCTTCGCAGGCCAGGCCGGCGGCCAGCGTCACCGCATGCTGCTCGGCGATGGCGACGTCGTAATAGCGCTGCGGGAAGCGGCGCGCGAATTCGACCAGGCCGGAGCCCTCGCGCATCGCCGGGGTGATGGCCACGACCCGCGGATCGTGTTCCGCTGCCTGGCACAGCCATTCGCCGAAGACGTGGCTGTAGCTGGGCGAAGACGCCGCGGCGGCGAAGGCGCCGGTGACCGGATCGAAACGGGTCACGCCGTGATACTTGATCGGGTCGGCCTCGGCCGGCTCGAAGCCCTTGCCCTTGACCGTAATCACATGCAGGAACTGCGGCCCGCTGGCGTCCTTGAGCCGGTCGAGCGCGCCGGTCAGCGCATCCAGGTCATGGCCGTCGACCGGGCCGTGATAGCGGAAACCGAGGGTTTCGAACAGCGCGCCGGCCGGTGCCTGTAGACCCGCGCCGGCGGGACGGCGTGCGTGCGGGGCGTCAATGCCGCTGCCGGCCAGCAGCCGCGCGGCGTGATCGCGCAGCGCGCCGACGTTTTCTGAGATCGACATGTCGTTGTCGTTGAGCACCACCAGCAGGTCCAGGCCCAGGGCGCCGGCGTGGTTCAGCGCCTCGTAGGTCATGCCGGCGGTGATGCCGCCATCGCCGATGACAGCGACGACGCGGCGCCGCTCGCCCTTCAGCCGTGCCGCCGCGGCCATGCCGGCGGCGGCGGAGATGGCGGTGCCGGCGTGGCCGTTGCCGAAGCTGTCGTATGCGCTTTCCTGGCGGCTGTTGAAGGGCGCCAGGCCGCCTTGCCGGCGGATCGTCTCCAGGCCGGAGCGCCGGCCGGTGAGCATCTTGTGCGGATAGGCCTGGTGGCCCACATCCCACACCAGGCGGTCGTGCGGTGTATCGAAGCAGCGGTGCAGGGCCAGGGTCAGTTCCACCGTGCCCAGGTTGGCGGCGAAATGGCCGCCGGCGCGGCCCAGGGTTTCGATCAGGCAGCGGCGCATCTCCGCCGCCAGCAGGGGCAAGTCGGCACACGGCAGTGCGCGCAACTCGTCTGGTGTGTTTATGCGGCCCAAAAGCGAATAGCCGGAAGTGTCATTCATACAGACATTATCGTGCCGTTATCAATGGGTCTGCTCATTGTGTGGCGGGAATTTTGTAGTAATGTTTGTACATTCATGCGAGAGGTGCCATGACCGTTACCACCATGTCTAGCCGGGAGTTCAATCAAGATACCGGCAAAGCCAAGAATGCGGCGGAACAAGGACCGGTCCTGATCACGGATCGAGGCCGGTACCCCCATGTGCTGCTGACCTTTGCGGAATTCCAACGCATTGCCGGCCAGCAGGAGTCCATCGCCGATCTTCTTGCAATGCCGGGGGCAGCGGATGTCGATTTCGATCCGCCGCGAATGCGCGCTCTGCCCAAGCCCGCCGATCTCGCATGATCTACTTGTTGGATACCAACGTCGTATCCGAGTTGCGCAAGGTCCGGGCGGGAAAAGCGGACCCGAACGTTGCGGCGTGGGCAGAAAAAGAGCATTCCTACAGCCAGTTTATTTCGGTCAGCCTTGGCCGGATTAATGGCCAAGGGGTTTCAACAGGTTTTTAAGCCGCTACTTTCTCTAGACGCTCCATTGCCGCCCGAGCGAGAAATCCTGAGCGAGTTTCACCAATTCGTTCAGCTCGATTGTCGATAGCAGCCAGCAGAGTTTCGGGAAATGTGACATTCACCCGAACAGCCTTTTTGCTGAGCTTGGAAAGATCGACATCCACGAAAGCCCACACCCAGCCTCGATAGTCACGCTTGCCTTTAAGATCTTCGATCCGGCTTGCAGTTGGAGCGCCAAGGCCCTTTTCGAGATGATCTTCGAGCCAGAGCAGAGCCGCCTCTTCGGCATTGGCTACAGCCTCATCGAAGGAATCACCCGCTGAGTAGCAGCCGGGCATATCCGGAAAGGCCACGCCATAGGCATGACCTGCGTCCCCTGCTTCAATTGCGATTGGATAGCGCATGATTCACTCCATTGATATATAAAACAATATGCACGCAATATGACCTCAATAAGCTACAAGCCTGCGTCCTTACGTATTTTTGAAACTAACCCAACGCCTAAATCCTTCTTTGGGTGAGGCACAGTAATCGTGCCCGGCTTCGTAGGGTGTTTTCAATTGATGATGACTTCCACGAATGCGCACAATTTCCCAACCAATGGCTTTTAGTTCGGCTAGTAGGTCGGCGCTCTTCATCTCGGCTATTATACACATCAATACACACCAATCAATCGTCCGGTGAAAAGGCCACCCCTCGGGCTTTCTTGTGGGTACTCGGCAGACACCTGCCGGCGCCAGTCATACCCGGCTCAGCGCCTTTCTCACGGCCTCCTGCTCAGCCTTTAGCGCTTCCCGGCAGCGCTTGAGGAAGTCCTGGGCTTGCCGGGAGAATTCTCCGTGCTTCTGGGCGTTCCGGCTCGCCCTGGCCTTGCGGGCGTGCCCGACCATGCACTCAGTCGTGCCTGATGGATCACGATGAGGAAGCGGCTGAGGGCAGCTTTGGTCAAGTTCAGTGCACCTATGTGTGCAAACAAAGAGGGGCGCTGTTTGAGCGCCCCTTCGTTGTCACCCGTTCCCCTAAGGGTGCGAGGACGACTGGATAACAAGCGGAAGCGAATTCAGTGCGTGCGGCCTTCGATGAAGTCCGCCAGCCAGCGTAGCGGCGCCGCGCCGCCTGGCAGCTTGCCGACGACGGTGCGCGCCTCCTCGAACAGGCTGGTGGCGCGCTCGCGGGCGCCCTCCAAACCGAGCAGGGAAGGGTAGGTGGACTTGTGCTGGGCCAGGTCCTTGCCGGCGGTCTTGCCCAGGGTCTCGGTGCTGGCGGTCTCGTCCAGTACATCGTCCTGGATCTGGAAGGCCAGGCCGATGTGGCGGCCGTAGGTTTCCAGGGCGGCTTCGGTGTCCGGGCTGGCGTCCGCGGCGGCGGCGGCCATCTGCAGCGAAGCCAGGATCAGCGCCCCGGTCTTGCGCGCATGCAGCGATTGCAGTTCCGCCAGCGAGATTTTCCGGCCTTCCGAGGCGATGTCCACCGCCTGGCCGCCGACCATGCCGAGCGAGCCGGAAGCCCGCGCCAGGATCGACACCATGCGCAGGCGCTGCGCCGTGCCGAGAGTGGGTTCATCGGCCAGCACGGCGAAGGCCTGGGTTTGCAGGCCGTCGCCGACCAGGATGCCAGTGGCCTCGTCGTAAGCCTTGTGCACGGTGGGACGGCCGCGGCGCAGGTCGTCGTCGTCCATCGCCGGCAGGTCGTCGTGGACCAGCGAATAGGCATGGATCAGCTCCACCGCGCAGGCCGGCGCATCCAGCCGGTCCACCGGCACGCCCAGGGCCTCGCCCGCGGCATAGACCAGCAGGGCGCGCAAGCGCTTGCCGCCGTCGCAGGCGTAGCGCATGGCTTCGTGCAGGCGGGTGGGATCTTCGGCGGCGCCGGGCAGGCGGCGGTCCAGGGCTAGCGCGAGGCGGTCGAGATAGGCCGGGACACGCGTCCCGAAATCGGTGCTGTGCGGGGTCATCGGGGTGCTAAATATCGTTTTCGTTGGCGTCGAACGAGGCTTCGGCATCCGGCTGCAGCAGGTTCCGGACGCGCAGTTCGGCGCTTTCCAGGGAATTGCGGCATTCGCGGGTCAGGGCCACGCCGCGTTCGAACAGTTTCAGGGATTCGTCCAGCGGCAGATCGCCCCGCTCCATCCGCGCCACGATCTCTTCCAGCTCCTTCAGCGAGGCTTCGAAGCGGGAAACGGGGTCGTTGCCGTCGGTGGCTGGACTTGCGGTGGGGGCGGCTTTTTTGCTCACTGGAGGCTGGTGCTCGTAATGGCGTAGTTTACCAATTCAGGGGCGGGGGCAAATCCAAAACCGGGTGCGCCTGCATCCAAAGACGTGTACAGCCTGCCACGTGCGATGGCCGGCTGACGAACTGATCAAGGAGTAGCAGCGATGTTGGCGATACTGGATGTGGATTCCGCGGTGGATGGCCTCGATAACCTGGGGCACCTGTCCCATTCCATGTCGGGCGAAACCTTCATGGGCCTGCTGATCGGACTGACCGCAGTGGTCCTGATCTTCGGCACCCCGATCATCATCGTGCTGGCGGCGTTCCGCAACCGCACCAACAAGCAGAAGCTGGTCAATGAACTGGCGCTGAAACTGGCCGAACAGGGCCATGCGATCCCGCCGGAGCTGTTTGTCGAGGCGGTGCGGCAGAAGTCCGACCTGCGGCGCGGCATCATCTGGGCCGCGATCGGCATGGGCGTGGTGTTGTTCGGCGCCTTCGACGGCGACAGCGACATCATGGGCATCGGCTTCATTCCGCTGATGATCGGCGTCGGCTTCGCCGTCGCGGCCTGGCTGGAGAACAAGCAGAAGGCCAGGCAGCAATAGGTTCGGGCGAGCGGGGGGCCAGGGATGTCCACAGCCGTCCCGCCGGACGCAGCGCTGGTCGCACGCGTCCTGGCCGGCCAGGATCGCCATGCCTTCGGCGAGCTGGTGCGCAGGCACCAGGGGCAGACGCGCGCCCTGCTGCGTCGCCTGTGCAAGGAAGACCATGCGCTGGCCGACGACCTGGCGCAGGAGGCGTTTCTGCTGGCGTTCCGCAAGCTGTCGCAGTTCCGCGCCGACGCGGCTTTCGGCACCTGGCTGTACCGCATCGCCTACAACGTGTTCCTGATGCATGTCCGCTCGCGGCGGGAAGAGATTTCCCTGGATGAGGCGATGCCGCCCGAGGATGAGGAGGCCAGCGGCAAGGCCAGCCCGGAACCCGGCAGCGGCGTCGAGGTCGAAAGTGTGCGGGAACTCGATGTGCGCAGGGCCCTATCCAGGCTGTCGGAGGAGGAACGCGCCGCCATTGTGCAGTGCTACTATCTGGATCGAAGCCATGAAGAGGCTGCGTATGTGCTGGGTTGCCCGGTGGGCACGGTGAAGTCGTATATTTTCCGGGCGAAGAAGAAATTGCAGGTGATGTTGCCGGGCTGGGAGCCGAGGAGCGCTGGATGAATACCGAAATCTACCCAGGGGATTCGTTGCTCGATCTGGACGACGAACGTCTGGAGCAGCTGCTGCGCGAGGATGCTGCGCGGGATGCCTACATCGAGGATGCCGGCTTCACGGCGCGGATCATGGCGGCCCTGCCGGCGCCGCAACGGCAGCGCAACTACAGCTGGCTCGGCCCGGCGCTGGGCGGTCTGGCGGTGGCCTGGGTTGTCTGTTTCTCGCCCCTGATGGTGGAACTGCTGGCGCCCTTCAAGGCCCTGCTGCATGGCCACTGGATGGGGCCGCAGAGCCTGCTTGTGTTCGTCCCCCTGGTGGCGCTGACCTATGGCGCGGCCTGGTTCTCAACGACGGATTCAGCCTGAGGCCTCTCCCAGGCCCGGAAGGAACATTCAGCGTCATTTCTGGTTACTAACTAGGGGCGCGTTATAGCGCCAGGCCGCGTTTCAGGTCGTCATGCTCGAACGCGCTTGCCATGCGATCGATCTCGGCGGATCGGGCACCGGCTTCCCTAGCCGCATCCCGCCACGTTGCAGTGATGGTTGCGACTTCCTTGATGATG
Source organism: Nevskia soli (assembly GCA_026224805.1). Taxonomy (GTDB): domain Bacteria; phylum Pseudomonadota; class Gammaproteobacteria; order Nevskiales; family Nevskiaceae; genus Nevskia; species Nevskia soli_A. The sequence goes on from JAMFRN010000008.1 coordinate 14,543, forward strand.
GCCCTTGCCTCCCTCAACCCCAGGCTGAAGTACTCGGCTGCTGCTTCGAGCAAATCCAACGAACAGGTGCCTTCGTCAAGATCGATGTTGGTAGTTAGGACTCGCGCTTTCAAATCGGTGGGCACCGGGTTGAGATCGTAGGCCGGTGACAGAGACCAGCCCGCCTTACTGAGCCACAGGAATCCGTGGTTGCGCAGATGGTCATCGACATTCGAGATCAGAACGTTGAAGGCGACTCTGCGATAGAGAGCCTGGGCGTCGGTTTTGGCCTGCGCTCCGTTAGCGACCAGTGCGTCGACTATCTCGGGATAGCTCCCCCGATCACCATCCTTGGATCCGGTCATCGACATGGCCGAGAGAAAGGGAATGCGCCGTGCGCCAGAGCGATCAAAGCGGCGGGACAACAAAACAGACTTGCCGGCGACCTGAAGCAACTCGTGGTGGGGCGTAGCGATTCTGGCCCTTCCGGCCAGACGCAGTGCAATCTCCTCCCAAGTTTCAATGCTGTACTCGTCGCTTTCCTTTGGGAACTTGGCGATCGATAAGTGGCCGTACTGGTCGATTACCGAAGCCTTTGGGCGTGCTCCGCCTAAGGATGAGCCTGGCGCGAATATCAGCTGCATATCTTCGTCGGTTTCCTCTTCTCGCAGGATGCGCTCCGTGATCTGGAGCAGGCGGCCGAGCGCCACGAGTGCCGGGACGCCGGCACGCGGCGGGGCCTGGAAGATTTCCTCCCCCAGCCAGCGAAAGCGTAAGGCGCCTAGGCGAGTTTCGTCAGAGACGCCGAGCAGATAGTCGGACTCGGTCAGGGTGCGGACCCCCCGGCTCTCGCGCTCGGCTAGACGGCGCTCCGCCCGCTGCATCAGACGCCGCCCCCAAGTGTCGGGTGCGGAGTCGCCGATCGATCCAAAGGTTGGTTGCCCCGCTGGCGGCGTAAATACGCCACGCGTCAGCGCCAGCGCCGGCTCGATGGAAAAGCACTCAGGATCGGCGAGCCAGTCTGGCGCATACTCGAAGGCGATCATTTCCATGCCGCGGACCAAGTTGCGGCGCGCCAGGCCGATCCGACGGAGTTGGTCGTCGAGTTCGATATGGATTTCGATATCAGGCATCGGTCTTGTCAGAGGTCCGCCGGACGCGCGCCCTTGCCGGTAAGGCCGCTGTCATCAAGGCCTGTCCAATAGCATCGCTGCGAATGTCGGCGAGGTCGCCTAGCCCGTCCAGTAGACCGAGGGCCTGCAGCACGCCGGCATAGATGCCGATGCTGACATTTGCGTCACCGGCTTCGACACGCTGCAAGGTCGATCGTGAGGTAAACGCGCGCTCGGCGACGACGGCCATCGGCAGTCGACGTCGCAGGCGAGCGTCGCGGAGATCACCGCCTAGCTTGCGCAGGCAACGCCGTACAGCGGATGGGGGATAATGGGGGGTCGGCACATTGAGTCCTTCATGCTACATTAAACAGGTTTAATGTAGCATGAAGATGGCAATGATGTGTGTCTTAGGTTAATTCACTCCAACTGCGCTATGTGTAATCGCAATCGAGCAAGCGCTTTAATCGAATTAGCGTATCTTGCCAGTCTTGCCGAGATCACAGCATTGAATACTGTACATATGTTCAGTAAAATGGTGCTGAGTCGATATTGCACTGATGAATTATTTTCCGCGTTTTCCGTGCTATTTCGAGACTACTGACCAGTCTGTCTCCCCGATGTACCGCGAACGGCTTGCGCCCCTCCATCGCTTTAGCTAAGTTCGCGCGTCTTTTGGAAAGTCCCAGCGAAAAAACCAAGCCGATGGCAGCCAGTAACTATTCAGCGGAACAGATCGAGGTCCTCAGCGGGCTGGACCCGGTGCGCAAGCGCCCGGGTATGTACACCGACACCAGCCGCCCTAACCATCTGGCCCAGGAAGTCATCGACAACAGCGTTGACGAGGCGCTGGCCGGCCATGCCAAGCGCATCGACGTCATCGTCTTTGCCGACGGCTCCTGCCAGGTCACCGATGATGGGCGCGGCATGCCGGTGGACATCCATCCGGAGCACAAGGTGTCCGGGGTCGAACTGATCCTGACGCGGCTGCACTCGGGCGCCAAGTTTTCCAACAATGCCTACGGCTTTTCCGGCGGTTTGCACGGCGTCGGCGTATCGGTGGTCAATGCGCTGTCGAAAAAGCTGGAAGTGCGGGTTTCCCGCAGCGGCAGCGAATATGCGATCGGCTTCGCCAATGGCGATCTGGTGTCGAAGCTGAAGGAAATCGGCAGCGTGCCGAAGGGGCGCTCCGGTACTACGGTGCGCTTCTGGCCGGACGAGAAATATTTCGATTCGCCCAAGATCTCGATCCCTCGCCTGAAACAGGTGCTGCGCGCCAAGGCGGTGCTGTGCCCCAATCTACGCGTCAGCCTGGATGACCAGATCAACGGCGAGCAGGTGGTGTGGCAGTATGAGAACGGCCTCACCGATTACCTGAAGGACACGCTCAATGGCGCTGAAACGGTGCCGGCCGAGCCCTTCGTCGGCAAGTTCACCGCCAAGCGCGAGGAAGCGGAGTGGGCCCTGCTGTGGCTCAACGGCGGTGGCGAGGCGGTGGCCGAGTCCTACGTCAACCTGATTCCCACGGCGCAGGGCGGCACTCACGTCAACGGCCTGCGCACCGGCCTGACCGAGGCGATCCGCGAGTTCTGCGAGTTCCGCAACCTGCTGCCGCGCGGGCTCAAGCTGACGCCGGAGGACGTCTGGCAGGGCTGCTGCTACGTGCTGTCGGTGAAGATGCTCGATCCGCAGTTCGCCGGCCAGACCAAGGAGCGACTGTCCTCGCGCGAGACCGCCACCTTCGTCCAGGGCGTGGTGCACGACAGTTTCGGCCTGTGGCTGAACCAGCATCCGGAGGCCGGCGAGCAGGTCGCTGCCCTGGTCATCTCCAACGCCAATGCGCGTCTGAAGCAGGCCAAGCAGGTGGTGCGCAAGAAGATCACCACCGGCCCGGCGCTCCCGGGCAAGCTGGCGGACTGCGTTTCCAATGACCCGTCCACCACCGAGCTGTTCCTGGTGGAGGGTGATTCCGCCGGCGGCTCGGCCAAGCAGGCGCGCGACCGCGACACCCAGGCGGTGATGCCGCTGCGCGGCAAGATCCTCAACACCTGGGAAGCGGATTCCGGCGAGGCCCTGCGCTCCGATGAAATCCACAATATCTCCGTCGCCATCGGCGTGGACCTGGGCAGCAACGATCTGTCCGGCCTGCGCTACGGCAAGATCTGCATGCTGGCCGACGCCGATTCCGACGGCCTGCATATCGCCACCTTGTTCTGCGCCCTGTTCCTCAGGCATTTCCGTCCGCTGATCGAAGCCGGCAACGTCTATATCGCGATGCCGCCGCTGTACCGCATCGACGCCGGCAAGCAGGTGTTCTACGCCCTCGACGCGGCGGAGCGCGATGGCTTCATGGACCGCCTCAGCGCCGAGGGCAACCGCGCCAAGGTCAACGTCACCCGCTTCAAGGGCCTGGGTGAAATGAACCCGATCCAGCTGCGCGAAACCACCATGGCGCGCGACACGCGCCGGCTGGTGCAGCTGACCCTCGATGCGGAGCCGGCCGAGATCGTGATGGACATGCTGCTGGCGAAGAAGCGCGCCGGCGACCGCAAGTCCTGGCTGGAAGAGAACGGCGACAAGGCCGAAGTTTAAAAAGCGATCTCGCGCAGAGCCGCAAAGACGCAAGAAAAAGCTTTTTGATCCTGGTTCTTTTGCGTCTTTGCGGCTTTGCGCGAGTAATTTGAGATTGATTGATGACTACTGAAATCACCGAAACCGAACGCCTGCCGCTGCGTGTCTTCGCGGAAAAGGCCTACCTCGATTACTCGATGTACGTGGTGCTGGACCGCGCCCTGCCGCATGTGGCAGACGGTCTCAAGCCGGTGCAGCGCCGCATCATCTACGCCATGTCCGAGCTGGGCCTGTCGTCAACGTCCAAGCCGAAGAAGTCGGCGCGCACCGTCGGCGACGTCATCGGCAAATTCCATCCGCATGGCGATTCGGCCTGCTACGAGGCCATGGTTACCATGGCGCAGCCGTTCAGCTACCGCTATCCGCTGGTCGACGGCCAGGGCAACTGGGGTTCGCCCGACGATCCCAAGAGTTTCGCGGCGATGCGCTATACGGAGTCCAAGCTGACGCCGTATGCCGCTGCGCTGCTGTCCGAGCTGGAGCAGGGCACGGTCGAATGGGTGCCGACTTACGACGGCGTGCTGACCGAGCCCAAGCTGCTGCCGGCGCGCACGCCGAACATCCTGGTCAACGGCACCACCGGCATCGCGGTGGGCATGGCCACCGATATTCCGCCGCACAATCTGCGTGAGCTCGCCGCCGCCTGCCAGCACCTGCTGAAGCACCCCAAGGCGACGGTGGCGGAGTTGATGGAGCATCTGCCGGGGCCGGATTATCCCACCGGCTGCGAGATCATCAGCGACGTCAGCGAACTGCGGAAGATCTACGAAACCGGCAACGGCCAGGTCCGTGCCCGCTCGCGCTGGGAGCGCGAGGACGACGGCAACATCGTCATCACCCACCTGCCGCACCAGGTTTCACCGGCCAAGGTGCAGGAGCAGATCGCCGAGCAGATGCGGGCGAAGAAGCTGCCGCTGATCGAGGATCTGCGTGACGAGTCCGATCACGAGACGCCGACGCGCGTGGTGATTATCCCGCGCTCCAACCGGGTCGATGCGGATGCCCTGATGGCGCACCTGTTCGCCACCACCGATCTGGAAAAGAGCTACCGCGTCAATCTCAACATGATCGGCCTGGACGGCCGGCCGCGGGTGAAGAACCTGCGCGAGATCCTGGGCGAATGGCTGCAGTACCGGACCGACACGGTGCGGCGCCGGCTGGAGCATCGCCTGGCCAAGGTCAACGAGCGGCTGCATATCCTCGACGGCTTGCTGATCGCCTACCTCAATATTGATGAGGTGATCCGCATCATCCGCTTCGAGGAGGACCCCAAGGCCGAGCTGATGCGGCGCTTCGGGCTCTCTGAGATCCAGACCGATGCCATCCTCGACCTGCGCCTGCGCCATTTGCAGAAGCTGGAAGAGATCAAGATCACCGGAGAGCAGGCCGAGTTGACCACCGAGCGCAAGGCGCTGGAGGAACTGCTGGCTTCCGAGGCCAAGTTGAAGAAGCTAGTCGGCCAGGAACTGGCCGAGGATGCGAAGAAGTATGGTGACGTCCGCCGCTGCCCGATCGTGGCGCGCCCCGCGGCGCAAGCACTGGAAGCGGCCGAAATCCTGCCGTCGGAGCAGATCACGGTGGTGCTGTCTAAGGCCGGCTGGATCCGTTCGGCCAAGGGCCATGGTATCGATGCGGCCGGACTTAGCTACAAGGCGGGCGATGAATTCCTCTGCGCGGTGGAAGGGCGCAGCAACCAGTTGCTGATCCTGCTCGACAACCGGGGCCGCGCCTATTCGTTGAACCCGCGCGAACTGCCGTCAGCGCGCTCCCAGGGCGAGCCGGTGACCACCAAGTTGGACTTGCAGGACGGTGCCACGGTGATCGGCCTGATGCTGGGCGAAGCCGGCGACAAGTTCGTCCTCGGCGGCGGCGACGGCTACGGCTTCGTTGCCAAGCTCGACGACCTGCAAGGGCGCAACCGCGCCGGCAAGGCGGCGATCAACGTCGACCAGCCGCCGTTCATGCCGCTGGCGACGCGCGATCCCGCCGGAGACCGCCTGGCGCTGGCCACCGCCGAAGGCCGCCTGCTGGTGTTCCCGGTGAGCGAGTTGCCGGAAATGGCCAAGGGCAAGGGCAACAAGCTGATCGCGCTGAAGGGCGAGGACCGCATCGTTGCAGCCGCGGTGCTGCCAGCCGGTTCGCCGCTGGAAGTGCTGAGCCGCAAGCGCACGCTGACCCTGAAGCGCGGCGATCTCGAGCATTACGTCGGCAGCCGTGCCAGCCGCGGTAACCACCTGCCGCGCGGCTACATGCAGGTTGACGGCTTGCAGGCCCTGCGCGACAAACCGACCGAGCCCAAGCCCGATGGCGGGACTTGAGTTTGGCCCTGTAATCGCCAAAATTGAATGACGGAATCCTCTCCGCTCGTGTTTGATCTATGAAACGTATATTTCTGTTTTTACTGACAAATATTGCGATAGTCCTGGTGCTGGGTGTGGTCTGCAGCGTACTCGGCGTGGACCGCTTCCTGACGCGCCAGGGGCTCAACCTGCCGATGTTGCTGGTGTTCTCGGCGGTGATCGGCATGGGGGGCTCCTTCATTTCGTTGGCCATTTCGAAGTGGATGGCGAAGATGAGCACGGGTGCCAGGGTCATCACCCAGCCCAGCAGCGCCCAGGAAGCCTGGCTGTTGGCCACGGTGGAGCGCGAGGCGCGCGCCGCCGGCATCGGCATCCCTGAACTGGCGATCTATGACGCGCCGGAACCCAATGCCTTTGCCACCGGCGCGAGCAAGAACAGCGCCCTCGTCGCCGTTAGCACCGGCCTGTTGCAGTCCATGACCCAGGAAGAGATCGAGGCGGTGCTCGGGCATGAGATCAGCCATGTCGCCAACGGCGATATGGTGACGCTGACGCTGATCCAGGGTGTGCTCAATACCTTCGTGATTTTCCTGTCGCGCGTGATCGGCTATTTTGTCGACGGAGCCTTGCGCCGCGATGATGACCGCGGCGGAGTTGGCATGGGCTATTACATCACCTCGATGGTGATGCAGGTGCTCCTCGGATTTCTGGCGACGATGATTGTGTGTGCGTTTTCACGCTGGCGTGAGTTTCACGCCGATGCGGGGGGCGCACATCTGGCCGGCAAGCGTAAGATGATTGCGGCATTGGAGCGACTGAAATCCTTGCATGAGCCCTCCACTCTGCCGCAGAACATGACCGCATTCGGCATCGCAGGTGGTGTAGCCCAGCTGTTTGCTACGCATCCCCCGTTGGAACAGCGCATCGCCCGTTTGCAGCCTCAAAGCTGGATAGTGCTGCGCGTTCAAAGTCGCGCATCGTTATTTATAGTAATCAATTGATTTGCAAAATCTTTTGTGATTTGCGGTGATTATCTTGCTTGTGCGGAGATAAACAACCATAACCACCGCAAGAAATGCGGAGATTATGGTGGCCTATATCCACCAACTGCCCGACTGGCCGGAGTTTCGTTGGCGCCAGGAAGCGCTCGCTACAAAGCTGGCTGCTGTTCGGCATCGGCAAGGACGTCTGCTCGGACGAATCGAACATTTTGGTATCAAGCTGCACAACGAAGCGGTGCTTCGCGCGCTGACGGAAGAAGTTGTGAAGTCGAGCGAGATTGAGGGCGAGTCGCTCAACCGCGACCAGGTCAGGTCATCTCTAGCCCGGAGACCCGGCATCGACATCGGCGCGCTGATACCGGCCGATCGGAATGTCGACGGTATCGTGCAGGTGGTGCTTGACGCTACTCAAAACTACGACAAGCGGCTCACGCCTGACCGGCTGTTTGGCTGGAATGCCGCGCTATTCCCCACGGGCTACAGCGGCATGCACAAGATCACTGTTGGAACCTGGCGCACCAGCCAGCCCGGCCCGATGCAGGTCGTGTCCGGCAACGGCGATTGCCAGGGGTGCGTTCTAAGCGTGCGAGAGGTAATGCCTCGACGTCCGAGAATTCAAGCCGCGCGAGACTTGAATCGAGAGATTGGAGTGCATAGTATGACAGTGTCATACACTATTTTTGGATTGAGAACCGTCAATGCCCCGCACTAGCCGACCCGTCACCGTGACCTTGGGCGACCTGCAAAAGCACGTCGATGCCCGGGTTGAGTCCGGCGCCTACGCTTCGACCAGCGAGGTGCTGCGCGCCGCCATCCGCGCCCTCGACCGCGAGGAAAGCGCGGTCAACGATTGGCTGCGGCAGCGCGTGGACGAGGCGTTCGCCGATCCGCGCCCGAACGTGCCGGCTGGCGAGGTGTTCAAGCGCTTGCGCGCGCATCACGCGCAGCAGGTGAAGGCCGAGCGGAATGAAGTATAAGGTCAGCTTCCGACCGCGGGCCGAAGATGACCTGTTCGAGCTGTACCGCTACATCGCCGAAGACTCCGGGCTTACCACTGCCGGGGGCTATATCGAACGGATTGAAGCCGCCTGCCTGGGACTCGAAACCTTTCCCCTGCGGGGTCAGGCGCGGGACGACATCCGCCCCGGTCTGCGGACTCTGGGCTTCGAGCGCCCTGCGGTCATCGTGTATCAGGTCCTGGCGCGCGAGGTCGTCATCGTGCGGATTTTCTACGGCGGCCAGGACTACGAACGCAAACTGCTGGCGCAGGTGTCGGAGTAGATGCTGTCGATTAGCACCCACGCGCCGAGGAACTGAAGGATCTGCATGAAACCTCAAGTACCCCGCAAGTCGAAAGCTCGCACACTCGCGGACATGCACGGAGGCACCCTTGATGACTTCCTAGCCGAAGAGGGCATTCTGGAAGAGTGCACCGCAGCCGCTCTGGATGCGATTGCCTTCCGAACTGCCCAAGCGTCGGCGCGGTATAAAGAGTACGTTAGTTTGGCCGCAGATGAGACCGGCATACACAAGATCCGCTTAGTTTCCGCTCACCGTTAGCTTGAACACGGTGCCGCCTCCAGTCGCTCCGCCGCTGCCGGTAGCCCCATAAAAGCTGCCGTCGCTGGTTTGAAGTAGACCCGACGAAGATGCTTCATTGAAGGCGTAGAGCAAGGTTTCCACGCCGGCCGGTGTGATCTTAAAGACCGTACCGTAGCCCGTCCCCCCAAACCCTGTCCCATCACTATCCAGGCCGCCTTCTGACGTTGTGCCATAAAAATTGCCGTCGTTGCCCTGAATCAAGGTTGCTTCGGGGGCTTGGCCATCGCCGTGGCCACTGAAGGAGAAAAGTACCGTTTCGATACCGGAGGGCGTGATCTTAAAGACCGTGCCGGCATTAGCCGCCCCGCCAATCTCTGTTGTTCCATAGAAGTTGCCGTCGCTGCCCTGAATCAGGCCTGCAACAGGTTCAGCGCCATCGCTGTTGCCCCCGATAAAGGAGTAGAGCACCGTTTCCACTCCAGCAGGCGTGATTTTGAAGACGGTGCCGCCTTGGTACAGGCCCCCAAGGGTCGTTGTCCCATAGAAATTGCCGTCACTGCCCAGCACCAAGGCTGCAACGGGTTCGCTGCCATCGCTGCTTCCCCCGGCAAACGAATACAGGACGGTTTCGGCACCGGAGGGCGTGATTAGAAAGACCGTGCCGACGCCGCCCTCGCCACCGGCTTGTGTTGTTCCATAGAAGTTGCCGTCGCTGCCCTGAATCAGGGCTGCAACAGGTTCAGTGCCATCGGGAGGGCTGGTTACCGTACTTGGGGTAAAGGCGTGAAGCACCGTTTCGAAACCGGCGGGTGTGATTTTGAAGACCGAGCCATCGCTGTACAGGCCCCCATATTCTGTCGTTCCATAGAAATTACCGTCGCTCCCCTGAATCAAGCCTGCATAAGGGCTTTGTCCGTCAACACCATTGCCAAAGGAGTGAAGCACCGTTTCAACGCCCGAGGGAGTGACCTTGAAGACCGTCCCCAAGCCCACAAAATTGCCGGAGCCGATCGTTTGATTGCCGTATTGCCCTCCGTACACCGTTGTTCCATAAAAATTGCCGTCGCTGCTCCGAATCAAGGCTGCGGCAGGGACATAGCCGTCGATGCTGCCCGAAGTGCCGCCGGTGAAGGAGTACACGATAGTTAGTGAGCCCCCGCTGCCGGACGAACTGCCTGACGAGCCGCTGGAAGAATTGCTGCCGGATGAGGAGGAGCTGCTGCCGGATGAGGAGGAGCTGCTGCCGGATGAGGAGGAGCTGCTGCTCGAACTAGCGCCAGACGAGGAGGAGCTGCTCGAAGACGATGAACTGCTGCTCGACGAGCTGCCGCCGGAGGACGAGCCGCCGCCGCACGCAGCCAGTCCCAACAAACCAAAGGTGCCGAACAAGACAATCGCGAGCCACGGCGCTTGGCCTGTCCCCGATTCGCGGAAGTCCCTGGGATTCTTCGGGGGCGCCTGCGCCAGTTGCTCTTCCGCTGTTTCATTCGCCCACATTGCCAAGTCCTCCGCGTGGAGCTGCATCATGGCCAGCACACCTCACTCGACAGCAGTAGACCACAAAATGGCGGAGAGGGAAGGATTCGAACCCTCCTGGCGGGATGAGCCGTCAGCGGTTTTCAAGACCGCTGCAATAGACCGCTCTGCCACTTATCCGGAGGAGCATAGACCACGCCATTTCATTTCAGATTGCACGGCGCGAGCCGTTCGGAGCGACGAAAAGGCTCTAAAAAAAACAGCCGACATCCGTCGATTAGGTGGCAGAGACGACACACTGTGGCTTCAGCCTCCGGCCCACGTCTGGAGTAGCCGGGTCGGATGCGATGCTTCCTGGCAATCTCGCTATCGCTATATGGGGCGTCGAGGCGGATTTGCGAGCAATCTCGGAAATCTGCGTGGGAGAGCGCTAAGTGGCCTGTATCGTGCTCAGTGTAGCCGAGGTAAGTACATACAAATCGCGAAGGCTTTTCGAGCCTGCATCAAATCGATATAAACGCCGTGGTGATGAGTTATTCTAAACATGCAGCCGCGAGGCATGCAGTTCAGGCGAACGGAGGTTCGAACAGTGAGCGGGGGGGCGGCGATGAGTGCGACTGGAGTCGGGGTAGGCCAGAAAGTTGCCGCCAGCGACGGGCGGATGGTTCCGCCTGACGGTGTGGTGGTCACTAAGACACAGCTCATCCTCGCGCTGGGCGTCACCTTGTTGGGCATGCTCGCCTTTGCCGATCCGCTGATTGAACTGGCGGGCCTGTGGATGAATGATGGCTTGCGCTCCATCGGAATCCTGGTGCTGCCAGTAAGCGCCTGGCTGGCGTTCCGCGCTTGGCGCTGGAGCGACTGGCAGTCAGGCGGCAGTTGGTGGGGGGTGATTCTCCTCGCCGCTGCACTGGCTGCGGCCCGCTTCGACACTACAATGTTTCCGGCTTGGCGCCTCGATGGCGGTGGCATCGTCAATTTCCTGCCGGTCGGCTTCAGGCTGTTGCTCTATGTAGTGGGCGCGGTAATCTTCTTCGGCGGCACGGCGCCGCTACGGCGCGCCCTATTTCCGCTGTTGCTGATCTTGCTCATCAATCCCTGCCCTCGTTTCATGGATTCGCTGCTGGACCAACCTCTTCAGAATGCCGGCGCGCGCGTTGCGCGCGGCTTTGCTGAGCTGCTGGGGGTGCCGCTGGACGGCGATCTTCTGCACCTGATGTTTACGCCCGCTAATGGCGTGTTCATTGCGCCCGGCTGCGACGGATTGCGTGGCGCCGTCACCCTCGGGTTCGCCACCCTGGTCGCGGGACACCTGTACCGGCTGCGCCCTTGGGTGCATGTCGGCTATGTATTGGCCGCGGTGCTGACGGCCTACCTGCTCAACTTCGTGCGATTGTGCGTGGTGGTGGCCTACACTGGGCTGGCGGCGCATGTGTCGCCAAGCTGGTTCGGTCATGGCGAAGCCTTCGATTATTTCGAAGGCGGAATTCTGTTTCTGCTAGTGGCCGGCCTATTCCTAAACTGGCCACGCCGGCATCCGCAGCTATGTACGCCAAAATAATCTCGCTTGGTGTGGTTGCCTCGCTGTATGTTGCCGAGGCCGGCCATCGATGGCTGGTGCGGGATACGTTTACCGATACCACGCCCAGGATGGTTCTGGTGCCTAAGGCTGTCGGCGACTGGCGGCAGACTACACAATGGCTTTACCCCTCCGGCCTAGTGCAGTTCCAGGAATACGCCCAGTATGAGTATCAAGACCTGTTAGTGACGATGTCGTTCGATCACCATCGGACCAACCCGCACAACGCAGTCAACTGTTTTCTTGGCAGAGGAGAGCGGCTGGAGTCTTCCGTGGTGCGTAGCCTCAAGACACATGATGGGAGCGCGCGCTTCAACATAGCGCATTTCGCCAATGACGGCGCGCTCAATGTGGTGGCGGTAAGTCAATGCCTGGCGCAAGGCTGCATAGAGAACCCGCCGCCGCCGGCCTGGGCAGATTTGCTCCACCTTTCCTACTGGAAGGAGTCGCTCTTCGCGCCCCGCTACAGTGCCATTCCGGTGAGTATTACCATTGGCAGCAGCACGGCCCAAGCGCAGCAGCCGTCTTATTCGGCGATGGAGCAGACGTTGGTGGGTTTCATCGCAAACCTGGACATGAATCCTGTGCGTCGTCAGGCACAGATTGAAGCCGGGGTGAAGAGTGGGATGATCAATTCGAGCGCCATTGTTGAGCAGCAATAGCGAAACAAAAAAATCTTAACGCATGGTCTGCGAAACTTTTGAGGACGCGTTCGAACAAATTCGGACATATCGATGGTGGTACTTAGAAGTGGTCCCGCCGAATCGGACAGCCGGATAAGTGAAGTTCTGCTTTAATCATGGGGCGCGGCAAGCGCCAAAGGAAGAGCAGATGAGAAGGCCCAGAAGGAATCACACGGCGGCATTCAAGGCCAAGGTAGCGGTGGCCGCGGTCAAAGGCGAGAAGACCCTGATCGAGCTGGCCGAGCAGTTCGACGTGCACCCCAATCAGATCACCCAGTGGAAGGCGCAGCTGCTGGAGCGCGCCACGGAGTCGTTTTCGACGCCGGCGGAGCGCGCCCAGACCCAGGGCCCCAGCGTCAAAGACCTGGAAGCCAAGATCGGGCAGCTGACCATGGAGAACGATTTTTTAGAACGCGCGCTCGATCGGGTCCACGGTCCGAGCGCCAAGCGATGATCGACCGCTCGGACAAACTGCCGGTGACCCGGCAATGCCAGATCCTGGCGCTGTCGCGCTCTTCGGCGTACTACACCCGCAAGCCGGTCCCGGAGTCCGACTTGGCGCTGATGCGGCGGATCGACGAGCTGCATCTGGACTTCCCGTTCGCCGGCAGCCGCATGCTGCGCGATCTGCTGCGTCTGGAAGGCCACACGGCCGGGCGTAAGCGGATAGCCCGCCTGATGCGCCAGATGGGCATCGAGGCGCTCTATCGCAAGCGCAACACCAGCCGGCGGCACCCAGGGCATGCCGTGTTTCCCTACCTGCTGCGGGGCTTGGCGATCACCCGGCCGAACCAGGTCTGGGCCATGGACATCACGTATCTGCCAATGAAGCGCGGCTTCGTTTACCTGGCTGTGGTGCTGGACTGGGCGACCCGCAGAGTCCTGTCGTTCCGGCTCTCCAACACCCTGACCGCGGACTTCTGCGTCGAGGCGGTCGAAGAGGCGATCGCCCGCCACGGCGTCCCGGAGATCTTCAATACCGACCAGGGCAGTCAATTCACCAGCAGCGAGTTCGTCATCTGCCTGCAGCGCCACGGCATCCGCCTGAGCATGGACGGCAAGGGTTGCTGGCGCGACAACGTCTTCGTCGAGCGCCTCTGGAAGACCATCAAATATGAAGAGGTCTACCTGCACGCCTACGACTCCGTCACCGAAGCCCGGCAGGCACTGAGTCGCTACATCACGTTCTACAACTCGCGGCGGCCGCACTCTGCTCTTGACGGGCAGACCCCGGACACCGTGTACTTCACCCAGCAGCCAATGACCTTGGCTGCTTAACCCGGCAGAACATCACTTATAAAACCGGAAACACTGTCCGACCGGGCGGGACCACTTCTCTTGGCATGACCGAGTCGCCAACTTCAGCACTATTTATATTATAGGTAATGCAGTACACGGCGGCGGCTGTACAAGTGCGCGGTCGCTTCGGCGATGGGACGGCTGATGCGTCGTTGCTGACCTGATCGGCGACGGCGGAGGGTTTCTCGCGATCTCGCGCGAGCTGCAGGATGGTCTTGACGAAGTTGACGCCGTGCGCGCCACAAAACCAGTTGATTCTGATCCTGGCCAGTGAGGCTGGCGCCGCCTCAAGCGCGCAGGATTTCCCCGAAGCGCAGTTCGAAATCGTCGCGCCACTGCGGCAGGCGCAGGCCGAAGCTGCGCGCGATCTTGCCGCAGTCCAGGCGCGAATTCGCCGGCCGCTGCGCCGGTGTCGGATAGGCTGAAGCAGGAATCGGCAGGATCTCGCGGCAGCGTACCGCCTGCGCATCGACGCCGCGCAGGCGTTCGACGATGGCACAGGCGAACTCATACCAGCTGGCCTCGCCGGCGCTTTGCAGATGATAGATACCGCCGAGCGCATCCTCGCCATCGTCCGGAAGCTGCCGGATCAGTTGCGCGGTCGCTTCGGCGATGAGAGGGCTTGAAGTGGGGGCGCCGATCTGGTCGGCGACGATGGAGAGCGTCACGCGTTCCCGCGCCAGGCGCAGGATAGTCTTGACGAAGTTGGCACCGTGCGGACCATAGACCCAGCTGGTTCTGAGAATGAGATGGGCGCCGCCCACCGCTGCGATGGCTTCCTCGCCCGCCAGCTTGGAACGACCGTAGACATTCATCGGCGCGGTCGGATCGGTTTCCAGGTAGGCGCCTTGCGGACGATCCCCGGCAAAGACGTAGTCGGTCGAATAATGGATCAGCCAGGCGCCCAGGGCCGCCGCTTCCTGCGCCAGTACACCGGGCGCACGCGCATTGATGGCGAAGGCCAGATTCGGCTCGCTCTCGGCCTTGTCCACCGCGGTGTAAGCGGCCGCGTTGACGATGAGACCGGGACGCAGCCGCCGCACCAGGGCACGGATGGCGGACTCGTCCGTGAGGTCGAGCGCGGCGCGGTCGGTGGAGATCACTTCCCCCAGCGGCGCCAGCGTCCGCTTCAATTCATGCCCGACCTGGCCGTTGCCGCCGATCAGCAGAATCCTGGTGTGATCGGTCGCCATCAGGTAAACAGCTCGGCATCGCGTAACAGCAAGCCAGCCGCATCCTTTTTCGCCAGCACCGGCTCGATGTCGATCGGCCAGCGGATGCCGACCTGCGGATCGTTCCAGATGATGCTGCGCTCATGCGCCGGGGCGTAGTAATCGGTGGTCTTGTAGAGAAATTCCGCGGAGTCGGACAGCGTCAGGAAGCCATGCGCAAAACCGGGTGGCACCCACAACATGTGCTTGTTCTCGCCGGACAGCTCGACGCCGTTCCAGCGGCCGAAGGTCGGCGAGGAACGGCGCAGGTCCACCGCCACGTCGAATACCCGCCCCTGCACCACCCGCACCAGTTTTCCCTGCGCCTGCTGAATCTGGTAATGCAGACCGCGCAGCACGCCGCGGCTGGAGCGCGAATGATTGTCCTGCACGAAGTCGGGATCGACGCCGGTACCCTGGGCAAACAGCTTGCGGTTAAAACTCTCGTAGAAGAAGCCACGGTCGTCGCCGAACAGTTTCGGCTCGATCAGCACCAGGTCGGGTATTTCCAGGCGGGTGAAGTTCATGATTTAAGGATTTAAAAGATATTGATGCGCAGCAGGTCTTTCAGATAGCTGCCGTAACCGCTCTTGCCCAGCTTGAGCGCCAGCGCTTCGAGCTGTTCGCCGCTTATGTAGCCGAGGCGGTAGGCGATCTCCTCGGGACAGGCGATCTTCAGGCCCTGGCGCTTCTCGATGGTCTGCACGTACTGGCTGGCCTCGATCAGGGAGTCATGGGTGCCGGTGTCGAGCCAGGCATGGCCGCGTCCCATGATGGTGACGTTGAGCTGATCCATCTCCAGGTAGCGGCTGTTCAGATCGGTGATTTCCAGCTCGCCGCGCGGCGAGGGCTTGAGCGAGCGGGCGATTTCCGCGACGCGGTTATCGTAAAAATACAGGCCGGTGACGGCGTAGCGGGATTTGGGCCGGGCCGGCTTCTCCTCCAGGCTCACGGCACGCCCCTCGGCATTGAACTCGACCACGCCGTAACGCTCGGGATCATGCACCGGATAGGCAAACACGGTGGCGCCCTGCGCGCGCTGGTCGGCCACTTTCAGATCGTCGGCCAGGTTGTGGCCGTAGAAGATGTTGTCGCCCAGCACCAGCGCCGAAGGCGCATCGCCCAGGAACGACTCGCCGATGATGAAGGCCTGCGCCAGTCCGTCCGGGGAGGGCTGCACGGCATAGCTCAGATTGAGACCCCACTGGGCACCGTCGCCCAGCAGTTGCTGGAAGCGCGGCACGTCCTGCGGTGTGGAGATGATCAGGATATCGCGAATACCCGCCAGCATCAGCGTGGACAGCGGGTAGTAGATCATCGGCTTGTCGTAAACCGGCAGCAGCTGCTTGGATACCACCAGGGTCACCGGATAGAGCCGCGTGCCGGAGCCGCCGGCGAGAATGATGCCCTTGCGGGCGGGTGTAGCGGCAGTATGGTTCGACATGAGCGCAGGTCTGAAAAGGAGATGGACGTAAGGGATGTTGGCGGACTCAGCTGCCGTACTGGCGGTCGATCCAGTCGCGGTAGCCGCCGCTCTGCACGCGGGACACCCAGGCCTGGTTGTCGAGATACCAGCGCACGGTCTTGCGGATGCCGGTGTCGAAGGTTTCGGCCGGACGCCAGCCCAGCTCGCGCTCGATCTTGCGCGCATCGATGGCATAACGGCGGTCGTGGCCGGGCCGGTCCCTGACGTAGGTGATCAGGTTTTCGTGCGGCGTCACCGGCGAGCCGGCATGCAGCTCGTCGAGGATGGCGCAGATCAGGCGCACGATGGAGATGTTGGTCTGTTCGTTCCAGCCGCCGATGTTGTAGGTCTCCCCCACCTGGCCGCGCAGCAGCACCTGGCGGATCGCATCGCAGTGGTCGCCGACATAGAGCCAGTCGCGGATGTTGAGGCCGTCGCCGTAGATCGGCAGCGGCTTGCCGGCAAGCGCATTGGCGATCACCAGGGGGATGAGCTTTTCCGGAAACTGGTAGGGGCCGTAGTTGTTGGAGCAGTTGGTGGTCAGCGTGGGCAGGCCGTAGGTGTGATGCCAGGCCCGCACCAGATGATCCGACGCCGCCTTGGAGGCCGAATAAGGGCTGTTCGGCTGGTACGGCGTGGTTTCGCTGAACCGGGCGTCGCCGGGGCCGAGCGAGCCGTAGACCTCGTCGGTGGAGACATGCAGGAAGCGGAACGCCCGCTGCGCCGCCTCGTCCAGGCCCGACCAGTAGCGCTGCGTCGCCTCCAGCAGGGTGAAAGTACCGTTGACATTGGTGCGGACGAAATCGCCCGGCCCCAGGATGGAGCGGTCGACATGGCTCTCCGCCGCGAAATGCAGCACCGCGCGCGGGCGCAGCTCGGCCAGCAGGCCGCTGACCAGGGCCGCGTCGCAGATATCGCCGCGACGGAAGCGATGCCGCGCATCGCCCTCGATGCCGGCCAGGTTTTCCAGGTTGCCGGCATAGGTCAGCGCGTCCAGATTGAGCACCGCCTCATCGCTTTGCGCCAGCCAGTCCAGCACGAAATTCGAGCCGATAAAGCCGGCGCCGCCTGTTACTAGAATCACGAATGCTCCATTTGCGTTTGAATTAACCGCTCGGCGCAAATACATAAGCCTTTGCAGTGCTATCGGCGAATTGCTTGAGCCAGGTGGCTTTTATGTAATTCCTGTGAGCACTGCAGTTCGCCGTTATGCACCAATTCGCAAGTGGCGTGCCGACACTCACTAGCGCAGGTAAGAGCGCATAGATTGGCCGCCTGCATCAAGAAACTGCTCTGAATTTGATGCCGCGAGTTTATCCTCTACCGCCTGCGATATCACTCGCAAGTAGTACCACTTCCGGCTCCTGCACGTGGTAGCCCTGGATGAAGTTCACGCCCATTTGCCATAGGCGCGCCATGACATGGGCATCCTCAACGTGGGAGACGATGGTCTTGAGGTTGTGCTGCTTGGCTACCTCGACCAGATCGCCAAGGCGCTTCTGCGTGTCCTTCTCGCCGAATTTCTGCGTGAAGGAAGGGTGGAACTTGATGAAGTTGGCGGGGATGTGATCGAGCAGCTGCGCCGAATTGGCGCCGACGCCGAAATGCTCCACCGCCAGGCCTGCGCCCATTTCGCGCAGCGCCTGGGTCAGGGCCTTGGCCTTGCGCACATGGTTCTGGATCACTACTTCCTGAATCTCGAAGACGATCTCGTCGCTCTTCAGCGGCTGTTCCTGCACCTGCGTCTTGAGCCAGTTGATGAAGCCCTCGTTGTCCTTGAGGGTATCTTCGGAAAGCTTCACGAACAGCACCGAGGCTTCCTTGGAGGCGGCGCGCTTGGCGATGACGTTCAGCGCCCTTGCCACCACCCAGCGATCGATGGTGCGCATCAGGTTGAATTTTTGCGCGGCCGGCAGGAATTCGGCGGCGTGCAACTCCTTGCCGGATTCATCGATCATGCGCACCAACACGTCGAAGTGGCTGCGCGACTCGCCTTCAAGGCTGGCGATGGACTGGTAAGCCAGCTTGAGACGGTCCTCCTCGATCGCCTTCTTCACCTGGCCGGCGCGGCGCGCTTCTTCGCGCTCGACCTGGTTGGCCTTGGCGGTGGCGCCCAGGGCCACAATCTGGTTGCCGCCGCGCGCTGAAGTCTTGCGCGCCTCGTCGGCGAGCTGGCGGATCACATGCTCCGGGGTTTCCTGGCCGCCGAGCGGGAACACGGTGATGGTGAGGCTGATGTGCGCCTCATGATGCCGCGCGGCGAAGATGTGGCCGGACACTTCCTTGCGCAGGAATTCGGCGAACTGCTCGGACTCGTTGTAATTCGGACGCTGCACCAGCAAGGCCAGCTCGTCGGTAGAGAAACCGAACGACTGGTCCTGCGGACCGAGACGGCTGTGCACCGTTTCCGCTAGCAGCGAAGTGACTTCCTGGGCGTCGGCGTGGCCGATGCGTTGTTCCAGCGCATCGAAGGCATCGATATGCAGCAGCATGACGGTGCGCACGGACTTGTTGTCGGCCGGTGTTTCCGCCAGCGCGTCGCTGAGCGAGCCGCGGCCGTGGAAGGCAGTCTGCGCCGAAGCCGGGCGGCCCTTGCCGCCCTCGGCGCGGATCAGCAGCTCGATGACGCTTTCGCCGTCCTGGGTGCCGAGGATCAGCTGTGCCTTGACGTGCACCTGGCTCTTGCGGCCGACCAGCACCAGCTCCAGCGGTTCGCCGTTGTGCTTGCCCTTCTGCACCGCGCGCAGGCGTTCCTTGATCTTGCTCTGCTGGTCCGGGGCCACCAGGTCGATCAGCGGCTGGCCGGCCAGCTCGGCCGGGTCGTCGTAGCCGAGCAGATGGGTGAAGGCGAGGTTGACGTTGGCCAGGATGCCTTCCTGCACATGCGCCACGGCGTCGGCGGTGCCTTCCGTCAGCTGCTGGTGGCGCGACTCGAAATCGGCCAGGCGCTGCTGCGTCAGCCGCAGGTTGCGCATGTGGTGGTGTTTGACGAACTCGCGCACCACCACCAGTTCCAGATGGCGCAGATGGCGCAGATCCTCGTAGGAAACGAAATCCTGGGCGCCGGCGGCAAGGGCGGCAACGGCGTCCTCGATCGAGTGGTTGTCGCTGATCACGACGACCGGCAGGTCCGGGCGCAGGCCGTTGACTAGTTCGATGATTTTTTCCGGGGGCGCTTTCCTGACGTTCTCGTCACACAGCACTAGGTCCGGCGGGTTGCGCTGCAGCACGTCCTGCAGGTCTTCCAGGTCGGTGATCCAGGCCACCCGCAGGGGGTGGCCTGCGTTGCGCAAATGGCTTTCGATGCGCTTGGCCACTTCCTCGGCGGTGGTGACGACCAGCAGAACCCCGGAGGCCTCGCTCAGCAGGGCGGACGGCAGCTGCGTCACCGGTTTGTTTGTCACCATGGCAATAGCGTCTTCGCCGGAGCCCCCGGCAGTTCCCGCGCCAGGCGCGGCACCAGATAGCCCGGCAGCCTGGCTGCCAGTTCCCCCATCAATTTGACCGCTTTATTTTCGTTCACCTCGAAATGTCCCGCTCCCTGGACTCGATCGAGTAGATGCAGATAGTAGGGCAAAACGCCGCAGGCAAACAGTCGCTCCGACAAAGCGGCCAGGGTATCCGACGAATCATTGACGTTGCGCAGCAATACGGACTGGTTCAGCAGGGTGGCGCCGGCGCCCCGCAGGCGGGTAATGGCCGTTTCCACCGCCGCGTCGATTTCATTGGCGTGGTTGACGTGCAGCACCACCACTTTTTGCAGCCGGGTGCGGCTCAGCCAGCCCAGCAAGGCCTCGTCTACCCGCTCCGGCAGCACCACGGCGGTGCGTGTATGCAGCCGAAGGCGCCGCACGTGCGGGATGCGCTCCAGCGCCGAGACGAAGGCGGACAGCTTGTCGTCGGTCAGGGACAGCGGATCGCCGCCGGACAGGATCACTTCCTCGATGCTGCCATCCGCCTCGATCTGCGCCAGGGTCTCGCGCCAGTTGCCGCGCGAGGCCAGGCTGTCGTTATAGGGGAAATGGCGGCGGAAGCAGTAGCGGCAGTTGATCGCGCAGGCGCCTGTGGCGATCACCAGGGCGCGACCATGGTACTTGTGAATCACCCCCCCGGACTTGAGGCTGGCCAGGTCGCCGACGGCATCGCTGGAAAATCCGGGCGTATCCAGGCTCTCGGCGCTTGCCGGCCAGATCTGCTGGAACAGGGGGTCCTGGGGGTCTTTTTTGCGCATGCGCGCGACAAAGCCGTGGGGCACCCGCAGCGGAAAGTCGCGCAGATGCTCGTAGTCCAGCGCTTCCAGGGCGGGGTCCAGTTCGAGCAGCGCCAGCAACTCCGCCGGCCGCGTCACCAGGGGGATGCGCTGCCAGGAGGATTCTGAAGGAGAGGAGCCGTCGTGCATGGAAAGCCAATTGTCGCGGACTTGTTCGGTGGGCTCAATGCTGCGACGCGGCATTGGTCGGCATTACCGCGGAATCCGATTGCCCCCGCCGCGCCGGGTTTCAGCGGATATGGTCAATGCGGGCGGCGCGGGGGTTTGATCGGCGCCGCCGCCGAACGCTTGCCCACGCCGCCCCGCTTGGGCTTGCCGGCGCCTTCGAGGGGGCGCCCGCGCAACCTGTCCGGCGTTTCCGGCACGGCCTCCGCTGCCGGCGTTTTATGCTTGTAGCGGCACAGATCCGCGATCACGCAACGCCAGCATTCCGGCGTGCGCGCCTTGCAGACATAGCGGCCGTGCAGGATCAGCCAGTGATGGGCGTGCAGCCGGTAGGGTTCGGGTGTGATCTTTTCGAGCTTCTCCGAGATCCTGTCCGGATTGGTCCCCGGTGCCAGCCCGGTGCGGTTGGCGATGCGGAAGATATGCGTGTCCACGGCGATGGTCGGCTCGCCGAAGGCCACGTTGAGCACCACGTTGGCGGTCTTGCGGCCGACGCCGGGCAGGGCTTCCAGGGCGGCGCGATCGTGCGGGATCTGGGCGCCGTGGCGCTCCAGCAACTGCCGGCACAGGCCGATGACGTTCTTCGCCTTGGTCTGGTACAGGCCGATGGTCTTGATGTAGCCGCGCAGTTTGTCCTCGCCCAGGGCGAGCAGCTGTTGTGGCGTGTTCGCCACCGGGTAGAGCAGGGCGGTGGCCTTGTTGACGCCGACGTCGGTGGCCTGGGCGGACAGTACCACGGCCACCAGCAATTCGAACGGGCTGCTGTATTGCAGCTCGCTGCGCGGATCGGGATTGGCGGCGGCGAGGCGGCGGTACAGCTCGGCGATGTCGGCCGCCTTCATGATTTGTCATCCCGGCCAGGGATTGGCCGGGACCCGGTGACAGGGGTGTCTGCCACATTGCGCCGGGCCCTGGCGCGGGCGATGGCGGCGGCGATGTCGATGGAGCCGGCCTTGTCTTGCAGGCTCGGTGCCGTGCGCCGGCGCGCGGCGCCCCGCGCCTGTTGTTCGCGGCCCAGCCGCGACTTGCGGGCGAGATGACGCTGGCGCCAGGTCCCGGCCATGGCCGCCGGCGCCGCAAGCTCCGCGGGGCGCGGCGCCATCAGGATGCAGTCGACCGGGCAGGGCGGGATGCACAACTCGCAGCCGCTGCACTCCGCCGCGATCACCGTATGCATCTGCTTCGCCGCGCCGAGGATGGCATCCACCGGGCAAGCCAGCACGCACTTGAAGCAGCCGATGCAGAGTGTCTCGTCGATCACGGCTACGGTGGCGATCTCCGCCTCGAGGCCATGGACCGGATTGAGCGGCTTGGGCGGCACGCCGAGCAACTGTGCCAGCGCGGCGATGGTCGCGGCGCCGCCTGGGGGGCACTGGTTGATATCAGCGGAACCGGACGCTACCGCTTCGGCGTAGGGCTGGCAGCCGTCGTAGCCGCAACGGGTGCATTGCGTTTGGGGCAGCAGGGCGTCGATGCGATCCGCGATGGAATTTACGGGGGTGCTCACGATCGGTATTCGCCGATCACTTCAATCAAGCCAACGATGTTGTCGTTGAGTGCTTCAAGCTCTTCGGCGGGGATCCACCACTCCATGTGTTCCCGGGCGCCGACTTTTTCCAGCGGGTATCGGTCCATGAAGCTCTTCCGGACACGGAAGCGGGTGACGTAGCCGACACCGCTATCCTTCACGTTCCAGCGTCCTGCGATCTGGATCGCATATTCCTCGTTGGTAACGGGGTAGAAAATCGGCTGTTCCGGCAGGCGTGGCGGCCAGCGCTTGAAGCCGCTGGCGCGCACCAGTTCCAGTTCTTCTGGCCCGGTCGGCCGAAACAGAACGACGCTCTCCGAATCCCCGTTTGATTCCACAGAAATACCCTACTTCACTCGCATTCCAGGCTCGGCGCCCGAGTCCGGCGACAGCAGGAACGGCTTGCCGTCGCCGTGGCTGGCGGCCAGCACCATGCCTTCGGACATGCCGAAGCGCATCTTGCGCGGCGCCAGGTTGGCGACGACCACGGTAAGACGGCCGATCAGGGCTTCCGGCGCGTACTGCGACTTGATGCCGGCGAAGACCTGCCGCTTGCCCAGTTCGCCCAGGTCCAGGCTTAGCTTGAGCAGCTTGTCCGCGCCCTCCACCGGTTCGGCGTTTTCGATGCGGGCGATACGCAGTTCGATCTTGCTGAAGTCCTCGATGGAGATCGGGGAGGCGGGAGCCGGCGCGGCTGAAGCCGCCCCCTCCTCAACCCCTCCCCTTGCGGGAGGGGACTGAGGGGAGGGGTTGGCGGGGCTAGCTGCAGGCTTGGCACTTGGCGCCAAGTCTTCCTTGGAGGCTTCAACCATGGCTTTGATCTGTGCGGGATTGATGCGGGTGATCAGCGGCTGATAAGGATTGACCTTGTGGTCGAGCAGGGGTCGTGACGCATCCGGCCAGGCCAGCGGCGGGACGTTCAGGAACAATTCGGCTTGTACCGCCAGCCCGGGCAGCAGCGGCTTCAGATAGAGCGTAAGCAGGCGAAACACGTTGAGATAGGTGGTGCAGACCTGATGCAGCTGCACGCGCGCATTTTCGTCCTTGGCCATCTGCCAGGGCGCGGCGCGCTGGATGGCTTCGTTCGCCTCGTCGGCAAGCGCCATGACATTGCGCACTACCTCGGCGAAATCGCGCTTGTCGTAGGATTCGGCGATGCGCGGCGCGGCGTCGGCGATACGGGCATAGCCGGCCTGGTCGTGCACGCTCGCGGCGAGCTTGCCGCCGAACAGCTTCTCGATGAAGCCGGCGCAACGGCTGGCAATGTTGACGTATTTGCCGACCAGATCGCTGTTCACCCGCGCGACGAAATCATCCAGGTTGAGATCGATGTCGACCACGCCCGGGCCGAGTTTGGCGGCGAAGTAGTAGCGCAGGTATTCCGGGTTGAGGCCGACGTCGAGATAGGTGCGCGCCTTGATGAAGGTGCCGCGCGACTTGCTCATCTTGGCGCCGTCGACGGTCAGATAGCCATTGACCGACAGGCCGCTGGGTTCGCGTAGGTCGGCGCCGCGCAGCATCGCCGGCCAGAACAGGCCGTGGAAATTGACGATGTCCTTGCCGATGAAATGCCACATCTCGACGCTGGAGTCGGCGCCGATGATCGCGTCGAGCCGGGCCTGGTCGCCGCCCAGGTAGGCGAGCAGGCTGGCGAAATAGCCGATGGGCGCATCCAGCCAGACGTAGAAGAACTTGCCGGGCTTGCCGGGAATGCCGAAGCCGAAATAGGGCGCATCGCGCGAAATGTCCCAATCCTTCAGGCCGGACTCGATCCATTCGTTGAGCTTGGCCTTGACGCTGGAGTGGATCTCGGCCCCGGCGAGCCATTGCTCCACTGCGGATTGCAGCTTGGACAGGGCGAAGAAGTAATGCTCGGACGGCCGCCATTCCGGCGCGGCGCCGGAAAGCACCGAGAACGGATTTTTCAGCTCGCGCGCCGAATAGGTGGCGCTGCAGTTCTCGCAGTTGTCGCCGTACTGGTCGGGGGTGCCGCAGTTGGGGCAGATGCCCTTGATGTAGCGGTCGGGCAGGAACATGCCCTTGACCGGGTCGTAGGCCTGCTCGATCTCGCGCGTTGCGATGTAGCCCGCACACTCCAGCGCGGCGTAGATGCGTTCGGACAGCACCCGGTTTTCTTCCGAGTGGGTCGAATGGTAGTGGTCGAAGGCGACATGGAAGGCGGCAAAATCCCGCTCGTGCCCGGTCTTGATCTCCGCAATGAAGCTTTCCGGCGAGACGCCGGCCTTTTCGGCGGCGAGCATGATCGGCGTGCCGTGCGCGTCGTCGGCGCAGACGTAGGTGACCTCATTTCCCCGCATGCGCTGGTAGCGCACCCAGATATCGCCCTGGATATAGCCTACCAGGTGGCCCAGGTGCAGCGGGCCGTTGGCATAGGGCAAGGCATTGGTGACAAACAATTTTCTGGTGGCCGGCAAGGTCATTTTGGGCGCCGCATGGGTGATCGGTGGATTATCGCATAGCGTCATCGGCGGCCACGCCTGGAGCGGGGGAGTCTGGGCTGGCGGGTGCTAGACTTCGCGCTTGAAATTCAGCCATGTCGATTCCCTTCCGATGTCCGATTTAGCCTTTCTTGAAACCGCGCTCGGCCGCTACGTCGATCCCCTGCTGGGCCGCGATCTGCAGTCCGCCGGCGTGGTGCTCCGTATCGAGCTGGAGGGTTCGCGGGCCCGCGTGCATGTCGAACTGGGTTTCCCCGCGGCTGGCTATGTCGAGACGCTGTCGGCGCAGCTGCGGCAGCACCTGGCGGCGAGCCGTCCCGGCCTGGAGGTGGAAGTCAGCGTCGGCTGGCAGATCGCGCCGCATGCGGTGCAGAAAGGCTTGCAGCCCCTGCCCGGCGTGAAGAACATCATTGCCGTGGCCTCCGGCAAGGGCGGCGTGGGCAAGTCCACTGTGGCGGTGAATTTCGCCCTGGCGCTGCAGGCGGAGGGAGCGCGGGTCGGCATTCTCGACGCCGACCTGTACGGCCCCAGCCAGCCGCTGATGCTGGGCAGCCGCGAGCGCCCGACCTCGCCGGATGGCCGCCGCATGCACCCGATCCAGGCCCACGGCCTGCAGGCCATGTCGATCGGCTTCCTGCTCGATTCGGACGCGCAGCCAACCATCTGGCGCGGCCCGATGGCGACGCAGGCGCTGTGGCAGCTGCTCACCGAGACGGTGTGGGACGAGCTGGACTACCTGGTGGTGGACATGCCGCCGGGCACCGGCGACATCCAGCTGTCGCTGTCGCAGAAGGTGCCGGTGGCCGGCAGCGTGGTGGTGACCACGCCGCAGGACGTGGCCCTGCTCGATGCGCGCAAGGGACTGGAGATGTTCCGCAAGGTCGGCATTCCGGTGCTGGGCATCGTCGAGAACATGAGCACGCATCTGTGCAGCAACTGCGGGCACGAGGAGGCGATCTTCGGCTCCGGCGGCGGCGAGCGTCTGGCCCGCGATGCCGGCACCGAACTGCTCGGCAAGCTGCCGCTGGATATCCGCATCCGCCAGCACGCAGACAGCGGCAATCCAACTGTCGCCGCCGATCCGGAAAGCGCGCTGGCGCATCGCTATCGTGATATTGCACGGCTTGCCGCGGCGCGCCTGGCTTACGGGGAAGCGGCCGATGCCGCGTTCCCGAGCATTGCCATCGCCGAGGATTGAGTTCTGCGGCCAGGATCGGTTTGCGGCAACAACATCGCAACGAATGCGGGTATTCAGGCGGAAACAATGAGCATCAAAGCCGACAAGTGGATCCGCCGCATGGCGGAACAGCACCGGATGATCGAGCCGTTCGAGCCCGGCCAGGTCCGCACCAACGAGCAGGGCCGTATCGTCAGTTACGGCGTATCCAGCTACGGCTACGACGTGCGCTGCGCCGACGAGTTCAAGATTTTCACCAACATCAATTCCACCATCGTCGACCCCAAGGCCTTCGACCCGAAAAGCTTCGTCGACTTCCAGGGCGAGTGCTGCGTGATCCCGCCGAACTCTTTCGCCTTGGCCCGTACCGTCGAGTATTTCAGGATTCCGCGCGACGTACTGGTGATCTGCCTGGGCAAGAGCACCTATGCGCGCTGCGGCATCATCGTCAATGTCACGCCGCTGGAGCCGGAGTGGGAGGGGCATGTGACCCTGGAATTCTCCAACACCACCACGCTGCCGGCGAAGATCTACGCCAACGAGGGCGTGGCGCAGATGTTGTTCCTGGGGGCGGACGAGGTTTGTGAAACCAGTTACCGGGACCGCGGCGGCAAGTATCAGGGCCAGCGTGGCGTGACACTGCCCAAAACCTGACGGACTATTGCCCCGCTTGGAGTTTGACTGAAGATTTCCGTCTTAAATTCGAAATTACCCCGATTGAAACCGATTGCTGGAAGGATCTGCCCCCCCCCACAAAGGGTCTGGCGACATTCGCTAGATCAAGGAACATCAGGCATGGATCCCGCGTGTTTAGTTCTTTTTTGACGATGTATCACGGTATATTGGCGCGATTTTCTGAATGTCCTGTTATTAACTGTTTTATTAATGTGATTCGCGCCTAAATTAATGAATATTCTTGTAACGGGGCTGGGTGGATTTGTCGGCTCCTGGATTGGCGCCCAACGCAATGTATTGGGGTTGCAATTCAATGGCAGTGATGTGGACTTGTGCGATACCGCAAAGCTGTCGCAAGCGATCGATGCCATAAGACCGGACGCTGTCATTCACCTGGCGGCACAAAGCCATGTGCAGGAATCGTTTCGAGATCCTGAGCATACTTATGCCGTGAATTTCGATGGGACGCGCAACCTGCTCCGGGCGCTCAAAGGCACTGGGTTTTCGGGCCGCTTCCTGTATGTCAGCAGTGCGGATATTTATGGTGCGGTTGAGGAGGGAAGGCTGCCGATCAGTGAAGAATACCTGCCTCGACCGCGCAATCCATATGCGGTTAGCAAGGTCGCTGCCGAGGCGCTTTGTTATCAATGGTCGCAGTCCGAGGGACTGGATTGCGTGATCGCCCGGCCATTCAACCATATTGGTCCGGGTCAGAGTCCGAGC
>JAMFRN010000063.1 GCA_026224805.1 Nevskia soli
CCCCAACCTTGAGACCGAGCCGCCGCCTTCCCAGGCGCCTTCTCCCTGAGCGCCCGCTCCCATTGCCGCTGCACCTGTGGCTGTACTGCTGGTAGCTAAGGCGATTTCCTACAAGCTGCCGTTGGCCGTAAATCTAACGCCGGAAGGACTCCCCCTACCGGCCGGTTAGGGCTGGCGGAAGTCGATGGGTGAGCTAGCATCGACGTCAGCTTCGGGCCGGCAAAGGGGACCTCCGCTATAGGCCCACTAAGCAGACATCCGCAGCAACCCCCTGCCCTACCCCGATAAGGGCGGAATGTTGTCCGTCTCTTTTCGGCCGATGCCGTTCGCAGCCGGCCGGCTCCAAGGTCGGGCAAAAGCAAATGATGCAAGCCTTCCAGCGCATGTAGAATACGTGGCCCCCAAATGCTGTGCAGGTCAATAATGTCTTTGTTCTCGCGCTTGTTTCGCAAAGCGCCATCGCTATCGCCAGTTCCGACTTCAGCGCTTAAACCGGCGCCTTCCGAGAAGAACGAGAAGGCTCCTCTCAAGCCTAGCTCAGCTGATCGCGCGCTGACCGCGGCCGCCGAGGAGATCGCTTTGCGGGCGGCCATAGATGCCCGGAATGTCCAGGCGATAGCCCGGCTGGTCGTTGCGGGTGCATCGACCAAGGTTCGCCAGGCAGCGGCTGACGCAATCGAAGATCCGGACGTGCTGCGGCAACTCATCCGCGATGTCCGCGGGGGCAATGACAAGAATGTCTACAAGGTACTGACGTCCAAGCGCGATGCCCTGCTCGAGCAGGCTCGCAAGCTCGAACAGCTGCGGGCCGAGATCATTGAGGCCTCAGGAGCGCTCGAGCGCCACAGCCAACGTTCGTACGACGCCTTGTTCAGCCAGAGGCTGGGCCAGTTCGAGAGCCGCTGGAAAGCGGTGGCGGAGCAGGCTGATCCAGAACTGCGCGGCAGAGTCCAGCATTGGATTGACCGCTCGCGGGAGACCATTGCCGAACATTTGCGCCAGACGGCGGCCCAGATGTCACGCGAGCAGGCCGCCGCAGCCGCAGCCGCGGAGGCACAGCACCTGCGCGACGAGCAGGCGCAGGCATCCGCCGCGGCTGCAGCCGAGCAAGCGCGGCTTGGCGAGGAGCAGAAGCGTGCACTGGCTGAACAGCAGCACGCCGAGCAGCAGGCGGCTCGCCAGATCGGCGAATTGAACCGGAAGGCTCGTGCTGCGCTGAGCGACGGCAGCACCTCCCGCGCGGCCGGGGTGCGACGGACCATCGAGGAGAAACTAGTGGGAGCCGCGGCTCTGCCGGCCAACCTGGCCAGCCAAATAGAATCTCTCGACCAGCAGCTCGACGCGTTGAAGGACTGGAAGAGTTTTTCCGTGACGCCGAAGCGCGCCGAACTGATCGAGGAGATGGAGCTACTCGTCGAGGCGACGCTCGATCCGCTGGCGCTCGCCGACAGGATCAAGAGTCTTCAGGATGAGTGGCGCACGCTGAGCAAGGGCGCCGGCGAGGGTCTCGAAGCCGATTGGCAACGCTTTCAGCAAGCCGCTCAGCGGGCGTATCAACCGTGCAAGGAGTACTTTGCCGCCCAGGCGCTGGTCCGCGAGGACAATCTGAGGCGTCGCGATGCCTTGCTCGCCGAGCTGACTGCTTTTGAGGCGGGCCACAACTGGGAGCAAGCTGACTGGCGAGCTGTCATCAAGACCCTGCGGGAGACGAAAGACGAATGGCGCAACTGCGCGCCCGTGGACCGCCAGGCCGGCAAGCAGCAGCAGGAGGCATTCGCGGCTCTCACGGCGAGCCTGCAGGGCCGGCTGGATGCCGAGTACGCCCGCAACGTGAAGCAGAAGGAATCGCTGATCGAGCGTACCCGACAGTTGCTGGCGAGCGACGATGGCCGAAAGGCAATCGACGCGATCAAGCAGCTGCAACAGCAGTGGCAGACCGTAGGCCCTGTGCCGCGCGAAGTAGATCAACGCCTCTGGGGGGACTTCCGCCAACACTGCGATGCCGTGTTCCAGAAGCGCCAGCAGGAGTTTGACGCCTACACGGCCGGCCTCGAGAACAACAAGACGCAAGCACTTGCCTTGTGCGAGCGGCTCGACCAGATCGCCGCCCTCGAAGGGGCTGAGTTGCTCGCGTACGCCGGAGCAATGGCCGAATTGCGAAGTGCTTTCGAGGCGCTCGGCGAGTTTCCCCGTGCGGATACACGCGAGCTTCGCAACAGGTTTGACCAGGGTCTGGATCGATGCAGCAAATCATTTGCGCGCCAACATGCGCGCGACGTCGAGCGTGGCTGGGACGTTCTGTTCGAGGCAGCCAACCACGTACGCGCCTACAGACTCGCCGTGGCACGCGGCCTAGACATAGAGCAGCTCGGCACTTTGAAGGCCGCTGCCGAAACCTATATTGCCTCCGTCCAGCGATGGCCCAAGGGTGGGCTCGATTCCCTCAAGAAGGGGCTCGCCCGTGAGCGTTCAGCAGATCTCGCGGCGAATGAGCTGGCACTGAAGATGCTCTGCATCCGAGCCGAAATACTGACAGACATGCCGACGCCGCCGGAGGATCAACCGTTGCGTCGCGAATATCAGTTACAGCGCCTCGCGCAGAGCATGGGCCAGGGTCTCAGAGTTGATGAGACCCAATTGGACACTATGGCAACCGAGTGGGCGGGTGTCGGCCCCGTAGAGGACGTTGCATACGAGCCACTATTGCTGAGATTCCGGCGCTGTCGCGCCCAAGGCAACCTCAGAAGCCCGTAGCGATTGGCACGCACTGCCATCCCCTGGCAACGATAACGCAAGAAATCGCAACTACGCCTTTCAGTGACTGCTTCTGGATTTACCGCAATCCGCGCAATGGGCCAATGACCGTTATTAGGAATTGAAAGTAAATGTCGCGGCGGGCCATGAGCGGCCGGTGGCTTCTACAGACGTGCTGCCGCGAAGCGGCCGTTGAGAGCCAGTGGGTGTGCCGCCTTGGGCGAGGCTGGGCATCAGCAGCTGCGTTGCCGCGCACCGGTGCCAGAGGTGTTTATTTTTCGCAATTTCATGGCTTCGCCGTAGTTAAGCCATATTTGTCTGCAAGCACCTCGATCTGCGGATAAAGCGCGTGCGCGGCAGCCAGATCGGCATTGCCAGCGTCCGTCTGGCCATTGCGGATTTTTGCCATGCCAAGCCCGTAATGCGACCACGCGGAACTTGGCTGACCCGCGATGGACTGCTCGTATGCCTGGATCGATTCGGAGTAATGTCCAAGCCGCAGCTCAACCAAACCGAGACTGTCGAGGTAGGCGGGGTTTTCGCCATCACGGTGAATCGCCTTGCGGCAATCCCTCAAGGCATCATCGAGCATTTGATTGCTCAGGCTGCGTGCCCAGCAGCGTTCGTTGAGCGCGGATCCGAGCCTGGCGTCATCGTCATGCAGGCGAATCCAATCGTCGAGCAGAGGTAGCGCTGCGGCTGGTTGTTCGAGTTGAATGTACAGAGCGGCGAGTGAACGCGCCTGCGTTGATCCTGCAGACACCAAAGTGCTTGCTGCGGCGACGTCGGCCACCGCACCCTCGCGGTCCTTCTGCCAGAGACGAAATCCTGCCCGCAGCAGCAAAGCATCGACGTTCTTGGGATCCAGGCTCAAGGATTTGTCCAGATCGGCAAGCGCCGCATCTGGTTGTTTGACCGCCGCGTGTGCCCTCGCAAGGGCAAGGTAGTAAGCGGCCTGATCGGGTGCCATTCGGATCGCTTCGTTCAGATCGGCTATGGCCGCGTTCGATTCGCCGCGAGACAAGTGCGCTTCACCAAGCAGAGCGTAATCGCTCGCGGTCTTTGGTGTTGTGCCCTTGTTACCCGCAGAATTGTCGACATCGGACTTGTCGCCGTCGCTCGGCGCTGCAGCAAGGCTGAATACGCGGCCGCCGTTATAGGTGAAATAGGCCTTCCCCACGCTGTTGGCGATGAAGATGCGATGCGCGAGGAGGAAATCCACGCCGAGCAGCATGTCGGTTTTGTCGTCGCCAAGTCTACCGTCGATGACCTGCATCTGGCTGTGCTGGATGGTTTCCGTTCCGACCGAGAACGAATCAACGCGTACAACCCATGACTTGACCCACTCAGCGCCGATACCTGAGGTGCGGCCGACAGCCTTGACGTCCGGCACGCTAAGGTTGATGCCGGCTCGCTCGGCGGCGCTACGGCTGATTACGGTGGCAGCTGCCCCTGAATCGAGCTGTGCCCGTAACTTCTTGCCGTTGATCGTAACGCTGAGAAAAGTGCTCGGATCGCGCGGGTCGTCGGATGGGTCGAGATCGGCGACTTCGTAACTGCCTCCGTCCTTGACCCAGTACGCCAGCATAGCTTTGCCGCACTGGGTTGCCTTGAACAGGGTCAATTTGCCATCAGCCAAATCGATCTCCAGATCGGCGATATCGAGAAGATTGGCGCCAAGCAATCCGTAGCCCACATCTGAGCCGCCGACAAAGAAATCAACATTGGGGAGCGTTGTGTCGATGAGGCCGAAGTCCTTCACGGTCGCGATCTCGACATCCGCAGCACCTCCAATACCCCATATGCGATAACCAACTGGCGCAAATCGGGTGCTAAGATTCAGCGAGTTCGCACTGGCCTTCGACATGGTGTTGAAGAAAGCCCCGGTATCCAGGATGAAGCGCGTTTCGGTTCCATTGATCTTGACCATGGTCGTCGCGCGGGCCCCGATCATCTCCACCGGCAAAGTGCCGTAACTCTCCAATTTACAACTACCAGCCCAGGCGTGGCCTGCGACCAGGACGCTGATCCCCAGGCAGCAAAAACGCAACATTCCCATCGTTACTCCCCAATGTGCCATGGCCGCAGAATGCGGACCTCCCAGCCGAGCGCCGGCTTGTATAGGCGGTCCGAATACTACCGACATTCCCAGCAGACCGTTTCCGTACTACCCGTCCTTTCTTAATCCTTTTGAGAATATAAAACAGACAAGAGGGGCTAACTCTGGGACGTCCGGCAGTGGCCATTCTCCGAATTCATATTTGCGGTGGGGGGGCAGGAAGGCTGCTGGGCGCCGTGTTTCAAACATTGGTTTCGCGCACAGGAACGAGCAGAAAACATCGCATAGCTTCACAATTGGCGCCCCGCTCCCCTTTTCGGAGCGGCTTTGCCATTGGAATACGTGTGGAAGCCAAGCCGTTTTCGAGTCTGCCCCTGAATCCCGCGCTGCTGCAGGCGCTGGACTCGCTGGAGTTCCGGCAGATGACGCCGATCCAGGCGCAAAGCCTGCCGCCGATGCTGGAGGGCCGCGATGTCATTGGCCAGGCGCGCACCGGCAGCGGCAAGACCGCGGCATACGGACTGGCCCTGCTGTCGCGCATCGACCCGCGGCTGACCAGGACCCAGGCACTGGTGCTGTGCCCGACGCGCGAGCTGGCCGACCAGATCGCCAAGGAGATCCGCCGGCTGGCGCGCTGTCTGCCCAACGTCAAGCTCACCGTTCTCAGCGGCGGCATTTCCAAGCGGCCGCAGCTG
Organism: Nevskia soli; assembly: GCA_026224805.1. Taxonomy (GTDB): domain Bacteria; phylum Pseudomonadota; class Gammaproteobacteria; order Nevskiales; family Nevskiaceae; genus Nevskia; species Nevskia soli_A. Next base: position 5,509 of record JAMFRN010000063.1, read on the forward strand.
GCCTCGCTGGAGCACGACCCGCACATCGTGGTCGGCATGGCCGGGCGGGTACAGCAGCTGCTGGAGCAGGGCGTGCTGAAGCTCGGCGAGCTGCGCGTGCTGGTGCTGGACGAGGCGGACCGCATGCTCGACGGCGACTTCGAGGAAGCCAGCCGCGCCATCGTCGAGCAGACGCCGAAAAACCGGCAAACCCTGTTCTTCTCCGCCACCTTTCCCGAGGCGGTGCGCGGCCTCAGCCGCCGTCTGCAACGGCAGCCGCTGGAAGTCACCATCGACACCGCGCCGACCACGCCGCAGGTGGAGCAGACCTTCTTCGAGGTGGACCCGGCGCGCCGCCTCGATGCGCTGGCGCACCTGCTCAGCGAGCATCGTCCAGAATCGGCTCTGGTGTTCTGCCACACCAAGAAGGACGCGCAGGAGGTCGAAACCAAGCTGGTGAAGCGTGGCTTTTCGGCGCTGGGCCTGCATGGCGACATCGAGCAGCGCGAGCGCGACGAAGTGCTGGTGCGTTTCACCAACGGTAGCTGCCGCGTGCTGGTGGCGACCGACATCGCGGCGCGCGGCCTCGACATCAAGGAACTCGCGGCGGTGATCAGCTACGAGCTGCCGCTGGAAGCCGACCTGCATGTGCACCGCGTCGGCCGCACCGGCCGCGCCGGGCGCAGCGGCCTGGCGCTGCACCTGTTTTCGTCGCGCGAGCGCAGCCGGCTCGCCGCCATCGAGCAGCGCCTGGGGATGAAAGCCGCGATCGGCAAATTGCCGATGTCCGCCCTGAAGCCGGACCGCCCGGTGGCGGCGGACGTCGTCACCCTGTGCGTCGACGGCGGCCGCCGCGACAAGCTCCGCCCGGGCGACCTGCTCGGCGCCCTCACCGGTGATGCCGGCGTGGCCAAGGAAGCGGTCGGCAAGATCAGCACCTTCGACACGCGCACCTACTTCGCGATCGACAAGCGCCAGGCCAAGGCGGTGCTGCAGAAACTGCGTGAAGGCAAGATCAAGGGCAAAAGCTTTCGCGTGCGGCCGATTGGCTAGAGCCCTCTCGCGGCTGGCCGCGCTCGCCGGCGCTTCAGCGCCGGCGAGCGCGGTTCCACCCGTCAGGCCGCAGGGCTTGCGTGCCCGACGTAGGCAAAGCGCGGCTGCGGCTCCCCGCCCGCCACCGCCGTCACCGTTTCGGTCCAGACACTGAGCCGACGGGTACTCATCGGCAGTCCCTCGCGCGGATACAGGCGGGTGTAGACCACCACCGTGGCATCGGTCTCGTCCTCGCGGGCCAGGCCCAGGGCCAGGTAGTAGTTGCCTTTGTAGTGCCGGTAGACGCCGGGCTTGAAATCGGAATGTTTCATGGATTCGGGTAAGGAGCGGTATCGGGCAAGACCGCGGTGGGCAAAAAAAACCGTATTTGTGACAGCCTGAGTGAAATATGTTTTGTTGTATAGTCCGAAGATCAGAAGCTGCGGCGCCGTTCGAACGGCAGCAAGCGGAATCGGGAGTACCTGCCGGTGCCGCAAACCGTTTCGGGGGAATTCCCGGGCGAATTCCGGGCCAGCATTCGTCCAGCGTCCTGCCAACCATGGGTGCGTGCCGCGTGAACACTGTAGTGGGCCGTATCGAACCTGTAGCGGATCGCAGCGGCAGCGACCGCATTCCGCCAGCGACAGCCGCCTTCAGCGCGGATCTGGCCTCCTGCAACGACCAGCTGATCCGTCAGACGCGCGTCTACCATGTGCAGTTGAGCATGATGGCGGACGGCAAGGCCAACATGCTACTGACCATCAGCTCGATCCTGGTGACATTGAGCGCCACACACCTCAGCGACCCGCGCTATCGATGGCCGGCGCTGGTGTTGATCGCCGGCTGCCTGGTGTCGGTGGGCTTCGCGGCGCTGACCACCATGCCCAAGTTCTTCCGCGCGGGCAAGGCGACGCGGTTCGGCTCGACCCAACCCGGCCCCGGATTCAACCCCTTGTTCTTCGGCGATTTCACCCGCCTCAGCTACGACGAGTTCCTGCGGACCATGGAACACACCATGTCGAGCGCCTCTACCGCCTATGAGGCGCAATTGCGCGAGATCTACCTGCTCGGCAGCTTCCTGGCACGGAGCAAGTATCGCTGGCTGCGGCTGGGCTACATCAGCTTCATGGCGGGCCTGGCCGGAAGCGTGCTGGCGTGGCTGCTGGAGGCGCTCTGAGCCAGGCTCAGGCCGGGCGATCCGGCCGGCCGCGCGGCGCCAGCCGCTGCAATTCCCGCTCCAGCAACGTGGCATCTGCCGGCGACAGCCTTTGCTGTGGCGGGCGCTGCTGCGGCAGGCCCAGGTGGCGCTGGCCGTCGAGAAAGAACTGGATCGGCTCGTCGCCCCGCGCCAGCCGGGTAAAGTGGACGTCGCCCTCGCTCAGCGCGAAATGGTTGATGGCGGAGCCGGCGCCGCGGCCGCGGCGCACACCGCTCTCTGAAATCACCATCAGGGCGGGATCTTCCGGATCGGGCTTGCGCGTCGGTACGTAGTCGCCCCAGCCGCGGAAAAAGAACGGCGTCTGCCGCCGCAGGCAGGAGTCGCGGATGGCCCGCACCCAGGCCGGGTGCGGCGGCCGCGGCGCTTGGCCGCGCTCACCGCCGGCGATGACCCAGTCCAGCGGCGGCAGGCACCGCAGAGGGTCGGACTTGGGCAGCCACTGCGGCTGGTGTTGCGCATCGAGGCCAAGGTACTGCTGCACGATTCCTTCCAGCGGCCACAAGATGTCGCGCGTCGGCAGCTCGATGCGCTCGATGTCCACCGCCGACAGCAGCGGCTCCAGCACGACGTGGCGCCAGGGCGCCGCGATGTCGAACAGGTTGGGCACCCGCTCCTCGAAGCTGGCGGCATCCTCCACCGATACGCCGACGCTGAGATTCGGCGGCGGAGGATGCGCCTGCAGCAGCTCGCGCATGCGCCGCGGGTAACGGCTGGTGACCAGGAACACGTGCTGCGGATGCGCCGCCACCACCTTCATCACCCGCTCGACGAACAGGGCGCTGACGGTCGGCTGGAACAGGTCGGACAGCGGCGCGATCACTACCCGCTGCGGCGTGGTCCACGCCGCCGGCTCGGTCAGCGCCTGCTCCAGCTCCACCGCCCCGCCGCGCCTGGACCAGTCCACCGTCTGGCCGGCATTGGCGTTGTGCACATCGAGGCGCGCCTGGGACAGGCAGGCCAGGCAGCCATCCGACACCGGCTGGCAGCCCAGCACCACGTTCCACGGCCGTTCGCTGTGCGACAGGCTTTCCTCGCGGCGGCGCAGCAGCTCGCGATCCGTCACGCGGATTTCCGGCAGCAACTGATCCCTTTCCAGGCCCACGGATATCCCTGCTGATGGCTCGGCGCGCCAGATCCCGCTGATGCGCCTGAGCGTTCTCGTCGGGCTATTCCCTGCCCCTGAGTCCATTTAGCAAGGGCAAGGCCAATTGGCTTGGGCAGAAACGACCCAACGCGATCCGATCCCGCGCGATGCGCATCAGGCGGTACGGCCTCGGGCTACCCGCAAAAATCGCTGCTGCGACGGCCCAAAACATCGGCTGCGCCGCTGCGGCCACGGCACCCGAAGAAAGCGGCGTCGAGCCGCGACAGATGCCACGCCGCGACGGCCTGACATTTATGCGGGATCACTGACACAGCGCGGCACTTTGTGGCGCGCGGGTCAGGAGGCCGGCTTGGTCAGTTGGCTTCCGGCGTAAGTGCCGGGCGTGAAGATCGGCAGCTCGATATCGCTGGCGCTGACGCTATAGGGATCGAGGTAGAGCAAGCCGAGCAGCGGGTTGAGCGCGGAGGTGATCGGCGGGATGGTCACACCAAGCAGTTCGTCGACGATGCCGGTGCTGCCGCCCAGACCCACCGCGCTGACGATGGCGGCGTACTGGATATGCTGCGGGTAGAACAGCAGGCCGACCTGATCGCCGTTCTGCAGCTGCGCCCCCACCGCCGGCAACAGGATGAAGGGATCCTCGTTCACATTGTCGTTGGCGGTGTGGGTGCCCGCGGTGAAGGCCGTCACCTCGTCGTGTACCAGGATGGTCTTGCCGGCGCGTACGATGCCGACGCCGACGAAGGCGTTGGTGCTCTGCGTCGGCACTGCGCCGCTGCCGCGGGTCACGGTCAGGCTGCCGATGGTGGCGGCGCCGGCCAGCACCTGGCCGCTGCCGGAGATGGTGGTCACCGGCACGAACACCGGGTTGATGCTCAGGTCGGTCAGCGTTGCGCTCAGCGTCGCCAGCTTGGCCGGCACCGCGCCGGCACCGGAAAGCGATCCCACCGGGAAGCTGTTGAGGGTGACGCCCACCGAAGCTACATTGGGCGCGCCGACGGTGTCGTCGACCATCAGGCAGATTTTCGGTATGGCGGCGAAATCCGCCGTGTTCAATCCCTTCAGGTAGTGATCGAACCAGGCCAGCGCGGAATTGACGCCGATGGCGGCGCCGCAGTTGCCAGTGCCCTCGGTCTGGTTGGCCAGGGGATTCATGTGGCCGCCCTCGGTGGACATCAGGCGCACATCGCCGCCGGCATTGGAGAAGTAGCGGTAGTTCCAGTAAGCCTCGGTGAGGTTGAACAGGTTGTCGCGGCCGCCCTGGATGAACAGCGCCGGCACCGGACGCAACACGGCGCTGGACTCGCCGAAGCCCCAGGGCTGCCCGGCCTGCTGCTGGGCCTCGAAATAGTTCATGCCGTGCATGTTGAAGAAGCTGATCAGCTCGGACTCGGCAACCGGCCGCGGCATGGCCGTGCTGGCGCCGGTCGCCGCCGCCAGGTCGGCGCGCGAGCGCAGGTTGTAGGCCTGCGGCCCCTGTACGCCGACCTGGTTGCACAGCGTCTGCACCAGCGGTGTGTTCGACACCTTGCCCACGGTGGCGCCCAGGCACAACAGGCCGTCCCAGGACAGCTTGGTGGAATTGCCGGGCAGCAGGCTGTACAGCAGGTCATGCCAGGCGGCGACCGGCACGATGGCGTCGATGCGCGGGTCCAGCGCCGCCAGCGGCAGCTGATAGCCGCCGCCGTAGCTGCCGCCGATGCTGCCCACCACCAGGTCCTTGGGGATGCCGCTGTTCGGCTGGGTTTGCAGTTGCAGGCTGGCGGCGTTGTCGTAGGCCCAGTCGAGGATGGCGCGGGCGTCCTGGGTTTCGGCGTTCGGGTCGATGATGCGGGCGTAGCCGCCGCCGTTCTTCGGCACGCTCTCGCCGTGGCCGCGCTCGTCGAAGCTGATCACCACGTAGCCGTGGAACGGCAGCGCCTGCGGCAGCTCGGTGGTGATGGCGTTGAACATCGGGTCGTTCGGCTTGAGGTCGCCGTTGGCCGCCTCGGTGGTGATGCGCGATTCGCCGTAGCCATGGCTGTGCAGCACCAGGGGAAAGGTGTTTCCCGGGCAGCGCGGCGGCAGCAGCACGGTGAAGTAGACCGTGGTGGTCGGCGCCGGGTTGACGGTCTTGTCGAAGTCCTGGGGGATGTTGTCGACCAGGGAGCCGTTCATGGTGCCGGCCGGCGTGGGGCTGGCACAGCTTGCCGTGCCGCCGCTGCTGCTGCCGGAGCTGCTGGAACCGCTGGAACTGCTGCCGCTGCTCGAACTGCTGGAGCTGCTACCGCCGGAGCTGGAGCTCGAACCGGAGCTGCCGCTTCCCGAGGAACTCGAGGAAGACGATGGCGTTCCCGTACTGGAGGAACCGCAGGCAGCGAGCAGCAGGCAGAAGCAACCGGCCAGGCCGGCGCGCAAGTTCGTCTGGTTCACTTTGAATCTCCTGAGCACCAAGGCGCCCGTGGGCGCTTTGTAATATTTGTGTCACGAGTATAGAGCGAACTTCTGCAGCTGGGGCATCCACCATTTTTGCCTAGCAGCCCTCTCGCCCGTTGGCAGCGCGGAGGGATACGGCCGACTTGCCGACTACTGCTTGCCGGCCAGGATCGCTTCGAAGCGCGGGTCCTTGCGCAGCATGTCCCAGAAGGGATTCAGCCGCAGATCTCCAATGGTCAATCCGGCCGGCTCCTGCAGCAGCCTCGGCAGAGCGGCGATGGCGCCATCGTGATCGCCAGCCCAGGCCTGGGCCAGGACCAGCGAGATCTCTTCATTGGGGCGGTGCATGGCATCATTGGCATTGAGTTCGACCGCCATCTTGGCGTAGCGCAGGGCAGCGGGCATGTCGCCCAGGCAGATGTAGGTCGCCGAGTACAGGTCGGCCAGCTGAACGTCGTCGACATCCGACTTGCGCATGCGATTCAAGGTCTCCAGCGCGCGCGCGCAGGGCGCATGTGCGGCCCCTGGATGGCCGATCCAGATCTGGACGAACCCGAGACGAAAATCGTACACCACGCTGTCCGCGCTGATGGTGCCGTCGGCCGCATTGTCGCTTTGAGCGCTCAATTGTTCGATACCTTCCTGGTAACGCCGCCGCAACCATAGCTGCCGCATCCTGGCCTTGAAAACCTGGCTGTTGTCCTGGCTTGACGATAGCGACGCCAACAGCTTGTCGGCGGCATCGAGATCGCCCCAGCGCTGATAGATAAATATCTTGCTGGCGATCAGGTCGATGTCCTGCG
>JAMFRN010000064.1 GCA_026224805.1 Nevskia soli
GCAGGTGCGGTAGGGGTCGTGGAAAAGTCGGGAAACAGCACGTCCGTTTTCCGACTTTTCCATCACCCCGACAAATTTCAGTTGACAGCTCAGACAGTCGCTGAGCGAAGCGAAGGACCCCTGTATTTCGTCTTTGCCTTTGCTGTTGCTTGTTTTGTCCTGCTGTACACCCTCAAGAAACTCGCTCCAGCCCGCGACGCGCTCGCCTGTCAGGCGATCACCGCGTCCGCTGCGGCACGTGCATCGCGGATCAGATCGGGCAGCCCGACGCCACGATACCCATTGCCCAGCAGCCACAGCCCCGGCTCGGCCGCTACGAGAGAATCCAGCTCAGCCATCCGCTCCAGGTGGCCGACGGCGTACTGCGGCAGGCTCTTCGGCCAGCGACGCACCACCGAAAACACCGGCACAGGCAGCTTGCCGACGATGCTCTCCATCTCCGCAAGCGCCAGCTCGGCGATCTCCTCATCCGGCAGCGGCGCCAGACGCTCCGCAGCGGCGCTCCCGAAGAACGCGCGCAGCAGGCGCTTGCCCTCGGGGGCGCGGTCGGGGAATTTCTGATCGACAAAGGTGCCTGCCAGTAACTGGCTTCCCTGCCCGGCGGGCGCGAGGAAGCCGAAGCCCGGCGGCAGCTCGAAGTGCTCGTCGAAAGCCAGCGCCGCGACCACGGCGGAGCTGGCCTCCATCGTCGTCAGCTCCGCCATGCGCGGCGAGACCGGCCGCAGCAGCGCGCTGGTCACATGCGCAGGCGTAGCCAGCAGCAGTGCGTCGAAGGCCTCTTCACCTGCGGCAGTCGCGACGATCCACGCGCCGTCGCGGCGGGAGATCGCCGTCACCTGCGTGTTCAGGCGGACGTTTTCCCCAGGAATCTCCGCCACCATCCGGTCGACCAGCGCCCCCGTGCCGCCGCGCAGGCCGGTAAAGATCGAGGCTGGCCTGCGTCCGGCGGGCGCGACGGCGAGCTTCGCCTGGAGCGCAGCGATCAGGCTGCCGTGCTCGCGCTCCATCGCGACAAAGCCCGCCATCACCGCGCGCACGCTCAGCGTCTCCACATCGCCGCCGAAGACGCCGTTCAGCAGAGGCGCGCCGATCTTCGCCAGCACCTCCGGGCCGAAGTGCCGCAGAACGAAGCTCGCGACCGACTCATCCTCACTGGGTGCAGCCGCCTTCAAGACCTCAGCGCTGGCAAGCTCCCGGGCATACGCAGCCTTGGCGTCGGCAGTAAAAAGCTCCGAAGATTCAAGCGAGGCAAGGCTCGTCGGCACCATCATGCGCATACCGTCGGGCATGGCGACCAACCCGCCGGGGGTCATCACGTAGGTCTTGCGGGTCTCGTCTTTGGACGCGATCAGCTCGTCGGCGAGGCCGAGCTCCTCAGCCATCGCGCGCGCCCAGGGCTTTTCGGTCACCCAGCCGTCCGGCCCGCACTCGATGGTGAAGCCGTCGCGCTGAACGGTCTCGACCGTGCCGCCGAGGCGTCCACGAGACTCGAAAAGGGTGAAATCGGTGTTGCCGCGACGTGCGAGCTGCCAGGCGGCGGTGACGCCTGCGATCCCGCCGCCCAGAATAGCGGTGCGTTTCATGGTGTTTTTCACTGACTCCCAAGGTACGTCAGACGGCGCTTCGACCAGCGTGACCGCCGTCACTGCGAGATACTGCCGCCTTCGTCCACATCCGCCTGCCAGGTCCCGTTCGCCACCTCGGCGACGGCGCGCACCAGCGTCGGCGAATCGTTCAGGCTCTCGGCGCGCCAGAGCTGCATACCCAGCTCCTTCGCCGTCTCGGTGAAGGCGATGTCGATGTCGTAGAGGATCTCGACGTGGTCGCAGAGGAAGCCGACCGGCTGCAGCACCACGCCCTTGTGGCCCTCGGCGGCCAGCGCCTTCAGGGTGTCCTCGACCGTCGGGCCGATCCACGGCGCGCCGGCCACACCCTGGCTCTGGAAGGCGAAGTACCAGTCCTTGTCGGTCATGCCGACCGGCGCAAGCGCCTTGGCAATGTGCATCGCCGTACGCTTGCACTCCACCGGATACGGGTCTGGCTCGGTCGCTGCTCCGTAGTTCTGGATGCCCTCCGCCGGAACCGGCGCACCGGGGCGCGCGGACGGACTAGCCGGGTTCGAGACCGCGCCGGACATGATCGTCCTGCACGGCACGGCGTGCGCGGTGAACAGCACCGGAACGCGCGTCTTCAGCACCGCGCAGGCCTCCGCCCAGGCCGGCCACATCTTCAGCGCGAAGGCCTCCGCCAGCAGCGGATGATCGGCCCACCCGGCAACAAACTCCATCTCCAACCCAAGCTCAGCCGCAGCCTTGGCCGTCACCGACCGATAGAGCCCGACCGACGTGCGCGAGTTCTGCGGCGCCAGACACACCGCCTTGAACCGGCGCACGCCATCCGCGTGCATCTTCGCGACCACGTCCGCGATATACGGATGCCAGTTACGCATACCGACATACACCGGCACATCCATCAGCTCGCCGAGCATCCTGCCATGCAGCAGCGTCCAGCGCGTGAGCGGCGGACCCTCGGGCAGCGGCTCCTCGCGCAGACCGATCTCGGCATAGCGGTGCTGCAGCTCTTCAACGACGGCGGCAGGCATCGGCCGACCGTTCGTCACCTTGGCCAGATACTCGGCCATCTGGGAGAGCACGTCCGGCGTTCCGTGAGCGAGCAGCAGGATCGCGTCTGGCTTCACATCGCTCATCGCGCGCCCATCTCTTTCACCCACTTCACCACCTGAATCACATTGTCCACCGGCGTACCCGGCACAATCCCGTGGCCGAGGTTGAAGATATGCCCCGGCTTCCCACCAGCCAGCTTTAGCACCTCTTCCACCCGCGTCTTCAGCACATCCTGCGGTGCGAAGAGCGTGATGGGGTCCAAATTTCCCTGCACCGCGCAGCCCCCGCCTTTAGAACCAAGCCCGGCCAGCCGCCAACCCTCGTCGAGCGGCACCCGCCAGTCGAGCCCCAGCACGTCCGCGCCGGTCTCGCGCATCGTCGTCAGCAGCGAAGCCGTGTCGACGCCGAAGTAGATCACCGGCACGCCCAGCGCCTGAATGCGTTTGACCAGCTCGGTCGTCGGGGCGAGGCAGTACTGGCGGTAGTCGGTAACCGAGAGCGCTCCGGCCCAGCTATCGAAGACCTGGATGACATCCGCGCCCGCCTCCACCTGCTGCGCCGCGTAGGCCACCAGCACGGTCAGCAGCTTCTCCATCAGCATGCCCCAGGCCACGGAGTCCGAGTACATCAGCTTCTTCGTCTCGATATAGTTGCGCGAGCTGCCGCCCTCGATCATGTAGCTGGCCAGCGTAAACGGCGCGCCGCAAAATCCAATAATGCCCAGCCGGTCGCGAAAGTGCGCCGCCACTTTCTGAATGGCGCGCGCCACATAGGCCAGATCGTCAGCCCGATCCGTGCGCAACGCCCGAACGTCCTCGGCAGTCCGCACCGGATGATGCACCACCGGCCCCTCGCCGGGGCCGCGGCGCGGGTCCGCAGCGGCTGACCCTCATGCGCCCCGAACCGCAGCCCGCCCCCGCCTGCACCTGCAACCGGCAATAGTCCACCAGCACTTTCACAATCTTGTCCTGCAGCAACCGCCAGGAAAGCGTATCGCGATACATCATCTGCTTGGTGTGGATGTAATTCTTCGACCCGCCGCCCTCGATCATGTAGCTGGCCAGCGTAAACGGCGCGCCGCAAAATCCAATAATGCCCAGC
>JAMFRN010000065.1 GCA_026224805.1 Nevskia soli
ACGGCGACTACACGCGCGGTCCGCGCGTCGTCAACGAGCAGACCAAGATCGAGATGAAGCGCATCCTCACCGAGATCCAGACCGGCCAGTTCGCCCGCGAATTCGTGCTGGAGAACCAGGCTGGCCAGCCGACGCTGAAGGCCAATCGCCGCATCGGCGCCGAGCACCAGATCGAGAAGGTCGGTGCCAAGCTGCGCTCGATGATGCCCTGGATCGCCAAGAACAAGCTGGTCGACAAGGCCAAGAACTAAAGCAAATCTCCGCCCGGCCGGCGCAGCCAGCCGGCAGGAGATTTGCGCTGGTGAAGTTCGGGACGCCCTTAAACGGGCGTCCCTTCTTTTTTTGCCCTGCTTTTTGACTGGGCCGCAAGCCCGTAAGATGGCGGATCAGCCGCCAGGATCAGTGCGCGATGGATGAAGCCCGGCTTCCCCGCAAAAGACGCAAAGGCATCTACCTGCTGCCGAACCTGTTCACCACCGGCACCCTGCTGGGGGCGTTCTACGCCATCGTTTCGGCCATGGCCGACCGCTTCGACCATGCCGCCATGGGCATCCTCTTCGCCATGATCGCCGACTCGCTCGACGGGCGCGTGGCGCGGCTGACCAATACCGCCAGCGATTTCGGCAAGGAATACGATTCGCTGTGCGACATGGCCGCGTTCGGCATCGCCTCCGGCATCGTCATGTACGCGTTCAGCCTGCATTTCATCGAGTTCCGCTGGTTCGGCATCCGCTTCGGCGGCGTGATTGCCTTTTCCTATGCCGCCTGCGCCGCCCTGCGCCTGGCCCGCTTCAACGTGCTGGCCGCGATTTCCGGCAGCAACAAGGATTTTTTCGGCCTGCCCAGTCCGGCAGCCGCGGCGGTGGTGGTGTTCTTCGTCTGGAGCGCCTACGACCTCGGCATCACCGGCGACGAGGTGCTGATTCCGGCCAGCCTGCTGACTCTCGGCGCGGCGGTGCTGATGGTGAGCAACATCCGCTATAACAGCTTCAAGAAGATCAGCCTGACCCAGCGCATCCGCTTCCTGCCGTTCGTGGGCGTGCTGGGCCTGCTGTGGCTGGTGGTGCTGGTTGCCGGGCGCAAGCCGCCGCTGATCCTGTTCCTGATTTTCTTCATCTACGCCCTGTCCGGACCGCTGGCCACGCTGTGGCGCAGGATGCGCAGCCGCAAGGCGCGGCCGCCCGCGGTGCCGCCGGCGGCCGCGGCCTGATTGGCAGGCGCGGGCGCATCCGCTATAGTTTGCAAATCATGCAGTCGAACAGCAGCCATTTCGGTACCACCAGCGCGGCCTTCTCCCGCCGCTCGCTGCTGCTTGCGCTTCGACTTCTGCCGTAAGGCAGACAAGAATCCATGCCCGCACGGGGGTCAAAATACCGTGTACATCCCTGATACAAGCACCGGTCATCCCTGACCGGACTATTGAACGCCGGCTGCGCCGGCGGAATCAAAGTCGAGTTCCTGCGAGATTTCCCATGAGCAAACAACAACTGATCATTTTCGACACCACCTTGCGCGACGGCGAGCAGTCGCCCGGCGCGGCCATGACGCAGGACGAGAAGCTGCGCATCGCGCTCGCGCTGCAGCGCCTGCGGGTAGACGTCATCGAGGCGGGCTTTGCCGCCGCCAGCCCCGGCGATTTCGCCGCGGTGCAGACCATCGCCCGCGAGATCACTGATTGCACGGTGTGCTCGCTGGCGCGCGCCAATGCCGGGGACATCCACAAGGCCGGCGAGGCGCTCAAGCTGGGACGCAGGAAGCGCATCCATACCTTCATCGCGACCAGCCCGATCCACATGGAGAAGAAGCTGCGCATGTCGCCGGACCAGGTATTCGACAGCGCGGTGGGCGCGGTGAAGCTGGCGCGCCAGTTCACCGACGACGTCGAGTTCTCGGCCGAGGACGCAGTGCGTTCCGACCTGGATTTCCTGTGCCGGGTGTTCGAGGCGGTAATCAAGGCCGGCGCCACCACCATCAACGTGCCGGATACGGTCGGTTACTCCATACCCGGGCTGTGGGGTGAGCGTATGCGCCAGTTGATCGAGCGCGTGCCCAATTCGGACAAGGTGATCTGGTCCACCCACTGCCACAACGATCTGGGCCTGGCGGTGGCCAACTCGCTGGCGGCGGTGCAGAACGGCGCGCGCCAGGTGGAGTGCACCATCAACGGCCTGGGCGAGCGTGCCGGCAACGCCTCGCTGGAAGAGATCGTGATGGCGGTGAAGACCCGCTCCGACGTGTTCGAGGTGCAGACGCGCATCGATGCCACGCAGATTGTGCCCTGCTCGCGCCTGGTGTCGGGCATCACCGGCTATCCGGTGCAGCCGAACAAGGCAGTGGTCGGCGCCAATGCGTTCGCGCATGAGTCCGGCATCCACCAGGACGGCGTGCTGAAGCATCGCGAAACCTACGAGATCATGCGCGCCGAGGACGTGGGCTGGGCGGCGAACAAGCTGACCCTGGGCAAGCTGTCCGGACGCAGTGCTTTCCGCGCGCGGCTGGAGGAGCTGGGCTACAAGTTCCGCTCCGAGGCCGAGCTGGCCGAGGCCTTTGCCCGCTTCAAGGACCTGGCCGACAAGAAGCACGAGATTTTCGACGAAGACCTGCAGATGCTGGTCACCCAGTCCGACGCGGCGCGTTCCGAGGAGCGGGTGCAGCTGGAGTGGATGGAAGCGGCTTCGAAGACCGGCACGCGGCCGATCGCCAAGGTGGCGCTCAATCTGGCCGGCACCATCCAGGAGGCGCAGGCGCAGGGTGATGGCCCGGTCGATGCGGTGTTCGCCGCCATCGAGAAGCTGGTCGGCAGCGGCGCGAAACTGCTGCTCTATTCGGTCAACAACATCACCACCGGCACCGATTCACAGGGCGAGGTGACGGTGCGGCTGAGCAAGGACGGGCGAGTGGTCAACGGCCTTGGCGCCGACACTGACATCGTCATCGCTTCGGCCAAGGCTTATGTGAATGCCATCAACCGGCTGGAAGTGCCGATTAGCGCGCATCCGCAGCGTAGCTTCGAGTCCACCCCGTAGGGGTCGGCTCAACGCAAAAGCCCCGGATGGTTTGCACCGTCCGGGGCTTTGTCACATCTGGAGGCTTAGCCGTTGCCGTTGAGGTGCAGCTTCTCCCCACCGTTGTTGTCGATCACGATCAAGGTGATCGGTGAATCGTCGCCGCCGCTGGCTACCGGAGCCGCTTGCGCTGCGTTGGCGTCGAGGGCGCCGATCTGGATGACATTGCTGTCCGGGTTCGGCAGGACGACGCCGGTGCTGCCGCTGTCGTACACCGTGGTCACGCCGTTGGTGACGATGACTTCGTAGGTGCCAGCGGGAACTCCGGTGGCTGTCGATGCCGCACCGGCCTTGACCGAGGCGACCGGTTGCGAGCTGCCGATACCGGCGCCCGGCGTCACCAGGTAGACGTCGAGCGTCGTAGTGGCGGTCTGCGTGGTGTCGTTGACGAACTGGAAGGTGAAGTTGTTGCCACTCGGCGCACCGAGATTTTCTTCCACGGAGAAGCCGTTGGCGGTGCCCCCGCCGAGCGTGCCGTAGGTGTAGAGCGTGGTCAGGTTGTTGTGATCGATGCTGACATTGTTGACGGTTGCGAACGGGCTGCCAGCGCCACTTTCGGTGAGCTGGACGTTATAGCTGCCTTCCGGCGGGTTGACGGTGGAACCAGCGGAATCGAAGTTGCCGCCGACCGAGGTAAAGCCGCTGGTCGCGCTGGCGCTGATGCTGGTGGAATCGGTAGTGCCGTCGATGAGACGGAAGGCGCCGGTAAAGGGAGGGGTGCTGTTGTTATTGTTGCTGCAGGCAAACAGGCCGAGCAGGGTAGAACCGACCAGGCTGATGATCAAATAGCGTTTCATGCGAGTGTGTCTCCGTGACATATTCTTGATGCGGCACCTCCGCCGCACGGCATTCCACTTCCTGTGAAATACCGTTTCCGTGCCCGCCCGATACAAGATCGGCTAAAGTTCGCCCATGGATTCCACACGCCGCAAACAGGTCCTCGACGCACTCGGCATTGAGCCCTGGCTACAACGTTCCCACGCGCCGAACCAGCCCCTCCAGGTAGCTGTGCCCGCACAGAAGCCGGCTATTGCTGATGAAGCACCGGCAATTCTTCAGAGTGCGCCTATGCCCCAGAAGTTCCCCAGCCCGCCCGTTGCTGCCTTCGAGGTGCCCACCGACTGGGAGGGATTGAGGACCGCTGTGGCCGGCTGCATGCGCTGCAAGCTGTGCACCACGCGCACCAACACCGTGTTCGGCGTAGGCCAGCAATCGGCGCCGCTCATGGTGGTGGGCGAGGGGCCGGGCGCGGACGAGGATGCCAGGGGTGAGCCCTTTGTCGGCCGCGCCGGCAAGCTGCTCGACGAGATGCTCAAGGCTATCGGCCGCTCGCGCAACGAGGACGTGCCGGGCAAGGCGGTGTTCATCGCCAATGTGGTCAAGTGCCGGCCGCCGGGCAACCGCGATCCGGAAGCCGACGAGGTCGACGCCTGCCGACCCTACCTGGACCAGCAGATCCGCCTGGTCAAGCCGAAGCTGATCGTAGCCCTGGGACGCATCGCCGCGCAGCGCCTGCTCGGCACCGATGCACCGCTGTCCAAGCTGCGCGGGCCGGTGCATGAGTACGGCCCCGAGCGCACCCCCCTGCTGATCACCTATCACCCGGCCTATCTGCTGCGCAGCCCGGGCGAGAAAGCCAAGAGCTGGGCGGATCTGAAGCGGGTGCACCAGCTTCTCGCGGGCTAGGGCCCGACCGGTTAAGCTGTCACCAACCGCCCCGGGGAAGGCGGCATGGGACGGGTGCCATGAGCGCGCAACTGAAACCGGACTGGCAGATTCTGCCGATGCATGTCTCGCACCTGTCGCAGGTGCTGGAGATCGAGCAGCGCGCCTATCCGTTTCCCTGGTCCGACGGCATTTTCCGCGACTGCCTCAAGGCCGGCTACAGCGGCTGGATCCTCAACGACGAGCGCGGCGCCATCATCGGCTATGCCTTGATGAGCATGGCGGTGGACGAGGCGCATGTGCTCAATCTGTGCATCGATCCTTCCAGCCAGAAGCATGGCCTGGGGCGGATGCTGCTGGAGCACATGATCATGCTGGCGCGGGCCGCCAACGCCACCATCGTGCTGCTGGAAGTGCGCAAGTCCAACAAGGCGGCGATTCATCTGTACGAATCGCAGGGCTTCCAGCGGCTGGGCCTGCGCAAAGGGTATTACCCGGCGGACGGGGGCAGGGAAGACGCCCTGGTGCTGGGTTTCGACATTGTCTGATTCGCGGCGCCAATCCATACCGTGCCCATCATGAGCGCCAGGCGTAAAAGCCAGATTGCCTGGGCGCTCAACGCCTGGGCCAACCATGCCTTTTCCACCACTATCCTGGTCGGTTTTTTCCCGATCTTTTTCGATAAATACTGGGCCAAGGATCTGCCCGGCTCCACCTCCACTTTTTACCTCGGCCTGAGCAATTCGGCGGCCAGTTTCGTGGTCATGCTGATCGCGCCCTGGCTCGGCGCGCTGGCCGACCGGCGCGGACAGAAAAAACGTTATCTCGGTCTGTTCACGATACTGGGCGTCGCCGCCAGCGCAGCCCTGGCCTTCGTCGGCGCCGGGCAATGGTTGTGGTCTCTGGTGGTGTTTGGCGTGGCCTCGATCGGCTTTTTCGCCAGCTACTCCTTCAACGATGCCTTGCTGGTGCAGGTGGCGGAGCCGGAGGAATCGGACCGGGTTTCCTCGTTCGGCTTCGCCATGGGCTATCTCGGCGGCGGAGTCCTGTTCCTGTTCGACGTGGCGATGGTGCTGTATCCGCAGAAGTTCGGTCTGGCCGACGCCACGGCGGCGACGCGCGCGGCTTTCATCAGCGTGGCGCTATGGTGGGCCCTGTTCTGTCTGCCGCTGTTCCGCTACGTGCCGGAGGCGCCGGCGGTGGAAGAGGCGACCGGCTGGCGCGAACTGTGGGAGACGCTGAAGTCGGTCATCCGCAACAAGCCGGTACTGCGCTTCCTGATCGCCTACTGGCTGTACATCGATGCCATCGGCACGCTGCAACAGATGGCGGTCGATTTCGGCGCCAAGCTGGGCTTTTCCACTAATACCCTGATCACTGCTTTGCTGATGGTGCAGTTCATCAGTTTTCCGGCGGCCTGGGCCTTCGGGCCGCTGGCAGCCTGGATCGGCACCAAGCGCGCCATCTATCTGGGGTTGGCGGTGTTCGCCCTGCTCAGCATCTGGGCCTATTTCATGCAGACCGAGAAGCAGTTCTACGAGATGGCAGTAGGCGTGGCCCTGGTACAGGGCGGGGTGCAGGCGCTGTCCCGCTCCTATTTCTCGCGACTGATCCCGCGCGAGCGTTCCGGCGAATATTTCGGCTTCTACAACATGCTCGGCAAGTTCGCCGCGGTGCTGGGGCCGCTGGTGGTCGGCCTGGTGGCGCTGGCCACCGGTAGCCCGCACCTGTCGATCATGGTGCTGTCGGTGTTTTTCGTGATCGGCGCGGTGCTGCTGTCGCGGGTACAGGAGCCCGCGACCGGGGTGTGACGACACCGTCACCCGGAACGGCCTTAAAATCGCGCATGACCCATGAAAAATCCCTGACGTATTCCGAGTACCTGAAACTCGATGGCCTGCTCGGCCAGCAGCGGCCGCTGTCCGCCGAACACGATGAGCTGCTGTTCATCGTCATCCACCAGGTCTACGAGCTGTGGTTCAAGCAATGCCTGCACGAGCTGCGCTATCTGCGCACGGCTTTTGAAGCCGGCGACACGCCGCGCGCGCTGGCGACGCTGAAGCGCACCCTGACCATCCTCAAGACCCTGGTGGGGCAGGTGGACATTCTGGAGACGATGACGCCGCTGTCGTTCAACGCCTTCCGCTCCCGCTTGCAGGCGTCCAGCGGCTTCCAGTCGTTCCAGTTTCGCGCGGTGGAATTTCTGCTGGGCCACAAGCGCGCCGTGGCGCTGGACAACTATCCCCCGGACAGCCGCGAGCGTGCCGAGCTGGCCACGCTGATGGGCGAAGCCTCGGTCTACGACTGCTTTCTGCATTACCTGCAAGGCAACGGCGTGAGCCTGCCGCAGCGCGTGCTGGGCCGCGATGTTGCGCAGCCGACGGCGGCGGACGAGGAGGTGCAGCAGGCGCTGCTGACGGTATACCGCACCCTGCCGTTCCAGGCCCAGGTGTGCGAGCGCCTGGTCGATCTCGACGAGGGCTTGCAGGAGTGGCGCTACCGTCACGTTAAGATGGTCGAGCGCACCATCGGCGCCAAGCCGGGCAGCGGCGGCTCCTCCGGTGCGGCCTACCTGCGGGATACCTTGTTCAGGCCGCTGTTTCCGGACCTGTGGGCGATTCGGGCGCAGCTGTGAGTTGAGGCGGTGGCCTTGAAGCTCGCTTATGAATGTTGGTCATTCCACGCGTAGTGAAGTGCAAATCATGCGGTGAGGCCAGATCCTTCGCTGCGCTCAGGATGACATTACCGGGGCGGCATCAAATGCGCAGGGCTGTCACCGCTTCGCCCAGTTCGCGTTGCGCCGCTGCATCCGGCGCCTGCAGGTAACGCAGCCGCAGGTACAGGGCGCAGACCCGCTCCATGGCGCCCGCCAGATCGGGCCGCCCGGCTGCAACCCGTCCGGCGAAGTCCAGCGGCCCCTCGTCCGGCCGCTGGCTGAAGCCGGCGCGCGCCAGCCGCCGGCGCGCCTTGAGCCATTGCTGCTGCACCGGGTCCGGCTCCCGCCGGGGCAGGAACTGCCGCATCAGGCCCAGGCCGAGCAGGCCCAGGATCAGGCTGATCGCCACGGTCAGGGCCAGGATCATGTCGCTCCAGTCGACCAGGCCGAGCCGGCCCAGCACTTCCTGCTGGACGTCGGGGCCATAGCCCAGGATCCAGCGGTTCCATTCCTCGTTGACCCAATCCCAGCGCGCCTCGAACAGGGCGCGCAGGCGGTAGCCGCGCCACGCCGGGTCGAGATAGGAGGGCAGGTCGCCGGTGCCTTCGAGGGCGGTGCCGATGCCCTGCTCGATGCGCTGCGGCGACACCGCGGCGGTGGGATCGACACGGGTCCAGCCCTGTCCGGCCAGCCATACCTCGCTCCAGGCGTGGGCGTCGGACTGCCGTACTACATAGTATTCTCCGTACTCGTTGCGACTGGCGCCCTGGTAGCCGGTGACCACTCGCGCCGGGATACCGGCGGCGCGCATCAGCACGGTGAAGCTGCTGGAGTAGTGCTCGCAGAAGCCGCGGTGGGTATCGAACAGGAACTCGTCGATGCCGTTGCGGCCCAGCACCGGCGGGTGGGTGGTGTAGAAGAAGTTCTTGCTGCGGAACATCTCCAGCGCCGCTTTCACGACCGCGGCATCGTCGAGGCCCTGTTCGCGCCATTGCTGCGCCAGGGCGCGGGTGCGGGGATTGGAGCCGGTTGGCAATTGCAGGAAGACGTGACGCTGCGCCTCCGGCAGATCGGTCTGCAGGCGGTAATGCGGGTGTGAGCTGAGCTGGTACACCCGCCGCTCCTTCACCGCGCCCCCGGCCACCAGCTGATAGTCTGCGGTGAGCGTTGCGTCCTGCGGCAGGCTGTTGCGGCCCGGCAGGTCCAGCGCCAGCAGCCACGGCCGGCGCTGCGGCTCGAGGGTGATTTCGTAGCTGTAGACGGGCTCGCCGAGCTCGGCGGTGGCGCCGCCGGCCGGACGCCAGCCGGCTTCCCAGCGGCGGCCGTCGAAATGCGCTAGCACCGGGCCGCGCCAGTAGAGTTCGTCGGACGGCGGCGCCGGGCCGTTGAAGCGCACCCGGAAGGCGACCTCGTCGGATTCGATCAGGCTCTGGATTTCGCCGGGGGCCATGTCCTCGGACAGGCCGCTCAGCGCCGCGCCGGCGTCTGTGGGCAGGCCCCACAGCGGGCCGGGGATGCGCGGGAACAGCAGGAACAGCACCACCATCAGCGGCAGCGCATGCATCACCAGGCGCCCGCCCAGGCGCAGGGAGGCGCGCAGCGGCAGTGCGCCATCGGGGTGATTGGCCTCGACCAGAAGGCTGGTAATGAGCACCGCGCAGAGCAGCAGGTAGATCACGGTCCATATTTCCTGCGAGAACAGGAAATGCGTGATGAGGATGAAGTACATCAGTAGCACCATCACCATCACATCGCGGCGCTTGTTGAGCTCGGTCAGCTTGAGGGCCGCCATCACCGTCAGCAGGGCCACGCCGGCGGCTTGCCCCGAAACATTGCCGAAGCTGGCGTAAACCCCCACGAAGGCGCCGATGGTCAGGATCACGCGCAGCCAGCGCGGCATCGGCCGCCACTGCCGCAGGGTGGCCAGCAGGCGCCACAGGCCGACGGCGCTCACCAGCAGGACTTCCCATAATGGCAGGCGCTGCACATGCGGCACCAGCACGATGGCCAGGATGGCTAGCAGGCGCAGCATCACGGCGCGGGGCAGGATGTCGATCATGCGGCGGCGCGGCTCAGTTCGGCCTGGTACGCGGCAAGGATCGTTTCGCTGAAGCAGACGAAGGTGATCTCGATCTCTGCGGCAGCTGGCGCCTGCGCCTGCACCGTCCGCACCGTGCCCACGGCGATGGCGGCGGCCTCGGCCAGCGGATAGCGATATATCCCGCAGCTGATGGCCGGGAAGGCCACGCTGCGCAGTCCCTGTTGTCGCGCCAGGGCCAGCACATTGCGATAGCAGGCCGCCAGCAGGGCGGCCTCGTTGCGGCCGCCGCCCTGCCACACCGGGCCAACGGTATGGATGACCCAGACTGCCTTGAGCGCATATCCGGAGGTGATGCGCGCCTCGCCGGTGGGGCAGCGCACGCCGGAGCTCAGCTCGGGCAGCCGGCGGCATTCCGACAGCAGGCCGGGACCGGCGGCATGGTGAATGGCGCCATCGACACCGCCGCCGCCGAGCAGGGTTTCATTGGCGGCATTGACGATGGCATCGACCGTGAGCGTGGTGATGTCGGCGCATATCGCTCGCAAGAGGCTCATTGCGGCGCCTGGTACAGCGCCAGGGCCCGCAGGCATTCATGCCGGTGCAGCTCGCCCTGGCCCGGCGCCTGCGCGAACTCCGGCAGGCGCAGGCCGTAATTGCGGCGGTCGCCATCGGCGTCCAGCACCCAGCGCGCCAGCTGCGACAGGCGGCGCTCGGCGTCCCAGCCGGGAGGTAGAGCGCTCCAGTCGAACCACAGCTCCTTTTCCAGCGTTTCGGCGAACTGCTTGACCTGAGGCGTCTGCAGCTTGGACATGCTTTTCCAGTGGATCGAGCGCATCGCGTCGCCGCGCTGGTAGCTGCGCAGGCCGGCGAATTCCTCCTGGCCCGGGCGCAGGCCGGCGCGCGGGCCGGTGCCGCCGGTGGTGGCCGGCGGTCGCTCGCCGCGCGCCGCCGGCCTGGGATAAACCAGGCAGGCCATGTCCAGCTCGATCCAGGTCCAGGCGTGGAACAGGCCCAGGGGGAATTCGGTGAGGACAGAGAAGCGCGGCGCCGGCAGCCAGCCGCGCTGCGGCGCCGGAAGGCTGAGGGTCAGGGTGCCGCCGTGCTGGCCGGGCAGGTCGGTGCTGCCCAGCGGTGTCTGGTCCGACCAGCCGGCCTGCAGGGCGTAGCGGGTCGCCGGCGCGGGGTTTTCCAGCTCCAGGGTGAAGCGCGCCACGTCGCCGGCGAAGGTCGGCTGGATGCGGCCGCTGCGCACCCGGATGTTCACCAGGTTGGCGTGGGTGTGATGCATCGACACCAGGCCCAGTCCGGCCAGCAGGAAGGTGAGGGCGAAGGCCATGCTGTTGCTGTAGTTCATCGAGCCCAGCAGCATCACCAGCAGCAGCAGGCCGAAGCCGTAGCCGTAACGGGTGGGCAGGATGTAGACGCGGCGGCGCGACACTTCCACTGGCCCCGGCACGCGCTTGAGGCGGGTGAAAATCCAGCGGTCGATGCGCCGCCGCATGACCTTGAACGGCTGCGTCAGGATCAGCGCCCAGCGTTCGCCCGACCGCACCAGACCCGCTCCGGCATCCATGTGCTGTTTCCGCCGCTCAGGGAATGGGGACCGAGGCGAGGATTTCGGCGACGATCGGCGCCGAGCTGTCGCCCTCGATCGGGCTCAGGCGGTGGCCGGCGACCGCGGCGAAGACCGCCTGCAAGTCCTCCGGGATGACGCCGCTGTGGCCTTCCAGCAGGGCCCAGGCCTGGGCGCAGCGGCGCAGCGCCAGGCCGGCGCGCGGCGACAAGCCCATGCGCAGGCCGGTGTGTTCGCGGGTGGCCTTGATCAGGGCCATCAGGTAGTCGAGCAGGGCGGGCGAGGTGCGCACTTCCTGCACCTGCTTTTGCAGGGCCAGCAGCTGCTCCGGCTCCAGCGCGGGCGCCTGCTCCGCCAGCAGGTCGCGGCGCTCGCGCTCCATCAGCAGGGCGCGCTCGGCCTGCGGCGGGGGGTAGCCCAGCGACAGGCGCATCAGGAAGCGGTCGAGCTGCGACTCCGGCAGCGGGAAGGTGCCGATCTGCTCGCTCGGGTTCTGCGTGGCGACGACGAAGAACGGTTCCGGCAGGGTGCGGGTGACGCCCTCGGAAGTGACCTGGCGCTCTTCCATCGCTTCGAGCAGGGCGCTCTGCGTCTTCGGGCTGGCGCGGTTGATCTCATCCGCCAGCACCACCTGCGCGAAGATCGGGCCGGGGTGGAAGCGGAAGGCGCTGGTGGCCGGCTCGTAGATCGACACGCCGAGGATGTCGCCCGGCAGCAGGTCGCTGGTGAACTGCACGCGCTGGAAGTGCAGGCCGAAGACCCGCGCCAGGGCCAGGGCCAGGGTGGTCTTGCCGACGCCGGGGATGTCCTCGATCAGCAGATGGCCGCGCGCCAGCAGGCAGGCCACGGCGAGCTTGAGCTGGCGTTCCTTGCCGAGGACGATGCCGGATAGCGCGCCGTGGGCGCCGTGCAGGTTGGTGGTAATGGAGCGGCTGTTTTCAGGGGACATGGTTTGGCGCTTTTATTATTTCAGCATCGTAGCGAGGCCCTGGCCCAGGCGCACTTCCTGGCCAGGGGCAAGCGCCGGATTCCAGTTCAGGGCTCCGGGCGGCGCCAGCAGGATCACGGTCGAGCCCATGTGAAAGCGCCCCAGCTCGGCGCCGCGTTGCAGCGTCAGGGGCTGCATCGGCTGGTAATAGGTGGGCGGCACGTTGCGTCGATGCGGCGGAGTGAGGCGGCCATTCCACACGGTTTCGATGCCGCCGACGATGATGGCGCCGACCATCACCAGGGCCATGGGGCCGAACTGGGTGTCGAAGACCGCCACCATGCGCTCGTTGCGGGCGAACAGGCCCGGCACCGAGCGGGCGGTGCTGGGGTTGACGCTGAACAGGCGCCCCGGCACGTAGGCCCAGCTGCGCAGGCGGCCGGTGCAGGGCATGTGCACGCGGTGGTAGTCGTGCGGCGCCAGGTAGATGGTGCTGAACGAGCCGTTGTAGAAATTCCCGGCCAGATCGTTGTCGGCGAGCAGGGCGGCGACGCTGTAGTCGTGGCCCTTGGCCTGCACCAGGGAGTTCTGCCGGATCGGGCCGAACTGGCTGATGGCGCCGTCGACCGGGCTGCTGAAGATGTTGGCCGCGGCCGGCTGCGGCCGCCGGCCGGCCTTGAGGGCGCGGGTGAAGAAGGCGTTGAAGTGTTCGTAGTTGGCGATCTGCGACCACTCGGCCTCGTCCAGGTCCACTGCGTACTTGTGCAGGAACCAGCGCATCAGCGCGTTCTTGAACGGCTTGGCGCGAACCTCCGCGACGCGGAACATGAAGGCCGACAGCGCGCGCGTCGGCAGCAGCGATTGTAGGGTGGCGAACAGGCGGTCGCGCAGCGTCGCCTCGCTGCCCGGGGGCTGGCGCATCATGGCTGGGCGGCCTTCACGGTGAAGCGGGCGGCGGTGGCCTGCTTGCCGCAGTGGAACAGCACCACACTGGCATCGCCGGCCTTGAAGGGGTGTTTCGGATTCATCAGCATCAGGTGCTTGCCGCCCTCGGCCAGGGCCACGTTGCCGTGCGCCGGCAGATCCAGACCCTGCAGCGGGCGCATCTGCATCATGCCGCCTTCCATGCTCATCTGATGCAGCTCGACGCTGCCGAAGTCGGCGCCGTCGACCGCGTCGATGTGCAGGGGCTGGTCGCCGTCGTTGACCAGGCTGGCGAAGCCGGCCAGCACCGAAGCCACCGGCGGCGCTTCGGGAATCCAGGCGTTGTCTACTTTCAGGCCCTTGCAGTCGGCGAAGGCCGGGGCGGCAGCGGCGCCGGCGAGCAGCAGGGCCAAGGCTGATAGCGGCACGCTCACCAGGATTTCTCCACCAGCTGCTTGAGGTCGCTAACCAGGGCGTCGGTCTTGAACGGCGGCGTGAGGTAGCCGG
The DNA here is from genome assembly GCA_026224805.1 of Nevskia soli. Classification (GTDB taxonomy): domain Bacteria; phylum Pseudomonadota; class Gammaproteobacteria; order Nevskiales; family Nevskiaceae; genus Nevskia; species Nevskia soli_A. Next base: position 13,360 of record JAMFRN010000065.1, read on the forward strand.
CCAGCCCGGCCCTGGGGTTGATCAGGATCAGCGCGGAGGAATGGTCCATCAGATAGCTCTGCGGCGTTGCGCCCGGCACTTTGGCATAAACGAAGCCGAGATTGGCGCCGAGGACGTCGAGCTGGGCATTGGGGCCGGTGACGGCAAGGAAATCCGGGCTGAAGTAGTGGGTGTACTGGCCCAGGGCTTCAGGCGTGTCGCGCTCCGGATCGATGGACAGGAAGATGAAACGGATCTTGCCGGCGTCCTCGCCTAGGCCTTTTTCGACCGCCTTGAGCTGCGCCAGGGTGGTGGGGCAGACGTCGGGGCAGTGGGTGTAGCCGACGTAGATCACGCTCCAGTGGCCAGCCAGATCGGCCTTGGTAAAGGGCTTGCCGTCGCTGCCGTTGAGGCTGAAATCGGCGATCGGCCGCGCTTGCTGCAGCAGTGTGCCAGACTGGATCTGCACACTGGCCGGACGCAGCACCACCAGGCCGGCGACGATGCCGATCAGCACGGCAAAACCGGCCAGCAGGCCCCAGCTCAACAGACGATTCGACACGTGTGGAAGTCTCCGCCGCGCCGGTCCGGCACGATCACTGAAACATAAGGTCGCATACTTTAATAAAATACCGGTCTTGCCACACTTCCATTTACCCTCAGATCCCCGCCCGATGCCCTCCGAATCCGCCAATTCACCGCCCAATGCCGCAGAGTTCCAGGCCCTGCGCAGCGTGCGCGACCTGGTGCGCTGGGGCGCTTCGGAGTTCAGCCGCGCCGGCCTGGTGTTCGGCCACGGCACCGACAATGCGCTGGACGAGGCTTTTCACCTGGTCATGTGGGCGCTGAAGCTGCCGTTCGAGTTGCCGGCGGTGTACCTGGAAGCCAACGTCACCGACAGCGAGCGCACGGCGGTGATCGAACTGCTGCAAACCCGGGTGCGGACGCGCAAGCCGGCGCCCTACCTGACCGGGGAAGCCTGGTTTGCCGGGCTGTCCTTTGAGGTGGACGAGCGCGTGCTGATTCCGCGCTCGCCTATCGGCGAGATGATCCAGACGCGCTTTGCGCCGTGGCTGACGGTGGATCCAGAATCGATCCTCGATCTCTGCGCCGGCAGCGGTTGCATCGGCATCGCCTGTGCCTATGCTTTCGACCAGGCTGGGGTGGAGCTGGTGGAGATCGACGCAGGCGCATTGCAGTTGGTCGAGCGCAACATCGCCCGCCATCACCTTGAGGACCGGGTTGAGGCGGTCGCCGGCGACCTGTTCCAGCCTGTCGCCGGGCGGCGCTACGACCTGATCGTGTCGAACCCGCCTTACGTGCCCACCGCCGAATGGCAGGCGCTGGCGCCGGAGTTCAGGCACGAGCCGCGGCTGGCCCTCGATGCCGGCGCCGACGGCATGGATGTGGTCGAACGCATCCTCAGCCAGGCGCCGGATTACCTGTCCGACGACGGCATCCTGGTCTGCGAAATCGGCGGCTCACAGGAAGAATTCCTGACGCGCTACCCGGACATCCCGGTGGCCTGGCCGGAGTTCGAAAAGGGCGGCGATGGCGTCTTCGTGATCAATCGCGACGAGCTGCTGGCCTGGCTCGACGCGCGCGGCTATTAAGGAAATCATCGGCAATGTCCGGCAACACCATCGGCAAGCTGTTCTGCGTCACCAGCTTCGGCGAGAGCCACGGCCCGGCCATCGGCTGCGTGGTCGACGGTTGCCCGCCCGGGCTGGCACTGAGCGAGGCGGACATCCAGCCGGACCTGGACCGGCGCAAGCCCGGCACCTCGCGCCACGTCACCCAGCGCAAGGAAGAGGATGCGGTGAAGATCCTCTCCGGCGTGTACCAGGGCCACACCACCGGCACGCCGATCGCGCTGCTGATCGAGAACACCGACCAGCGTTCCTACGATTACGACAAGATCAAGGACGTGTTCCGCCCCAACCATGCGGACTATGCCTACATCCAGAAATACGGCCGGCGCGATCCGCGCGGCGGCGGGCGCTCCTCGGCGCGCGAGACGGCGGTGCGGGTCGCCGCCGCCGCCATCGCCAAGAAGTATCTGCGCGAGCGGCTCGGCACGGTGGTGCGCGGCTACTGCGCGCAGATCGGGCCGCACGCCCTGCAACTGAAGAGCTGGGAAGCGGTGGAGCAGAACAGTTTTTTCTGTCCGGATCCGGATCAGGTGGCGATGCTGGACGAGTACCTGACGCAGCTGCGCCGCGACGGCGACTCGGTTGGCGCGAGGATCAACGTCGTCGCCAGCGGCGTGCCGCCCGGCCTGGGCGAGCCGGTCTACGACCGTCTCGACGCCGAGCTGGCCTATGCCCTGATGAGCATCAATGCGGTCAAGGCGGTGGAGATCGGCGATGGCTTCGAGGTGGTGGCGCAGCGTGGCAGCCAGGCGCGCGACGAGCTGACGCCGGAAGGCTTCCTAGCCAATCATTCCGGAGGTACCGCCGGCGGCATTTCCACCGGCCAGGATATCCGCTGCTCGATCGCGCTCAAGCCCACCTCCAGCATCACCATTCCGGGCAAGACCATCGACAGCGAAGGCCATGCCACCGAGATGCGCACCACCGGCCGCCACGATCCCTGCGTCGGCATCCGCGCCGCGCCGGTGGTGGAGGCGATGGCCGCCTGCGTCCTCGCCGACGCCTTCCTGCGCCATCGCGGCCAGACCGGCGCGCGCTAAGCCGGCCGACGACCCTGCGTTGGTGACACCGCTGACATATACACGCCTAGGTATGCCCGGGGATTATTCATCAACCACAGCAGCTTAGCTTGACTGTAGAACGACGTCATTTGGCATTGACCGCGCATATTTCCGCACCGTAATCACCCAACCTTGCCGATCTCGAATCGAGCGTCGGC
>JAMFRN010000066.1 GCA_026224805.1 Nevskia soli
GGCGACGCCGTGTTCTACGCCGGCGATGTCACGCGTCCGGGCAGCAACAGCGAGTTCCAGCTGGTGGACGAGCGCATCGTCGGCCGCAAGCCGGCCAGCCTGAGCTTCGCTGAAGCCGCCGCACTGCCGCTGACCGCGATCACCGCTTGGGAAGGCTTATTCGATCGCCTGCGCATCTCGTCCGAGGGCGCCGACCGGGGCAAGCGGCTGCTGATCGTCGGCGGTGCCGGCGGCGTCGGCTCCATCGCCATCCAGATCGCCAAGCGGGTCGCGGGCCTGCAGGTCATCACCACCGCTTCACGTCCGGAAACCATCGCCTGGTGCCGCGAACTGGGCGCCGACGAAGTGGTCGATCATCACGGCGACCTCGCTGCCAACCTCAAGGCCAGGGGCATCGAGGCGGTGGACTACATCCTATGCTGCAACGATACCGACCAGCACTTCCCGGCGCTGGCCCGGCTCATCGCGCCGCAGGGCACCATCTGCACCATTGTCGAGAACGCCCGTCCTCTGCCGGTGGAATTGCTCAAGTCGAAGAGCGCGGCGTTCGCCTGGGAATTCATGTTCGCGCGCTCGATGTTCCAGACGCCGGACATGATCGAGCAGCATCACCTGCTCAACCGCGTGGCCGGCCTGATTGAAGGCGGTACCCTGCGCACTACGCTCAAGGGTGTGCTCGGCCCGATCAATGCCGCCACGCTGAAGCGGGCCCATGCCCAACTTGAAAGCGGCAAGGCCATCGGCAAGTTGGTTCTGGAAGGGTTCTGAACGAGGTCCGTGCAGGGCGGTCCGAGGCCGGTACCGCTACTTCACCAAGCCATCCAGCTTCGCCGCGCAGATGAAATCGTTTTCGGACAAGCCGCCCACCGCATGCGTCCAGAACATGACGGTGGCGGTCTTGTAGCCGAAGCTGATATCCGGGTGGTGGTCTTCATTGATGACGATGTAGGCCACGGCATTGACGAAGGCCAGGGTGCGAAAGTAGTTCTTGAACTCGAACGTGGCTTCGATCTTCTTGCCCCCGTCGATTACCTTCCAGCGCGGATCGATCTGTTTGTGCAGCGCCTCGGCCTGTTTCTTCGCCAGCGGCTTGCCGCCGCCTTCGCAGGGAATGCAGCGCTTCTGCGCGAGTTCGGTCATGGGAATTCCTCGGGGTTTTGTCTGGCGCTCATTGTACCGGCGGGGGCACGGGAGGGGGGGTGCCCGCCTTCGGCACCGGCTGGCGCCACAGGCCACTGGCGGTGAACTGCTGCCAGCCCCAGCGCAGCCAGCCGAGCAGGGCATTGGCCAACCACAGCGCCCACAGCAGCATCAGCAGCCGGTACAGCCACAGCGGCGCGGACAGTACCCAGGCTTGCGGCAGGGCCTGATCGAAACGGTCCTGATACCAGTGCAGGCTGTGGCCATGAGAGCCGTTGCCGGCGATCTGCATGGCCGGCTGTCCCAGCAGGCCGGCGGCGACGGCCTGGAACAGCAGCGCCAGGGTCAGCAGGGTCAGCAGCAGCAGCGCCACCTGGGCGATCTTGAAGCGGCCGTTGGACAGCTGCTCGCCGTAGCGGCCGCGCGCGGTCAACGCCACGAACCAGCCGACCACCACCGCCGCGGCCCATACCGGCACCTGCGACAGGCCGACGAACAGCAGCGCCCAGTGCCAGCCGCGCAGCGGTGCGAAGCGCAGCCGGCCCAGCCCCGCGGCGAAGGCGAACAGCACCGCCAGCACGCCCCAGAACAGCACCGCCGGGCCGAGCCGGGGGCCGCCGGTGGCGAGGATCCAGCGGTCTTCCGGCAGCTCGAGGTCGATGCGCGCATTGACCCCGGCGGTGCCCAGGGCTAGCGGCGGCGTGCGCAGCAACGTCGAAATGCCGGCATTGCTGCGCAGGGTGATGTGCAGCGATTGCGCGCCGGGTTGCAGGCTCAGGATCAGGCGGCTGTTTTCGATGCGCGGCGGCTGCGTCTGGCCATTCACCATCAGGCCGGTGATGGTCGAGCCCTGCGGCAAGGGCAGGGCATAAGAGCCGCCCTGGCTGCTGCGCAGTTGCAGTTCCAGTATTTCCTCGCTGGCGTGCTGCCCGGGATTTTGCGCCAGGTGAGCGGAGTCCAGGGTCAGCGTCTGGCCGGGCAGGGATTGCGGACGGCTCAGCTTCAGCTCCAGCGCCTCGCCCGGCCAGGGCTGGAAGGTGGGCAACCAGTAATTGTTTTCCTGGTGATGCACCGGGGCGATGCCGCTGAAGCCGGCATGCCAGATCGGCGCCACGTCGAAGCGCCACACTTCCACCAGATCGCCGCGCTGCGGCGCGTGCAGGCTCAGGCTGTCGGCGGGCGCCAGGCGCGAGGTCCACTGCGCCTGCGTCTGCCCCGGCGTCAGGCTGAGCTGCACCGCGCCATCCTGCGTGCGCATTCCAGCGCTGGTCACCGCTTCGCCCGGCAGCAGCGGAATATCGGTGTTGACCGCAGTGTAGGGCACGCCCAGGCGCTCCACCGTGGTCTCGACCTGCCAGTCCAGCCCCAGGTGCAGGGTGCGCGTCACCACCAGCAGCGGCGGCAGCGCCTGGCCGGCGGAGCCGTTCGCCGCATTGCCGCTGTTGCCGGCCTGGCGCAGCAGCTGCACGGCGCCGGCGGCTTCGCCCTGGTCATCGACCCCGCTCAGCAGCCAGCCTTGCAGCTGGGCGCTGACCCGATGCGGCTGCAGCGGCAAGGGCAGCTGCAACTGGCTCAAGCCGGCGACCGTGCCGGACAAGACCAGCTCGTGCCGACCGGTACCAAGGCGTACCCACAGGCTGCCGTCCGTATCGCGACGCAGGGCGGCGTCGGCGCCGTCGAGCAGCACGCGCTGCGGCTGCCACACGCCGCCCTGCTCGCCGCCGGCCAGCGTCGGCACCGGCAGCGGCACGGCCGTGGGGGCCAGCGCGTCCACCGTCAGGCGCAGGCTCAGCGTCTCGTCCGCGCCCAGGCCCAGCGACAGGCGCGGCGCCTGCACGCAGTCCGGGGCGCAGTCTGGCGCGGCCAGCAGGCGCTCGCGCAGCTCGTCGAGAATGGCCTGCGGCGGCGCGGGCGGCGCCACGTCCGCCGGTGCCTGGTCCGCGCGTGCCGGCTGCGGCTGGCCACACAGCAGCAGGAGCAGCAGCGCCGCCGTTGCCGCGCCGCCGCCGGAACCGCGCGGCAGCGCAGGCGCACGGCGCAGCTCGACACAGCGCGCCAGCATCGCCGCCACCAGCACGATGGACAGCACTTCGAGCAGGCGCGTCAGCGCCGGCGGCAGCAGCCACAGGTGAAAGCTCTGACTGGCGCCGATGGGGCCGGACCAGCTCAGTTGCGCCGCGCGCCAGCTCCAGTCGGGCAGGCCGGGGCCGGTCGGGGTGAGCGCGCCGGGGTCGATGCGGCGAACGGACAGCTTGGATATCGGGGACGAGCTGGCGAAGGCGGAGATGCTGGCGCTGGCTACCGTGCGTTTCGCCATCATCGCAACAGGTGCCGGGGGCGGTGGGGCTTCGGCGGGTTCCGCAACGGCGGTGGCTTGCGCTTGCTGTTGTGGCTCTTCGCTCTGCTGGTCCTGCGCGTTGTCCAGCGAAATCTCCGCTTTTCTTGCGCTTCCATAGGAGACCGGGTTGAGAGGCGCCGACTCCTGGTCCAGCTGCGGATGCAGGGCGTTGCGCGCCTGCTGCAAGGAAAACGGTATGGCCAGCAGCACCACCAGCACTGCGGCGAGCATGCGGTAGCGATTCAGCCACAGCGCCAGGCGTCCGTCTTTCAGCGAGGCGGGCAGGCCCCGCAGCAGCGCGGCTGCGGCCAACAGGTTGAGCCAGGACCAGCGCGGCGCGGACGGCTCCTGCCAGCTCAGGACCAGGGTCAGCAGCATCAGTGCACTCCAGCGCGGGCCGAACAGGCGCAGCGCGGCGATGGCGGCGACCAGTACCGCGAACAGATCGAGGAGGCTCCAGCGGCCGATCCAGGTCTGCGGCACGTTGTCCACGCCAGAGGTGGCGAGCAGGCGCCAGCCGGGTGGCAGGTTCAGTTCGGCGCTGACATTCTGGAACTCGTGATCCCAGCCGCTCACCGGCAGATGCGAGACCACGCCGTCGATGCGGCTGGCGGCGACGAGGTTGAGCTGGCCATGGCGAACTTCGACGCCTTGTTCAGCAGCACCCAGACTGGTGATCGTCTGCGGCTCGCCGTCCAGTTGCACGCTACCCAGGTGCAGGGGCGCCGCTGTGTTGAGCCGCCACTGATCGTTGAGCTGGCCCTGCACGACGTCCTGCACGGTATAGCCATGGCCATCGAAGTCCAGCCACAGTCTGCGTTGCAGCGACAGGCGACCGGGCTGCGGATTCGGATCGCCGCGCTGCTTCTCGGCGAAGTGCAGAGACTCGCCGGCCTTAAGGGCATAGGCCGGATAGCCGCGCCAGGGCGGCGGCACCTGGGTCTGCTGAGGATCGACCGCAGCCGCGCCGCTGACTTCGACGATGCGCAGCTCGTTGTGGGCGGCGAAGGACCATACTTCCTCCGCCGGCCAGGGCGCGTCCAGTGCCGGCAGGCTCAGCGCGGCCACCGGGGCGGGCGCCCGCGCGGTGACCTCGATGCTCCAGACGCCGGGGCGCAGCTGCACGCGCAGGAAGCCGTCGTCATCGAGCCGTGCCGGCAAGGGCGAGTCGATCGAAAGCGGCTGCATGCCGGACGGCAGCACCGGGCCGAAGCGGGCTTCGCGCACCTCGCCGGCCGCTTCAACGCTGATGTGGGTGACCACGCGCAGCGGGATGTCGTCGTCCACCAGCCGGTAGACCTGTAGCGTGAGGCGGTCGCCGGCGGCGCTTTGCTGCGTGCCGCGGCCGAGCCAGACGCCGTTGGCGTCGCGCGCCGGATGGGCGCGCTCGGCTCCGTCGACGCTGAGCGACAGCAGTCCCAGCTCGGCCGGCAGTGGCAGCGATTCCGGCAGGTGGTTCCATTCGAAATTACCCACTACCGCGTAACTGCCGGCGCCGAGGTACAGCGCGGGTCTGTTTTCATGCAGCGCCACCGGCGCGGGCTTGCCGTCGAGGCGCACGTCCTGCGGCCATTGCTGCTCGCCGCCCGGCAGCGCGGCCCAGCCGGGCGCGTCCAGCCTGAGTCGCAGCTCGAAGCGTCCGCCGTTGCCGCTCAGGTCGAGACGCAGCTGCGAGGGCCAGTTGCAGGCGTGGCCGCTGCTGTCGTTGTAGGGCAGCGGGCAGTCGCGTTGATCCTGGTCATGCAGCGCCCAGCCGATCCAGGGCTTGAGCGGCGCGGGCACCTGCGACTCCGGCAGGGGAGCGGCCCCACCGAGTACAGGGCACACGCTCAGCAAGGCCGCGACGAACAGGGACAGGCCAGACGGATTGCGCATTGCTTCTCCTGATTTTTTCGCAACAGTCCCGCGCCGCCCTTGGCGGCTTTGCAGCGGTCCGCGATCAGCCGCTGAGCGCCTGGTCGAGATCGGACTTGAGGTCTGCCACATCCTCGATGCCCACTGACAGCCGGCACAGCGAATCGGAGATACCGAGCTGCGCCCGCGCCGCGGCGGGAATACTGGCGTGGGTCATGATCGCCGGATGCTCGATCAGGCTTTCCACGCCGCCCAGCGATTCCGCCAGGGCGAAGATCTGGCAGCGCTCGAGGAAGCGGCGCGAATCCTCCAGGCCGCCTTTCAGTTCGATCGAGATCATGCCGCCGTAGCCGCCCTTCATCTGCCTGCCAGCGAGGGCATGCTGCGGATGCGAGGCCAGGCCGGGGTAATGCACTTTGGCCACCTTGGGATGCGCCTCCAGCCAGTGCGCCAGCGCCAGCGCGTTCTCGCAATGGCGCTGCATGCGCACCGCCAGCGTCTTCAGGCCGCGCAGCACCAGGAAGGAATCGAACGGGCCCGCCACCGCGCCTACGGCGTTTTGCAGATAGGTCAGGCGCTCGGCCAGTTCGGTATCGTTGCCGACCACCAGCATGCCGTTGACCACGTCGGAATGGCCATTGAGATACTTGGTCGCCGAATGCATCACCAGGCCGAAGCCGTGCTCCAGCGGCCGCTGCAGATAGGGGCTGGCGAAGGTGTTGTCGGCGGCTGCGAGCAGCTTGTGCTTGTGGGCGATGGCGGCGATGGCCGACAGATCCACCAGCTTGAGCATCGGGTTGGTTGGCGTCTCCACCCAGATCAGGCGCGTCTCCGGGCGGATCGCCGCTTCGATGTTCTTCGGCTCGCGCATGTCGACGTAGCTGAACTTCAGCCCCGCCGATTTCTCCCGCACGCGGGCGAACAGGCGATAGGTGCCGCCGTACATATCGTCGCTGGCGATGACATGCGAACCGGGCTCCAGGGTGTCGAGCAGGGTGGCGGTGGCGGCGAGGCCGGAGGCGAAGGCATAGCCCTGCTTGCCGCTTTCCAGATCGGCGACGCAGCGTTCATAGGCGAAGCGGGTCGGGTTTTGCGTGCGCGAGTACTCGTAGCCCTTATGCACGCCGGGGCTGCTCTGCACATAGGTCGAGGTGGCGTAGATCGGCTGCATCACCGCGCCGGTGGTGGGGTCGGGCGACTGGCCGGCGTGGATGGCGCGGGTGGCGAAGTGCTGCGGTGTGGTCTTGCTGCCCATGTTCTGGTCCGTGAAATTGGTTGGCGACAGTCTAGCCGCTATGGCGCGCGTTCAATGCCTCAGGGTGTGATGCAATCGACTGTTGTTCAAACGGCGCCGGCGACGGAACGGGGTTAAGGCCCATCGACGAGCTCGACGGCCGGATAGCGGAAGCGGCCCTCCAGCAAATCCCGCCGCGGCTGGTAGGCGCGCATGGTCAGGCGGAACGGGCCGGCTGGCGCCGGGAGCCAGTTGTCCTGCTGTGCCTGCTCGGGAGCCTGCTGCTGGATCAGGATGTCGAGGCTGCCGTCGGCATTCTTCTTCAGCCCTGGCGTGCGGTCGCCGATGGCATAGCGGTGGATCGGGTTGTCGACGAAGTAGGCGCGGCCGTCGGCTTCGGCCGAGTACAGGCTCAGCGACCAGAAGGCATCCACTGGCACGCCGCCCGGCGGCAGGTGCAGGCGATAGCGGTGGGCGCCGTCGAAGGCCTTGCCCTGGGCGTCCTTGAAGCCGTTGGTGTAGAAGGCCTCTTCCTGCGGTAGTGCCATCAGGCCAACCAGGGCGACGGCGGCGCGCACGTCGTAGTCGGTGCCGAAGTTGCCGATGTCGGGCGGCAGGTAGTTCCAGCCGCCGATCAGGTGCCGCGGGCGCGCTACCGCGCCGGCCAGCAGCTTCTGCGCCAGCGGAAAATCCCGGTTCCATTCCGCGATGGTGGAATGATCCGGCGCCGCGCCGGCGGCGATGCCGATTTTGGCGATATGCGCCAGCATCGGCCCGTCGGCGCCCGGGGGCGCATTCTCTGCCAGCGCCCGGTCGGCGATCTCGACGAAGTTGCCGCCGTTATTCGCCACCGGCGCGATCGGCGCGGGCCCGTTCCCGCCATCGGCGTGCGGCGGGATCAGCTTGAAGTCGTCCTGCAGCGCCGCTACCGCGGCCACATCGTCCGGCCCGTCGACCACGATGCGCACCAGCAGCAGCACGGTATTGGTCGGCGCGTGAATCAGTTGCGGGCCGCCGTCCGGGGTATCGCCGTGCCAGCCCGGCCCGGCGATGAGAAAGTTGGCGGCATGGGTGCCGGTGGTACGCCGGCCGATGATGGAAAAGTTGTTGGTGTAGGCGTCCATCAGCGCCGCCGAATAGTAGCGGCCTGCCGTATCCGGCACCTCGAAGCGCACGGGCCCCGAGGACAGGTCGAGTACCGCCAGCGAATACAGCGTGTCGTTGTTCGGCATCGTCACCAGCCGGTCGCCGGCGTCGGCCAGCCGGCGCTTGTGGGCGAAGCTGTTGAGCGGCACCCGGTGCGGGTTGGCCGGGTCGAACACGGTGGCGTAGCGCAGCCGCATCACCTCGACCAGGGGCAGGGCATAGCGGTAGGCCACGCCGATGGCCCAGGCGGTGCGCGCCTGGTAGATGAGCGCGACGGCTGTCACGCCCAGCACCAGCAGCACAGCGATGATGACGGGACGGCGCGACAGGCGTTGTGTTCCGGTGTTTTGGACTTTCATGGGCGGTCAAATAGGTACGTCATGCCGGCTTGCGCCGGCATGACGTTGCGTGAGGTATTCCGCAAGGCAATTCAGCTTTAACCGATCTGCTGCCTGATGTAATTCAGCAAATCGATCTTGGTGATCAGGCCGACAAAGCGCCCGCCGTCGGCGACCACCGCGACATGATCGCGCTGGAAGATCGGCAGCAGGCTCGACACCGGCGCATCCGGCGCGATGGTCTCGACGTTGTTGACCATCGCCGTGCTCACTGCGTCCTTGAAGCGCGCTGGGTTGCTGTGCACATGCAGCAGCAGGTCCGACTCGTCGAGGATGCCGATGGCTTTTTCGCCCTGCATCACCGGGATCTGCGACACGTCGAACAGCTTCATGCGACGGTAGGCCAGCAGCAGGTTGTCGGTGGGCGCCAGCGTCACCGCGCCGCCTTCCTGGTAGCGGCGCACGATCAGGTCCAGCAGGTTGCCCTGCTTGGGGCGGTCGAGCAGGCCCTGCTCGAACATCCAGTAATCGTTGTACATCTTGGTCAGGTACTTGTTGCCGCTGTCGCAGACGAAGGTGACGACGCGCTTGGGCGCGGTCTGCTCGCGGCAATAGCGCAGCGCCGCGGCCACCAGGGTGCCGGTGGAGGAGCCGCCGAGGATGCCTTCCTTGCGCAGCAACTCGCGGGCGGTGAAGAAGCTCTCGGCGTCGCTGATTTCGTAGGCCTGCTTGACGCGGCCGAGATCGCAGTTGGGCGGGATGAAGTCCTCGCCGATGCCCTCGATCAGCCAGCTGCCGGCTTCCTTCTGGATCTTGCCGGTATGGACCACGTCGGCCAGGATCGAGCCCTTGGGGTCGGCCAGCACCATCTCCACGTGCGGCGCGACGCGCTCGA
>JAMFRN010000067.1 GCA_026224805.1 Nevskia soli
ACCGTAATTGACGCCGCCGTAAAAGCCGACGTGCGGGCCCCAGTAGCCGCCATGCCAGAGGTAGACGCCATCGCCCCAGCCCCAGTAGCCGGGAGTCCACAGGAAGCCGGGCTGCGGCGCCAGCACCCAGGTGCCGGGCACCCAGAAATAGCCCTCGTCGCCGTAGGCCCAATAGCCGGGGGTCCAGATATAGCCATCGCCGGGGCACAGGGGCTGCTCGTAGACCGGCAGCACCGGCGGCGCGATATTGATGGAAACGAAGATGCCGGCAAACACCGACAGCGGCGCAGCCAGCAGCGCGACCGCGAGGCACAGGGAACGAATCATTTTTTTCGACATGTCACGGCACCTTGCCCATCCGGGCGGCCTGCAAATATTTTCGCTGCAACGGTAATTCCATCATGCTGAACCAGGCATGAACAGCGCCTCGTCGCACTGCGGCAGCTGATAGAGCCCGCATGCGGCAACGCCGGGGCGCAAAATGCCTCGGGTAACTACGAACTGATTGATGCCCCCTGACGACCGCAAAGACGCTCGGCAAACCTGCCACAGCGGACGCGGAATGCGCAAGCACGGACACCGCGACACCGCCGTGAACAGGAGCGAAGCCGCCGCTGAACATCCGGCGGAACCCCGTTGCCGTTGACCGTGTCACAACTACAGGCTGCCGCGGAAACGCCGGGGATGGCCCTCTTGAGCCCGTCGCTGACGGAGTCCCCGAAGCGATCCACGTCCGCGGCAGCCCTGTTTGCGCCGGACTGGTAGTCCGGCGGCTGAACTGCTGGGCAGCTTGCGCCGCGCTACTGCCACTCCGACAATGATTGCTTGCCCCAAAGGGTTGCCCCTCCACCCGGCGCAGCCCCTACCCAGAGGAAGACCATGCAGGCACACGGCTTTGTGCGAAATCTGAGAATCTTGCTGATCGGGGCGTGCCCGATCGTGCTCGCCGCTTGCGGCGGCAACGACACCATCAGCGTTGGCGGCGGCGGCAGTAGCGGCAGCGGCGGCAGCTCCGCGTTTCACGGCACCTTCTTCGGCTATAGCGGCAACAGCGAGCTGATCTTCCCCACCACTCCGGCCCGGACCGACCTCGTGTTCGGCGTCCTGGCCAGCGACGGCAGGGGCTTTTTTGCCGACACCCAGACCCCGGACAGCCAGGCCATCTTCAACCTGAGTACCACTTCCAGCACCGGCAGCTCGGTGGTCAGCGGCTCTTTCGATGCCTACACGGCTGCTCAAAGCGCCTTGGGCGATGGCACCACCATTGCCCTGGGTGGCGGCCTGAGCGGCACCCTGTCATCGACGACATCCGGCATCACCGAGGCGGCGCTGACTCTCAGCTACCCCAGCGGCTACAGCAACAGCGCGAGCATCATTCTCGACAATCCCGCACTGACGCCGACCGCCATCCAGACGGGCAGCTATGTCGCAACTGCCGGAGCGGCGGCAATCGCCAGTGCGGCGCTCTCAAGCAACGTTACCGACACGTATACGGTCAGCTTCACATCCGCGACGAGCTTCAACTTGTCGAGCGCCAGCGGCTGCAGCTTCGCCGGGTCGACGACAATCGCCGACGGCACCTACAACATCTATCTCCTCAGCGGCGTCACCGGCACCTGCCCGGGCACCAGCACCATCATACTGAGCGGACTGGCGAGCTTCCTGCCGGCAAGTGGGGGGCATTCACCGCTGGGGGGCGCCCTGGCACAAAACACCCTGGTGCTGGAGCTCGATGACAGTCAGAGCAGCAATGGCACGTCCAAATATGCGCTCGCCCTGGTAGCGACCCAGCAGTAGTTGCGGATAGCGCACAGCGGCGTGCCGGAGGCGGCTACGCCGCTGCAACAGACTTCAGTCGAAGCGCACGCGGCGGTCGACGATATGCCAGCGCGGCACCTGGCCCGGGGCCGCGGGCGCCGGCGGCGGGGCGAACTCGACGCGCTGCCGGACCGAACGCAGGATCCGCTCCTGCTCCAGGCGCAGCTGCGGGTCGACACCGATACCGTCCATCCAGGCCTTGCCGCTCGCGGTCAGGGCGACCGAAGGGTTCCTGGGATCCGCGTTCAAATCCAGACTGCCGTCTTCCAGCATTTCGTTGAGCCCGGTGGAGAGATCGTCTCCGCGCAGTCCCAGCTGGGTCCAGGCCACCATTAGCACGGTCAGCAGAACCGGCGCCCCGACCTGGTCCGCATGGCATTGCCGGATCAAATGGAGTATCGCCGTCTTGCGGGTCAACGCGGTGATCGCCTGTGTCATACGCGAATCTGCTGTGGCCGGGCCAGTGCCTACTATAAACGCCCGGCCGCCAGCCGGGCACCATTGCAGCATCCACGGCACGGCGGGCACCGGCACACGGGAGTAGACTCGAAACTGACACGGAAGGGCCTGGCTCAGGCAGGCTGGACATTCCGGGGAAATGTGAACTGGTTCGCTGACGGATCATGACCGCACCCGCATATTGTGCAGCTTGTGCCAGGGGGCTCGCATGGAAAGACAGGAACGAGCTCAGTTATTGCTCGAACAAGAAGAAACCGAAACGCAGATCCGCGAGTTGCGCTCCGCCCTGCAGCATGCGGGCAGGATACTTGCCGCCATGGGCGACGCCCTGGCGCGATCTCCGGAAAGCACCACGTTTGCCAATGCGCCGCCGCCACTGGGACATATGCCGCTGCAGCTGATGCATTCCAAGCCGTTCGACTGGAATTCGATTCCGGACAAGATCGCGGTGGCGCAGAAAATCCAGGCGCTGCGCGAACTGCATGAAAAGCTGGCGGGCATCCAGCGGCGGCTGAAGCGTTAACCCGGTTCGGCCCGCGGCCAAGCCGCTAAACTGTGACCGTTCAGGCACCGGGAAATCATCCAGCGCATGCTGCCGCGCAGCTTCTATGACCGCGACCCCATCGAGGTGGCGCGCGAACTGTTGGGCAAGCATCTGGTCCTGCGCATCGACGGGGTGGAGCGGGTGGGCCGCATCGTCGAAACGGAAGCCTACCTGGGCCCGCATGACCTGGCGGCGCACTCGGCACGGGGCCGCACGCCGCGTACCGAAGTGATGTTCGGACCGCCGGGCCATGCCTATGTGTATCTGATCTACGGCGTGCACAATTGCATGAACGTGGTCACCCAGGCGGAAGGCCAGGCCTCGGCGGTGCTGCTGCGTGCGCTGCAGCCGGTGCGCAATCTCGACGCACATACACGCGGCCCGGGCCTGCTATGCAAGGCCATGGGCATCGACCGCCGGCTGAGCGGCCACGACCTGCTCAGTGCGGAATTTCACCTCGCCGAACCCGAAGCGGCGGAACGCATCGTCATCGTGCGGCGGCCCCGCATCGGCGTGGATTACGCCGGCCACTGGGCGAAGCGGCTGCTGCGCTTCTATATCCGCGGCAACACCTGGATTTCACGCCCTTAAATGGTGCGGACTGCGCCGAATTTCTGTTTACATTTGTTAACCCGCAGCAATTGCGGGGTTCAGAGGGCATTCAGGCGCGCGGCGTAAGGTGGATGGCGTATCACCAAGCAGGAGAAACGTCATGCGCAACCTGATACGAATGCTGATTCTGAGTACCGCGATCCTCGCCTCCGGCTGTGTCGTCGTGCCGGTTGGCCCCGGCTATCACTGCGGCTACTACCACTGCCGTTGATTGACCGCCGTCAGGCGGATGCCGACCAGGCGCGTTCAAGCCCGGTCCCCTTGATCTCCATGGAAGAAGGAACTACCACATGAAACACACCAAACTGATTGTCGCCTCGCTGCTGCTCGCCGGCGGCCTCACCCTGCCGGCGCTGAGCCAGGCCGGCGTGGCCATCGACCTCGACATCGCCCCGCCCGCCGCGGTGGTGGAAACCCCGCCCCCGGCCCCGCAACCCGGCTATGTCTGGGCCGCGGGTTACTGGAACTGGGAAGGCGGCCGCCATGTCTGGGTGCCCGGCCATTACATGGCGCCGCACCCGGGCCATCACTGGGTGGCCGACCACTGGGAACAGCGCGGCCCCCATTACCACTATCAGCCGGGGCATTGGGAACGCTGAAGTCCTGGCGCAGCAGTAACGACGAAGGGCCGCCACGGCGGCCCTTCGTTTACCTGGACTCCGGCACTTGCAGCGACGGCCGCCGCGCCGCACTCAGATTCTCTGGCAGAACCCATAAATGCTGGCGGCGTGCTCGGCCTGCTGCTTTTGCGGCAGCGACAGCTCGCAACTGAGGCTGAGATACGCCGGTGGATAATCCAGTTTGGCCATGCTGTAGCCGACATAGGTATGCCCCTGGTAGGCAATACACAGGGTCCAGCTGGCGTAGCGCGGGTCCGGATAGACCCATTCTGGCTGCTGCGTCTCCGGCAAGGTGAACACACCCCGGTTCGCCATCTGGGCATCCGCCGGCGTGTCGCCGCAGCGGCCAGTGTCTTCGCCCCGGGCGATGAAGATCTGCGCATCGGATACCGGCCGGCCATGGTCGAGCAGATGCCCCTGGATCTGCGGGCTGAGCCGCGCCATGGTGGCGTAGCAGCCCGACAGGCCCGCGATCGCGGCCAACAGGGAACAGCGGGCGATTCGATTCATGGTGCCTGCGCGCGGTTTGACGGATCGCCCCTATCCCAACCCGGCGCCTCCGCCTGGGAGGGATTTTGGGCCGTCATCCCGCCGCTTTCCCGGCTCGTCACAGGGCCATGGCGGTTCGTCCCATAGCGCTCGCCGGCCGGATTCGATGCCTTTAACGTGGACAGCGTCCACGACGGACGCACCGGCCAGTCCAAGGCAAAGCCATGAAGCAGCGCATTTCAGCCCTGTCGATTCTCGTTCTTTGCGGCACCTTCGGCGTGGTCTTCGACGGCCAGGCCCAGATGCCGCAGGACTGCGGCAAATCAGCGGCTTTCACCATCATCGGCGCCCGCGTATTCGATGGCGAGCGCTGGCTGCCGCAGGGCACCCAGGTGCGCGTGCAGCATGGCCTGGTGCTGGCGGTCGGTCCCGACGTCGGCCTGGCGCGCGGCGGCACGGTCATCGACGGCACCGGCAAGAGCCTGCTGCCGGAACAGCCCGAAGCGGCAGCCGACAATGCGGCGGGCGCTTCGCTGGCGGACAAGGTGCAGAGCGGGCACGGCGCCATCGTCACCGGCGCCCATGCCGACCTGCGCCTGGTCGATGGCGACAGCAGCCAGGACTGGAGCGGCCTCGGCGCGATCAGCGCACGCTGGAAGAACGGCATGCTGGTGGCGCACCGCAGTTCGGCGAAGAAAATCTAGGCTGGCGTCGCCCAGGCCCCTGCGACCAGCCAGGATAATCGGCCGCGGATTCTAGCTCGCCGGACAGCCCGATCCGTTGCCCTGCTGCGCCGCGCCGAGTCCTGCCGCGATCTGCGCGGCGAGTTGCGCCACCGCCCGCTGATGCCCTTCGACCAGGGCCGGGTATCCCGCCTGCACGGTTTCGGAGATGCTGCTGCCGCAGGTCAGGGCGATGGCCTGATCGCCGGCGCGCCGCAGCGTCCACACCGTGTCGATGCGGGCATAGGCGCCGAGAGCAGATTCGAAGCGCTGCACCTTGACGTTGATGCGCCAGACCGGCAAGCCCGGCGCGGTGCCGCCGCCAGGCAGGCCGTAGACATCGCGGGCGCCGAGCTGACGGCTCAGATCGGCGGACAGGGCATCGCGGATTTCGTCGCCCAGCGGCGCGATCCAGCGCCGCGTGTCCACCGGCACCATCTCGCTGCCGCCGGTGCGCACCACCAGCTGCGGTGTGGAAACCTGCGGCGGCAGATCGACCGACTGCACCTCGATCTGGAACGGGGCGGACGTCGCTTGCGCGGCGGCCGGCGGCTGCAGGGTATAGAACTGCGTCGGCGTCGAGCTGCAGGCGGCCAGCGCCAGCAGGGAACAAGCAAGGGCGGCAACGGCGGCTTTGTTGGTCATGGTCATGTCATTTCCTGCCCGAATCGCCGGCCGGTTCCTGCTCGTTGGACTTGCCGCGGATCAGCGACTCCGGATGCTGCTCCAGGTAGTCCGCCAGGGACCGCAGCGACGCGGCGGCGCGGTTCACTTCCTCCAGTGTGCGTCGGGCATCCAGCTGCAGCGGCGCATCCGGCGAAGCCACGCTCTGATCCAGCGACTGCATCGCCTGCTGGGCGGCGTGCAGCGTGGCCTTGGCTTCCGGCGCAACCTCCTTGTCGAGCTGGGCCAGCAGGCTGTTGGCGCTCTTCAGCGTGGCGTTCAGGTTCTGGCCGATCTGATCGAACGGAATCTCGTCGAGCTTGTGCACGATGCTTTGCAGCTGCTCCTGCAACTGCTCCATGCTGCCTGGCGCGGTGGGAATGACCAGGGGCTTGGCCTCGGGGTCGAAGCTCACCGGCTTGGTGTTCTTGACGAATTCGAAGGCGATGAACAGTTGCCCGGTGATGATGTTGCCGGAGCGCAGCTGCGCCCGCAGGCCGCGCTCGACCATGCGACCCCACATCTGGTTAGCGCTGGTCTGGGTGCTCTTCTCCAGGGCGCGCATCGACTTCATCGCCGCGCCGAGGCGGTCCGGATAGACGTCGGCGGTGACGTCCGTGAAGAAATCCTTCTTCACCGGATCGAATTGCAGCTCGATCGACTTCACCGTGCCGAAATTGATGCCGTGAAAATCCACCGGCGCGCCGGTGGAAAGTCCGCGCACCGATTGATCGAAGTGCATCAGCACTTCGACCGACAGGCCGTCCGGCGGCGCCAGCGCCAGACCCTGATCGGAATACAGGTGAAAATCCGCCTTGTCCGCAGCGGGCTGGCCTGGGTTCTTGTCGTCGAAGACCTGGAAGGCGACGCCGCCGGCGATGACCGTGGCGAGGGATTGCGTATTGAGTTTGAGCCCCGTGGCATTGAGCGAAAGATCGACGCCGCTGGCGTTCCAGAAGCGCGTATTGTCGGTGACCAGCTGATCGTGCGGTGCATCGACGAAGACCTGCACGGTCACGTGCTTGCCGTCGGCATCGAGGTCGGATTCCACCACCTTGCCTACCGCAACACGGTGATAGTAGAGGGGTGAGCCGATGGCCAGGGAGCCGGCATCCTCGGTGTGCAACATGAACAGCTTGCCTTTCATGTCGTGCGTCACCGGCGGCGGCTGTTCCAGGCCGATATAGCTGTCCTTTTCGTGGTCCGAGGTGCCGATGTCGACACCGATATAAGCGCCGGAAAGCAGGGTATCGATGCCCGACACGCCATTGATGCCGATGCGCGGCCGCTCCACCCAGAAGCGCGAGTCCTCCACCGCCAGGCTGGAGGCGTCCTTCTTGATATCGACGATGGCGATGATGTGGGTATGGTCGCGGGTCAGGGTGATGCGCTTGACCTTGCCCACCACCACGTTCTTGTAGCGTACTTCAGTCTTGCCCGCTTCCAGCCCTTCCGCGGTCTCGAAGCTGATGGTGATGGTCGGCCCCGCTTCGAGATAGGTGCGCACCACCAGCACCAGCCCGGCCAGGACCGCCACGATCGGCACCAGCCAGATCAGCGAAAAGCTCCAGCGGTGCTGGCGCCGCAGTTGCGGCTCGGGCAGGTCGTCTAGTTCGCGTTCGGTCATATTCTTGGCATCGCGCCGGATTTCGGTTTGGACGGCACTTTCAGGCGCCGGTTCCGCTGGCAGCGGACTGCCGCTGCCCCGCCGATGATCGCACGTCCCAGATCAGGCGCGGGTCGAAGCTCATCGAAGCCAGCATGGTCAGAATGACCACGGCACAGAAAGCGACGATGCCGGGGCCCGCCCGCACTTCGGCGACAATGCCGAAGCGTACCAGCGACAGCAGCAGCGCCACCACGAATACATCGAGCATCGACCAGCGGCCGATCAGCTCCACCATGCGGTAGATACGCGTACGCTCGCGCCGCCAGCGCGCCGAGCCGCGCCTGCTGCTGAGCAGCAGAAGCAACAGGCAGGCCATCTTGATCAGCGGCACGGCAATGCTGGCGGTAAATACGATCACGGCCAGATCCCAGGCGCCGCCGTTCCACAATTCCACCACGCCGGACAGGATGGTGTTGTCATCGGCCCCGAACAGGGTGGCGGTGTGCATGACCGTGAGGACGTTGGCCGGGATATACAGGATTGCCGCGGCGATCAGGAAGGCCCAAGTGCGGGCATGGCTGTCGGGCTTGCGCCGGTGCAGCGACTGGTCGCAGCGCGGGCAGAAACATGGCGAGGACTTCCGCGCGCCATGCAACACCAGTCCGCAGGCGTGACAGGCCAGCAGATTCAGATCGCCAGCCCGCACCTGCGCCGGGCGCTCCTGCCGGAAAGCGCTGTGCTGCCCCACTCCACCCGCTGCGGCATTGGCCGGGGCTTCACCCGCGTCCACCGCAAGCGGCCGCCGCCGCAGCGCATCTCCGCCAGCCGCGCTCACGATCCGTTCCGCGCATTCCCACAATTCCCCGAGATCGCGCGAATTCAACCGGGTCAACAGGAAGGTCAGCACGGCGAAGGCCCACATGCCGGTTTCCGGCGTGGCAGTGGCCATGCCGCCCAGCTTCACCACTGCCACCAGCATGCCCAGCACGAACACTTCCACCATGGTCCACGGCTGCATCTGCCTGAGCGCATGCATCACGCCGATGAACGCCACCGGGACCCGGCCGCGGCGCAACGGCACCAGCACATAGGCGTAGAGGCAGATCTGCAGCAAGGGGAAGAAGAACACGGTTATGGCCGCTACCGGCGCGATCGGGGAAACGTTGGAATCGTAGGTATCGACGATCATCTGCCACAGCGTCGCCTCGCTGCTCTTGCCGCTGACGCCGAGCAGCATCAGCGGATAGGCATTGGCGATGAGGAACACCGCCAGCGCCGCCAGGGTCAGTGCCAGCATGACATCGAGATCGGAGCGGGAATTGCGGTACAGCCGGGCGCCGCAGCGGCTGCAGCAGGCCACGACCCTGCCTTGCAGGGGCGCACGCCGGTACACCGAATCGCAGAATTCGCAGATGATCAGATTGGCTGTCGACATGGGCCGGCGGATGGTCCTGATCTGGAACGGCGCAGCCGGTGGGGCTGCGACTGGCGCAGTCTATCAAGGTTGTGGTGTGCTCATGGCAAGGTCCGGCAACGCTCCCGGCCGCGCGTGCGTGAAAAAAAAAGCCCGTTGATGCATCCTTGCATCAACGGGCCTACAACAAGCCTACAGCGCCCGGAAACCAGGGCGCGCCTTCCTTGGCACGATTGCGCGGCAATGCGGCAGGCTCTGCGGGCCTTGCGCTTTGCCACGTCCCTGGCCGGACTTCCACCGGAACCTCCTGTTCCGGCAGTTGCCTCACCCACCCCGAATCTGCTTCGATAAGACTTGGTGGCAACGAATCGGCGCCATCCTTGGCGGGGCTTCGCGGCGCGGACGCCACGAAGCCCCAACCGGATCATCCTTGATCCGGCATGAACGCAGCCTCAGCCGCCGACGGCCTTGAGGCCGGAACTGTCGACGCTCTTCACGCCTTTCACCTTCTTGGCGAGATCCTCGGCATGATCGACCGCATCCTGGCTTGCCACGGTGCCGGACAGGGCGACCACGCCATTGCTGGTGTTGACGCCGATGTCCAGGCCCTTGGTGACGCTGTCGGCCAGCAGGCCCGATTTCACCTTGGTGGTGATCCAGCTGTCCGAGGCGTACTTGCCGGTCTTCTTGGCCGCCTTGTCGGTCTTGGCGGCGACGCTGTCGGCCAGCGACGGCGTGGCGATCTGGTCATCGACCGATTGCACGCCGTCCACCGTTGAGGCCAGCTGCTTGGCCGCCGAGGCGGCATCGGACGTCGGGGCCGAGCCGGTCAGGGTCACCGCGCCATTGGTGGTGGTGACGCTGATCTTGGCGTTCTTCAGGCGCGAGTCGTCGAGGAACTTCGCTTTCACCTTGGCGGTGACCGCGGTGTCGCTGATGGCCGCGCCGACGCTATCGCTGTGCGGTTGCGGATCGTCCGCATAGGCGGCGCCGCTGAGCACCGCACCGCCGGCCAGGCAGGCGCCGATACCGGCGGCGATCAGGGTCGTTCGGAAAAATTTCCTGTTGTTCATTGTTTTGCTCTCCTTGCAGGTATTTCGAATAGGTCCAGGGCAAACGTGGCTGCCGAGCGGATCGCCTCAAATCGAGGGCCGGCGGCCCGCGATCAGCGAAACCACGAACAGCACCAGGAAGATCAGGAACAGGATCTTGGCGATGCCTGCGGCGGTGCCGGCGATGCCGAAAAAGCCCAGGGCGCCCGCAATCAGGGCGATGATGAAAAACACAACGGCGTAGTGGAGCATTTCGTTCTCCTGCTTCTGGTCCGGCAGGCAGGCCGGTCTGTCAGGCGGCGGCGAGCGCCGGCAAGTTGTCCAGCAGACGTTCCAGCGCATTGAGCAGGCGCTCCTGCGCTTGCAGCACATCGCGGAACTGCGGGTTGACCGGATGCACGATGCCGTCCCAATGCATCTGCTCGCCGTGCAGTCTCAGCTGCGACAGACGCTCGGCAATGATCTGGTTCCTGCGGGTGAATTTTTCGACCGTCATATCAATAACTCCATCCATGGCAAGCGAAAGACTTGGA
This sequence comes from Nevskia soli, assembly GCA_026224805.1. GTDB lineage: Bacteria > Pseudomonadota > Gammaproteobacteria > Nevskiales > Nevskiaceae > Nevskia > Nevskia soli_A. The sequence continues at coordinate 10,536 of JAMFRN010000067.1, forward strand.
AGTAGCCTCAAGCGTCCTTGAGATTGCGCCGGGATTCGCCACCGACGCGATGCAGCGGCGCCGGATCCTGCTTGCGGTTCAGCAGCAAGGACAGAATGGCGAGCACCACCGCGGTCAGACACAAGCCCCAGGCCAACTCCCCGGATACCCCGGCCAGGCCGTTGAGGCCGATGAAGCCGGAGATGCAGGCAATCAGCACGAAGGCCGCAGACCAGTAAAACATCACAAGCTCCTTCGGGTTAAATGGCCCAGACGCCGATGCGCCGATCGTCCTGGTCGGGAATGAACACCGGCAGGGTGGCGATAGTGCCCGTGCGGGGTGCATCCAGCGCGCCGGCGTCATCCAGGGCGCGCAGCTGCTTCGGCATGTTGGCCTGCCGCGCTGGCGCCGGTGCCGGCGCGTCCGCGTCCTGACCGCGAACCCGCTGTGCCGCGCCGTGACCCAGCGCGCCGAGCAGGATGAATCCGAACAAGAGAGGGAGAACGTTTTTATGCATGACCCTGCTCCTTCATTGGTTGGCCTGATCCTGAGATTCGCCTGGCTGTGCCCGGTAAGCGGGGCCTCGCCAAGTCCTGTAACTATCATTGCGAGCCTCGTGCCAGATTGATCGGCACCCGGTCGCATTTGATTTATTCTTTATTTTTCATGTAATTACATATTTTTCTGGGCTGGCATTCGGAATCCCGGGCACGCGTTTGAGGCAAGGCCGTGTAATATTTACCGGCAACCAGGTGCATGGATCGTGTAAAGCCTGCCGACACAGGCCGGACAGGGGCTTTCCGGCGCCGGCAACGATCATCACAACCAAGGACGCGGGGATGATGCGGGAGTCGCACCTCGAGGCATTGCGGGTTCTGTGGGTCGATGACGACGCCGAACTCACCAGCGGCCTCGTCGACTATCTGGCGGGCGAAGGTTATGCCGTGGATTGCGCGCACGACCTGGCCAGTGCCGCGAGGGCCCTCGAGCAGTCCGCCTACGACCTGGTACTGGTCGACCTCGATTTGCCGGACGGCAGCGGCTTTTCCCTGATCCGCGATACGCCGCGGCAGCGCGCGCGGGAATTCGTGGTGATCACCGGCCACGGCAGCGTCCGCACTGCGGTGGAAGCGTTGCGGCACCAAGTGTTCGACTACCTGATGAAGCCGGTGGAACTGGCCGAGCTGTGCAACCTGCTGGCCCGTGTCGGTCATGCGCGCGGCATGCCGCTTGCCGCAGCGGAGACCGGTGCGCCGTCCCGTCCCGAACCGGGGCAGGACGCCGGCATCGCCCTGCCCGGTTCGGCCGCCGGGGATAGCGCTGCGGAGCTGCTGCCCGGCAATTCCGCCGGCATGCGGCAAGTGCAGCAGCTGATCGCGCGCGCCGCCGGCAGCGACATCACGGTACTGCTGCAGGGCGAAAGCGGCAGCGGCAAGGAAGTCGCCGCCAACTGCCTACATCAGCTGTCCAATCGCCGCAATGGCCCCTTCGTGGCCTTCAACTGCGGCGCGGTATCGCCCGCGCTCATTGCCAGCGAGCTGTTCGGCCATGAAAAGGGCAGCTTCACCGGTGCCCTGCGCACACACAAGGGCATCTTCGAGCGCGCCGCGGGCGGCACGCTGTTTCTCGACGAAATCACCGAGATGCCGCTGGACCTGCAAACCTCCCTGCTGCGGGTGCTCGAAACCGGCGCGGTGACGCGGGTAGGCGGCGACCGCGAGCTGCCGGTCAACGTGCGCATCGTCGCGGCCACCAATCGCGAACCCTTGCGCTATGTCGAGGAAGGACGCTTCCGCCTCGATCTTTACTATCGCCTGCAGGTGTTCCCCATCGTACTGCCGCCCCTGCGCGACCGGCTTGAGGACATCGAGTTGCTGGCGACCTACTTCCTGTCGCATTTCAGCCAGCGCCCCGGCGCTCGCAGCTTCTCCCCCGCTGCGCTGGCGCGCCTGCTGCAACACGACTGGCCCGGCAACGTGCGCGAATTGCGCAATGTAGTGGAACGCGCCTGTCTGCTCGGTAGTGCGGTGATCGAACCGGAACATCTGCTGCTGCCCGAAAACGCGGCTGCCGGCGCACCTCCTGCCGCTGCGCCGACGGCGCCGCGCGCCGGCGGCACCCTGTTGCGCGACGCGGAACAGGACCTGATCCTGCATACCCTGGCCGCCTGCCGCGGCAATAAGACCCGCGCCGCCGCTGAGCTTGGAATCAGCCTCAAAACGCTGTACAACAAATTGAAGCGTTTCGAAGGCCGGGAAGGCATGGACAGACCGTCTCCCGCTGCGGAAAAGCGGTCATGAACATCGTATTGCTGGAAGACGATACCGATACGCGCGAAGCGATGGCGGCACTGCTCAGCCTGGACGCGCATCAGGTCGAGCAGGCCTACGACTCCGCCAGCTTCAGGCTGGTCACCAGCGACCTGCGCAGCGAGGCCGTCATCTTCGATCTGCACCTGGCCAGCGACAGCAATGGCCTGAGCCTGGCCATGGACTACCAGGCACGCCGGCAGGCCGCGGGACTACAACCGGCCAAGCTGATCGCGCTGAGCGGCAGCGACCATCCCGACCATTGCATCGCCCGCGCCAGACCGCCGTTTCCGGTGCATCATCGCCTGATCAAGCCGGCCGATCACGCGCAGATTCTTGCCGCGCTCGACAGCTGAAAGCTGAGAGCTCATCCGCGGCCAAGCCCTGGTCGCCGGGCCCACCGCACCGCCAGGAGACGTCATGCTCGACCTGCCCTCCGCCGACGCTGCCGCCACACCCGCGCATTGGCGCGAGGCGCCGCTGCCCGGTGCGACGCTGCTGCTGGCGCGGCGCGACCGGCTGATCCGTGCCGATCGGCACGAGCCCGTGGCGGCGGCGCCCGCCCTGCTCGCCCGGCTGGCCGCGGCGGCCGGCGACGGCGACGTGGTGGTCGCCTACGACTCTTCCGGCGCGGCCTGGCGCCTGCGGCATGCCGGCGCCGCCGGGGAGCTGCAGCTGTGGCAGGCACAGTCGCTGGACGACAGCCGCGCCCGCCTGTTTTCCCGCCTGCGCGGCATGCTGGGGCAGCAGCTGAGCGAAAGTGTGCTGCACGAGCTGCGTAATCCGCTCAATGCGCTGTCGCTGCATGCCGACCTGATGGCACGCCTGCTGTCGGGAAGCGCGCAACTGGAGCGCGCCCAGCCCAGCCTCGACGTGATCAAGCAGCGCGTGGGCGATTTGCGCCGGCGCCAGGACGCGGCGGTCGGCTTCTGGCTCGGCGACGCAGCACTGGCGGAGGCAGCCTGCGCCGACCTGCGCCATGTGGTCGAGGACAGCCTGCGCCTGCTGCGCGGCCATCTGGCCTTGCAGGACGTGCGTTTGCGCAGCGAGGCCCTGCATCTGATCGGATCGACCCGCTTGCAGCGCGGGGCGGCGCAGGCGCGGCTGGCGCTGATGACGCTGCTGCTGATGGCCTGCGCGGGCGCCAGACAGTTCCGCGACGCCGACGGCAGCAGCGAGGTGATGCTGCAAACCTTCATCGACGGCCACACCCTGATTCTGGAACTGCAGGCACCGGTCGACGGGCAGGCGTTGGGGCGTGAAGCGGCGGACACCGACGGCAGCGGCCTGATGGCGGGGCTTGCGCTGCTGCTGGAAAGCGCAGGCATCGCGCTCGAGGCGGACCCGGGACAGGCGCTGACGCGGCTGTCGTTGCCGGCCGCATAAGCGCGGGCAGGACTACACTGGAACGGACACAACGACGCCGAAGGCAGGGTGAATGCAATGGATGGAGCGATTGCCTCCGGCGGCGGGCCACGCCGGCTTACCAATACCGTGGCGCTGAACGCCCCGGCCGACCTGAGCGTGGACCTGTACCTGATGCCTGCCGGCACGACGCAGGCGGACCCATCGTCGAGCCATGTGATCAGTATGCATGCCGGCGCTCCGGTACGGGCCTGGTGCCGCTGCGAAGGTTTGAGCCAGCAGCGGCTGCAGACGGCAGGCGACATCGACATCGTACCGGCCGGCGCCAGCGGCATCTGGCGGGACGAGCAAAGCGCCACCATCCTGCTGCTGCGCCTCGCGCCCGCCTTGCTGCTCTCCGCCGCACGCGATCTCGAACTGAATCCGGATCGCGCGGTGCTGACGCCGCGGATGCAAGTGCGCGATCCGCGCCTTGAGCATCTGGCCTGGGCGCTCAAGGCCGAGCGCGAAGCCGGCTATGCCGGCGGCCGCCTCTACGCCGAGAGCCTGGGCACGGCGCTGGCGGCCCACTTGTTGCGCGCCTATGCCCAACCCGCGAGCAGGCCGGGAGCCGATCGCGGCCTGCCGCCGCGGCAGTTGCAGCGGGTGCTCGACTATATCGAGGCCGAACTCGAACACAATCCGGGCCTGGCCGAATTGGCGGCCCTTACCAGCTTCGGCCTGTCGCATTTCAAGGTCCTGTTCCGCCGCTCCACCGGCATGCCGCCGCACCAGTATCTGTTGCGGCGCCGCGTCCGGCGGGCGCAGGAGCTGCTGCTGCAGGGCCGGCTCAGCGCCAGCCAGATCGCCCTGGACACCGGCTTCGCCCATCAGAGCCACATGGCACGCTGCATGCGCCGCGTACTCGGCTTCAGCCCTTCCGCGCTGATACGCGCCAGCCGCTGAGCCGGCCGCCGGCTGAATATGCCGGGGCGCAGCCGGGCGTGCGCGACGCAGCGCCGCACGATGGGCATGCTGCGACTCCCTATCGGAGACAGCAGCCATGCCTAGCCGGCAACGTGTGCAGCAATTGATCCAGATGGTCGAACGCGGTGAGTTCGTGGAGGCGTTGCAGGAGTTCTATGCCGAGGATGCCAGCACCCGGGAGAACGGCGACGAGCCCAGCAAGGGCCTCGCCACCCTGATCGAAAAGGAGCGCATGGCGCTGGCCGCTTTCAGGATCCGCACCCTGCCCACCGCGGCCTTCCTGGTCGATGGCGATCGCGCGGTGATTCACTGGACTTTCGAATTCACCGATGCGCGCGGCCGCAGGATGCGCTTCGAGGAACTGGCCAGCCAGCTGTGGCGCGGAGAGCGCATCGTGGAGGAGCGCTTCCACTACGATCCCGCGCAGCGTGCTCGCTGGACCTAGGGCCGGCGGCGGACTATTTGCGCGGCTCGCGCGCCGCCACTTCGATCGGCAGGTGCGACGAGGGCGTCGCGCTGTTGCCGAGCACGGCGATCAGCTTCTCCAGATCCACCGGCTTGCCGACGTGCGTGTCGAAACCGCTGTCGAGGGCGCGCAGTTCGTCTTCCTTGCGCGAGAACGCGGTGAAGGCGATCAGCGGCACCGCCGGCGAAGTGGCGCTCTCGCGTTCGCGCAGGGCGCGGATCCGGCGTGCCAGGGCATAGCCGTCGGCATCGGGCATGCCGATATCGGACACCACGATGTCCATGCGCTGGAAGCGCAGCCGCTCCATCGCCTCGGCCACCGACGCCGCCGTCACCACGCGCGCGCCTTCGGCGGTGAGCAGGGACTCCAGCACCGAGCGCACGTCGGCCTCGTCATCCACCACCAGCAGGCGCAGGCCCTGCAGTCGCTGTGCGCCGACGCCGGCGCCGCTGGACACCGCCGGTTCCGACTGCGCGTTCGCCGCCTGCTGGATCGCCTCCGTTGCCGATGGCTCTACCGCGTGAATGGGCAGGCTCACGGTGAATTCCGCGCCGCGCCCGGCACCGGCGCTGCTCACGCCAACCTGGCCGCCATGCAGTTCCACCAGATGCTTGACGATGGCCAGGCCCAGGCCAAGTCCGCCATATTGGCGGGCGCTGGAGACGCTGCCTTGCACATAGCGCTCGAAGATGCGCGGCAGCAGTTCCGGCGCGATGCCGATGCCAGTATCCAGCACCCGCAGTTCCAGCCGGTCGTCGACGCGCTGCGCCCGCACCTGAACCCTGCCCCCGGCGGGAGTGAACTTGACCGCGTTGCTGACGACGTTGATCGCCACCTGGCGCAGCCGGTCGCCATCGCCCACCATCCACAACGGCGACTCCTGCAATTCCAGGTTGAGCTGTACGCCCTTCGCCGCGGCCGCCGGCCGCGAGACGTCGACGGCGGCCTGCAGGATGTCGGCCAGATCGACGCGGCGCGTGCTCAACGACAGCTTGCCGCTGATGGCGCGCGATACGTCGAGCAGATCGTCGATCATGCGCGCTAGCGAACGCGCATTGCGCTCGATGGTATGGAGCTGGGTGCCGATCTGCGCGGTGGGGGCCGTATCCTTGCCGCGAATCAGGCGGCTCAGGAACTGCGTCCATCCCAGAATGCCCTGCAGCGGCGTGCGCAGCTCGTGCGACACGGTGGAAACGAATTCATCCTTGGCCTGGTTCGCCGCCTCCGCTTCGGCGCGCGCCTGACGCTCGTGCTGCAGCAGTTCCTCGCGCTGCCCTTCCAGCATCTGCCGCTGGCGCAGATCGCGGATCACCAGATAGCACAGGAACGCCGCCAGCAGCACCGAGATGAAGCTCGGCACCAGGATCGAGACGCGCGCGCTCTGCCGGGCATGGGCGAAGGTGGCATCGAGCGAGTCATTGGCATGCGCCTGGCTCAGGCCAAGGGCGGCGGCGCTGTCGCGCAGGGCGTCCATGCGCTCCTTCTGCCGTTGCGCCAGCGGCGCCAGGTTTTCCAGGCTGGCGTTATCGTGCATCTGCTCGCGCATCAGCACATAGGTCTGCGACTGGTCGAGAAAATTCGCCACGTCGCGCTCGAAATTGGCCAGCAGCTGCACCGCCGAGGCATCGCCCTCCACTTCGCGGTGCAGTTGCTCCAGCTGCTCCGGCAATTCCCGCCGCCCTCGCTCATAGGGTTCGAGGAAACTGGGATCGCCGGCGATGAAGTAGCCGCGCACGCCGCCCTCGACATCCTTGACGTAGGACACGATCAGGTCGAGTCGGCGCTGCGCGGTCAGTCCGGAATGCAGGCGCTCCTGCTCGTCGAAGACCTTCTGCGACGACTGCAGGGCGATCAGGGCGTTGAACGCCAGCACCACCACCAGGGCGATGCCGGCGGCGGCGATCCGGTAGGACAGCGGCACCGTCTGCAGTACCCGCCCCTGCATCAGGTTGGCGCGAACCCGTCGGTACAAGGCTGGCTGGGTCATGGCTTTGGCGGCCGGTAGCGTGTAGCGGTGGGCGGGCGCTGCATTACTTCGGAGTGCGGCTTGACCGCAAGAGTTCCCTCTGCTGCATTGCGGCAGACCTTGCATCCCCGATCCGGCCTGCTCCAGCTTAGAGCTTATCCATGAATAAATCGCGCCTGCGGCGGCGGGGAACAGACAGGTGACGATAGTGGATTTTCACCATTGCCGAACCCGGATGCCGCGGTGGAATATGCTTGCCACAAGGTCAGACCTTAGGAAAGCGAACGAGTTTTTGGGGTTGAAGGCATCGGCTGTTTCTCAGCCGATGCCTTTTTTATGTTTGCGCCAGTACCGTTCAGGGCTGCGCCAGCCGCTGCTCCAGCTCGTTGACACGGGCCTCCAGCGTCCGCAGGCGCTGCTCGAACTGCGCCAGCGCATCGTCCGCCACGGCGGGAGAGGCGCGCAGGTCCGGCGCCACCAGGGCTACACCGGGAGTTGGCGTGCCGCACAGCAGATGCGCCTGGCGCGCTTCCTTCTGGCCGGCGCCGCGCGGCAGCTCGGTGACCAGGGGCTGGGCGCGGTCATGCAGCGAGGCCAGCACCGCCTGCAGGCCTTCGGCATCGGCCGGGCCGCCCAGGGCCTGCGCGTTGGCGCGCAGCTCCGAGCCGGTTTGCGTACCGCGCAGCATCAAGGTGACCAGCACCGCCAGTTCCGGCGGCTTCAGCAGCATCTGATGCTGCATCTGGTGACGCCACTTCACCACCCGGCCGCTCATGCCGTCGCGCACCGCCAGCCGATCCTGCTCCAGCCGGTTGAGGGCGGCTCCGGTATCGCCCTCGCTCAGATTCATCACTGGACTGCGCACCGTTTTCTGGTTGGCGGCCAGCATCAGGGCGTTGACGGTCATCGGGTAGTACTGCGGCGTGAGGATCGATTTCTCGACCAGGGCGGCCAGCACGCGCGCTTCGGCGGGAGTGAGCAGGAGTTCGGACACGGGATCGGCACGCATGACGGACAGGCGCCCATGCTAGCGCGTTCCGCGCGGCAACCATACGAAAGGAATGGATCCAGCCGGATCAATCGCAGGCAAGCACTTCAGCGGCGGCCGCGGCCGGGTTTCTCGGGCAGGCCGTCGAACAATTCCGCCGCGCGTTCCAGCAGTTGCGCCCGCCACTGGGTGATCTGGTTGCGGTGCACGTCGAAACGCTGCGACAGGTCCGCCACGCTGGCTTCTCCCTGCAAGGCGGCAACCGCGATCTGCGCCTTGAACGAGGGCGTATGGCTGCGCCGCGGCCGGCGCTTGTCGGCGGCGGCACTCTTCCGGCCAGCCACGCCACGTGCCTCGATGTATTCCTGGGTGGTGGGGCCGCTCGGCCCCGGCCCCTGTTCGATGCGCTCCATCAGCTGGCGCGCCAGCGGCGATACGTCCACCAGGCGCAGCTTGGCATGCCGGAGGCTGACATCTGGCACCTCGCGATGGCGCTGGCCATCGAGATAGAACTGGATCGGCTCGTCGCCATGCAGCAGGCGGGTGAAGTAGACGTCGTTGTCCACCACGCTGAGTTGATTGATGGCCGAGCCCGCGCCGCGGCCGCGCCGCGAACCGTCCGCCGAAACGATGACCAGCCGGGTGTCGTCCGGGTCAGGATTGCGGGTGATGACGCTATCGCCCCAGCCGCGGAAGAAAAACGGCACCTCGGCGTCGCGGCAGGCATCGCGCACCCGCCGCACCCACTCCGGATGCGGCGGGCGCGGCTGGGCGCCGCGCTCGCCGCCCAGCAGCACCCAGTCGAGCGGCTCATAACGCCGCAAGGGATCGCCCTTGGACAGCCACTGCGGGCGACTGTCGGCGTCGACGCCGAGGTACTGCTGCACGATGCCCTCCAGCGGCCACAGGATGTCGCGCGTGGGCAGGTCGATGCGTTCCACATCGACCGCCCCGAGCAGGGGCTCCAACACCACGTGGCGCCATGCGGCCGGCATATCGAACAGATAGGGCACGCGCTCGGCGTAGCTAGCGCCGTCCTCCGCCGCGACACCCAGGCTGAGATTGCCGGGCAGCTGGCCGCTGCCCAGCAGGGTGCGCATGCGCTGCGGGTAGCGCGTGGTGATATGGAAGAAATGCTGCGGGTGGGCGGCGATGGTCTGGATGACGCGGCCGACGAAGTCCGCCGGCACTTCCGGCTGGAACAGGTCCGACAGCGGCGCCACCGTCACCTGCTGCGGTGTGGTCCAGCAGGCTGGCTCCGCCAGCGCGGCCGGCACGATGACCGGGCGATGCCGCGCCGAAGCATGCGGCGCGCGGCCGGCATTGATATGGAAACGCGACAGGCCGTCCTGCGCGAAACAGGACTTGCAGGCTTCGGATACGGGTTGGCAACCGTAAATCAGGTTCCAGGGACGCTCGTTGAGGGACAGGGCCTCATAGCGCTGCCGCAGCAACTCCTGATCCGTCACCCTGATCGCTGGATAACGCGTGTTCATGGGTCCCGCTTCCCCCTGGAGCCCCCAAATCCGCTCAGCCTGTTGTGCGCGGCTGATCCGGCTCGATTTCCCTGCAACTTTTATGCTTGGGTATATCCTACCGGAGCGGTGCGTCATCTGTCATGCCTTCGCAGCAACAATATAAATGACAATACGATCAAATAATTACGTTCCTCACCCGGCGGCAGCGGGGCAATATCACAGCGCGGGATGAACCCGCGCCGGGCATCCGCGGTCTGATGCCGGGAAGCGCGGCGCCACGCCGCGTATGCAATGGAATGCGCCATGGCAAAAATGACGGGTTCGGTATTCGTCACGCGGGTGGATGAAGTGGAGCCTCTGATCCTGTCCGAGGCCGGCAGCATTGTCCCCGGCGATGCGGTGCGTCACCACGCCGAGGGGCCCTGCCTGGTGCTGGCCCGGCTCGGCGATCACCTGATGGTGGAAGCGGAAGTCGCCCCGCCGGAGTACCCCGAAGCCGGCCATCGCTCCGCCTGAACGGCGCGCGCGATGCGGCGGATGGTGGACTGCTAGAAAACCCCGCAGGCGAGGCCGGCGGCCAGGGTCTGGCCCAGTTCGCAGCAGCGCGCCAGCGCCGTTTCCTCCGGCTTCCCCTTGACCAGCACCGGCTCGGCCACCCGGTTCCAGCCGCAGCCGCTGGCAATACGCTCGATCGCACGGATGGCGCCGCTGCCGTCATTGCCGGCGCTGACGAAGACGGCATAGGCCATGCCCAGCTTGCGGCCTTCGGAGGGGTAATAGACGCGGTCGAGGAAGTCCTTCACCGCCCCCGACATGTAGCCGAAATTCTCCGGCGTGCCGATCAGCAGCCCATCCGCCCACAGCAGGTCGTCCAGACCCGCCTGCAAGGCCGGCAGCACCCGCAATTCCACTTCTTCGGCAAACTCGCCGACCCCACCGCACACCGCCTCCAGCAGCGCCCTGGTGCGCCCGGTCTGGCTGCTGTAAATGGCAAGCAGATGCTTCATGCGCACATTATGGAGTCAAGACAGTTGTGGCGATCGGCCGTGGCGTGACGCAGTGCGCGGTTGGCGGCTCCGGCATCACCTATGATCGCGTAGGGGCAGCCCCGAAGCGGCGCCATGCACGCCACCCGCTGCCAAAGGCGAAACGGTATATGACTGGCTTGGAGTCGATCAACGCGTTCCTGGCGTTCTGCATGAAGCGCAATCCGCGTTTTGTCCACCCGATCCCGCAGCGTACCCCCTACGAGCAGATGCTGGTCGACCTCGATGACGGCGACCCGGCGGTGCAAACCGCGTTCAACTGGGCCCGGCAGGCGCAGAACACCTCGGCCGAGACGATTCTGGCCGAATGGCGGCGCTACGCCGAAAGCGAGCGCGCCAGCATCCGCCGCAGGGTGGCGGTGTCGCATGCGCTGGCGCCACCCCCGGCCCGGGCCGCACTGGACGGCTTGCGCGCCCAGCTCGACGGCGCCAGTCCCGGTCTGCTCGAATTCTATAGCCTGCACGACGGCGCCGGCCTGTTCGTCGACAGCGACGACGGCGGCAGCGGGCTGTTCTTCTTTCCCATCGCGGAGATGGCGGCGGAGCGCGATGGGGTGACCGAGCGGCTGGAACAGCCGGCCCTGGAAACGGTGGAAGACGGCAGGCTGCAGATTTACGGCAAGCCGCCCTGGCTCGACAGCGCCGTGGTGTTCGGCGGCTTCGGCTATGCCCCGGAGAGGCTGCTGCTGCCCACCGAGGGCGAATATCGCGGCGGCGTATTCCTGTTCAACCACGATCCCCTGCAGCTGATGCGGATCAGCGACTCTTTCGACGAATTCCTGGGCCAGCTGTGCGGACAGCCGATCGCCTTGCTGGGTGGATACGGCGGCGCCAGCTATCAGGGCGCTTCGGCCTACGAGTTCGATACGGCGGGATGACTGGCGCCGCCCCGTCGATGCCGCATCAGTCGAGCGGCGTCGACAGGAATTCCGGCAGGCTCTCCGCCCGCGCCGACCAGGCCGACAGCACCGGATAGGCATCCGCCGAGATCAGATCGGCAACGGTGAACTGGATGAAGCGCCAGGCCACGGCGACGCTGACATCGGCCTGGCTCAGCCGCTCGCCGAGCAGCCATGGATGCGCCTGCGCAGCCGCGGCATCGAGCGCATCGCAGGCCGACCGCAGTTGCTGCCCGATGCGGTCCAGCCAGGGCTGATGCTGCTTCTCCGGAGGCCGCAGCTGCCGCTCGTAGACGATCTGCACCGCTTTTTCGCAGGCGGTCACGGCAATGCCCAGCAGTTGCAGCGCCTGCCGCCGCGGCGCGCCGCCGGGCGGCATCAGGCGTCTGTCGGCGGCGGCCAGCGACTCCAGGTAGTCGAGGATCAGGCTCGAATCGGTCAGCACCACGCCGTCGTCGCAGACCAGGCTCGGCGCCTTGACCAGCGGATTGATCCGCCGGAATTCCTCGAAGTGACGGAATACCGAAACCGGGCGATGTTCGAACGGCAGCCCGAACAGCTTCAGGGAAATCGCCACGCGGCGGACATAGGGTGAATCGAGCATGCCGATCAATTGCATGAAGCACTCCATCGAAAAACTTCGCGGGTTGGGACTACAAGGCCCCACTGTCGGGCCGCGCGCTCAGACGCTGGCGCCGTAATAGGCCTCGCCGTATTGAATTCTGCCATCCGCATCCAGCACCCAGCGCTCGGCGGCGCGTGAACGCTGGCCGGCGAGGTTGGCCTCGTAGATCACCACCAGGGTGGACGTGGCCGCATCCCAGTCCGCCGTATCGAGCTTGAACTCGATCTGTCCGATCTTCTCCAGCGCCCGCGTCCAATAATGGCGCAGCGCCGCCTTGCCTTCGACGCGGGCCTGACCGATCAGGTTCTGTGCCTTCGGGCTGACGAAAACCGCGTCTTCGCCGAACATCGACAGCACCGCCTCCAGCCGGCGCGCGTTCCAGTGACCGACCCACTGCCGCGCCAGGCGCAGCGCATCGTCGGCGCAGACCACGGTGCGATGATAGGGACGGCCGCCGGGGGACAGGGCCGGCCAGTCGCGCTCCTGCGCCGCCTCGGCGATCCATTGCCGCACCGCCGGCAGGGCCGCGACGCGCTCGATATAAGCATGGGCGCCCGGCGACACACTCAGGCCGTACTGCAACACGCGCAGGGCCAGCGGGGTGTAGAAGGCATCGGCAGCGCAGAAACGACCGCAGAGAAATCCTTCGCGCGCGTCGGCGGAGGACAGGATGGCGTCGATCCGCCCCAGCTGCGCATTGCCGCGCGCACTCAGCGGCCGCGGCGCGCCGTCGCGGAAAACGTCGAACGAGCATTCCTCACGGATCGCCGCGAACGAAGAGTGCATCTCGGCGCAGAGCGAACGGGCGCGAGCACGCAGCAGGCGGTCGGCGGGCCACACCCCAGCATCGGGAAACAGCTCCGCCAGGGTTTCGACGATGGCCAGGCTGTCGCCCACGGCAAAACCGTCCGCCAGCAGCACCGGCACCGTGCCGGCCGCATGTAAGGCCTTGATCGTCGCCGCCCAGTCGTCCCGGACATACGCAAGAACTTCCGCCTCGAACTCGATGCCAAGTTGCCGCAGCAACAGCCAGGCCCGCATCGACCAGCTCGAAAAGCGCCGGTTGCCGATCATCAGCTTGAGCATTCCCCATCCTCCCCGCGTTATCGCCACCCATGTTTGGGCCCTGCCCTGAAGCGGTTCACGCCCGCATCGCGGCAGGCCTTCGCCTCGCCGGATCCGGCAAGAAAAATTCAGCCCGGAATCGCCGCATGGCGCATGAATACGGTCATTTTCCCTGTGGACAGCAGCGCCATCAAACGATATGTTTTGGCGACATATTAAGTTTTTCTTAAGATCGGACATTGAATCGCCTGCCGCTCACCGCCTTGCGCGCCTTCGAGGCGACAGCCTCGCACATGAGTTTCGCCGCCGCCGCGACGGCGCTTTACGTCAGTCCGGCGGCCATCAGCCAGCAGATTCGCGCGCTCGAAACCACGCTGGGCTATCCCCTGTTCGAGCGCCTGGGCGCATCGATCCGCCTGACCGCCGAAGGCGCGCGGCTATTGCCGCGGGTGAAGCGCGGCTTCGAGGAGCTGCGCCGGGCGATGGACGAGGCGCTGCGCTCGCAGGATACCCGGCGGATCAATGTCAGCCTGCTGGCCTCCTTCCTGCAGCGTTGGCTGTTGCCGCGCCTGCCCGAATTCCAGGGCGCGCATCCCGACATCGACCTGCGGCTCAGCGCCAGCACCCAGATGGTGGATCTCGGCGATAGCGATTTTCATGCGGCGATCCGTTTTGGTGCGGGCCGCTGGCCCGGCGTGCAGGCGCGGCGCCTGCTCGACGATTGGCTGGTGCCGGTCTGCAATGCCGAGCTGCTGCGCCGGCTCGGGCCGATCACCGCCTTCGCCGATCTGGGCCGCTATACCCTGCTGCATGCCAATGCCGAACCGTGGAACGACTGGGTCAAGCCGCTGTTCGGCAGGCGTCATGAGGTGCCGGTTCGCTCCGAGCTGGACGATTCGGCCTCGGCGGTGATCGCCGCCGAACGCGGCTACGGCGTGGCGATGGCGCGCTGGTCGCTGGTGGCGGGAGACGTGCAGGCCAGCCGCCTGGCCTGCGCGGCGGAGTGGGCGGTGCACCATCATCGCGCGTATTACTTCGTGACCACGGCCGCCAAAGGGCAACTGCCGGCCGTACAGCTGCTGGCCGATTGGCTGTTCGATACGGCCGCCGCGTTCGGCCCGCCGCCGGTCAGGCTCAAGCGCAAGGCCCCAGCGCGCCGCAGCTAGCCGGCTCGCCCAACCTGGCGGGGTTCTTGCTTTAACAACGTCCGGGGAACACGTGTCAACGGGGACGCGTGTAGACGGAAAAAACTTATGAAAATCACCCTGATTTTGTCAGGCTGCCTCACAGCGGCGCTCTTGCTGGCATTGTCCGCCTATCACCAGACGGTCGATACCAGCCCCTACCGGACCAGCGAGGCTCTGGCAGACGCCATGAGCAGTCACGGCATCGAGCTCGGTGCGCCTGACGCAGATGTCGACACGACCAGCACAGCAAGGACCGATTCCGCCAATTTCAAGGTCGTCGCCTACCGGCAAAGCGGCAGGCCGTAAAGACTTTGGGAGCGGCGGCGGGCATCAGCGCCGCAGGTCGAGCACGATCTTGCCCCGGTGGGCACCGCTCTCCATGTAAGCATGGGCGGCGGCGACCTCGTCAAAGGCAAAGACCCGATCCACCACCGGGCGGATGACGCCGCTGTCGAACAGCGGCCAAACCTCGCGCAATAGCGCCGCCTTGATGGCCGCCTTGAAGGCCAGCGGCCGCGAGCGCAAGGTGGTGCCGGTCAACATGGCGCGCTTCTGCATCAGCTTCATCAGGTCCAGCTTGGCACTGCTGCCGCCCTGGGTGGCGATGATCACCATCCGCCCTTCCGGCGCCAGCGCGTCCAAGTTTCGCGGCAGATAGTCGCCGCCCACCATGTCCAGCACCACGTCCACGCCGCCGCCGGCGGCGCGAATCACCGCGACGAAATCCTCGCTGCGGTAATTGATGGCCCGCTGCGCGCCGAGCGATTCGCAGAAGCGGCACTTGTCGTCCGTACCGGCGGTGACGAACACGACCGCGCCGCGCGCCCGCGCCAGCTGGATCGCGGCCACGCCGATGCCGCTGGCGCCGCCATGCACCAGCAGGCGTTCTCCGGCCCGCAGCCGCGCCAGGTCGAAGACATTGCTCCACACGGTGAAATAAGCCTCGGGCAAGGAGGCAGCCTGCAGCAGATCCAGGCCGGCGGGCAGCGGCAGCACCTGACCGATGGGCGCGACGCAGTACTCGGCGTAACCGCCGCCGGCCACCAGGGCGCACACCGCATCACCTGGCCCGAATTCACCGACATCGGAGGCGACGGCGAGAATCGTTCCCGCTACCTCCATCCCGGGCCACTCCGGTGACCCCGCGGGTGGGGGGTAGAAGCCGCGGCGCTGCAGGATATCGGCGCGGTTGAGGCCGGCGGCGGCGACCTGGATCAGTACTTCGCCGGGGCCAGGGCGCGGCGTGGGGCGCTCGCGGATCAGCAGGGCCTCGGGACCGCCGGGCTTCTCCACATCGGCCACACGCATCGTCGCTGGAATCGGGTTCATGCGCCATCCTAACCCGACGGCGATTCGCGCCCGGGATACCGTGGATATCGCCGGACCCGCGCGCTATCGCCGTGCCGCAAAAACTCGAAGCTCCGGATCGGGAATCCGGCGGAATTCAAGCGGACCTTCAGGCAGAAATCCGCATCCAGGCATCGGGCGTGCCTGAAACAGGCCCGGATCCGATATGTAGTGTATAAATACGACCCGTAAATATTTACTTATTTTGATTTTCAGTACCTTAATAAAGTTATAATAAGAGGTTTTGTCTATTGATTTGAAAGACGAACGCCCGTATCGTGGTGCCAGCCCCCGGTTTTTCCGAGGACCTCTCCACTGACCAGGAATTCACTCATGTCATTTGATCTGCAGGATATGGACACCATTGAAATTTGCGGCCTCGAATACGACGTCGGCAGCGCGGCAACAGCGGCATCGTCCGTCGCCGAAGGCAGTCAGCCGGGACTGGACTACGTGTTCTTTTTTGTAAACTGCAACTGATAAGCGCAGGCATCGGGCAGAGATCGCTTGCGCGGCTCTGCCCGCGCCTTTCAAGCCGCGCATCTCACCACGCAGAAACTGCAAGGCCCAGGTAATACATGGAAAGAGTCACCGGGACCGTGGTATCAGGCGAAGCCGATCCCCGAGCCGGCGACTCAATAACAGAGGTGGCGCAGACGCAACATCCCGACTCGTCGCTGTCTCAATTTGTGGAACAGGTGAATCGCCGCTTCCGCCTGGAGCAAGTCGAATCGTTCTGGGGCCTGGAAGAGGAGTTTCGCCAGCTCGCGCACAGCGGTTTCGTCCCGCGCCTGATCAATGACGAAATCGCGCGGATCGCGCACAACCCGAGCTACATGGGGGACTGGCGCTCCAAGCAGTTCATGCTCCATCGCGGCAAGAACTTCGCGCTCTCCGTCTGGCTGGTCGATGACGAACGCCGCTACATCCATTCAAGCCCGTCCCTGTGCATGTACGCGCCGATCGGCCTGGAAAGTCTCCGTTACGATGTCTACAAGCTGCCGGGCAACTATCGCAATTCAGTATTTGATCCCGGCGTCAAACTCGAGCCTGCGGGATCAGGCATCACCGGCCCGGGCGGGATCCTGCTGTTGCAATCCGACCGATTCGTCTACGACTTTAAAGCGAAGCAGCCGCTGGCGGTCCTCAAATTCGCATCTTCACCGCTGCAGGCCATGGAATGGTTGTTCAACAAGGACAACCTCCATGCCTGGCAGGCCAATGACGGCGATCCGGCCTGGACCCAGCTGCGCATTGCGGCCCATATCCTGGGCCGGCTGGCGAACCAATCCTCGCTCGAACCGCTGGAGCAACTGTCGTCCCACCCTCATCACGCGGTGCGCTGGGCAGCGATCCAGAACATCGGCCGCCTCAGCCGACGCGCCGCGATGCCCAAGCTGGAGCAGGCCGTCAACGACCCGCATCCGCACGTGCGCCGCGCGGCGGCCAACATGTTGCAGCAGGAGAATCTCAAGAAATCACGTCCGGAATGATCCATCCGTGGCCCTGACCGTCGCTTGCGATCACTCCAGGCTTGTCACACTCGACGAGTTCATCGACTACGTTCATGCCAATGTGGATCTCAAGGACATGGACAGCGTTGCCGCGGCCGCTCCCATGCTCCGCGGGCTGGCGAACGAGCGGGAACTGGTGGTGCGCCGGCTCAACCAGCAGGTCAAGGAAAATTTTCGCAGCCAGGTCGTTCCCAACACGCAGACGCTGTTCCTGGGCGACGGCCGCGGCTTCTACGTGCGGGCCAATATCTGGCCATCGAATGCCGATCTCGCCAGCGGCCGCGTTTACCAGGATCAGTTCACTTACAACATCGCCCACGATAACAACTACAACTTCATGACGGTCAGCTACTACGGGCCGGGCTATATCACCGAGATTTATCAATACGATTTTGATCGCATCGAAGGCTATGCCGGGGAGAAAGTCGATCTGCGCTTTGCGGAGCGCGTCCACTTCACCCAGGGGATGGTGATGCTTTATCGGGCCAGCGTGGACGTACATACCCAGTACCCGCCGGACGATCTGGGCATCACGCTCAACTTCATGGTCGCGACGCCGGACGTGCAGTTGCGAGATCAGTATTTCTTCGATCTCGAACAAGGCACCATCCTTGATCTGCCCGGCGAGTCGGATGCTTCGCGCCGCATTTCGTTCCTCAAACTGGCCGGCCACGTCGGCGATGGCAACACCCAGCAATTGCTCGACGACCTGTCCCAACAGCATCCCTGCCGCCGCACGCGGCTGGCCGCATGCGACTCGCTATCGCGGCTCAGCCCGGCCGACGCCATCCGCGTCTGGGAGCGCGCATGCCGCGACAAGGAGCCCCTGGTGGTGCATGCCGCCCGGCGGCGACTTCAGGCGGCAACCGGGCAGTGAACGGCTTCAGCGGCTGCTGAAAGGCCCGGCCTCATCGCCAAAGACATGGGGTTGCCGACCCGCCGTGTATGCGGCGACCCAGCGTTCAAACTCCTCCGCCGGCAATGCGGGAGAAAACAGGAAGCCCTGCTGCAGGGTGCAGCCCTGATTCAGAAGCAGATTCATCTGCTGCGGGGTCTCCACACCCTCGGCGACAACTTCCAGGTCGAGGCGGCCGGCCAGGGCGATCATGGCCGAGATGATGGCCGCACTCTGGCGGGAGCCGGCCATGTCCTCGACGAACTGACGATCGATCTTGATTTTGTCGAGCGGCAGCCAGCGCAGGAAACTGAAGGACGAGTAGCCCGTGCCGAAGTCATCCATGCCAATCCTGTAGCCAAGCCGCTTGATCTCGTCGAGCGTGTGACGCGTTGAATCGGAGGGCTCGAACAACACGCTTTCGGTCAATTCCAGGTCCATCATTGCTGCAGCCGCCGCGTCCTCCCGCCACAGCTGCGCCAATGGTTGCAGGACCTTGGCATCCTGCATTTGCCTGCCCGACAAGTTGACGGCAACCCGCAAGTCCAGTCCCTGCGTCCGCCAGCGCCTCAACTGGGTGTGGGCGGCCCACAGGCAGCGCTCTCCTATTGCGACGATCAACCCCGCCTCCTCTGCAGCCGGGACAAAGGCATCGGGGAATAACAGACCGCGCTCGGGATGGCGCCATCTCACCAGCGCCTCGGCGCCGGCAACGCAGCGCAGCCGGACATCCACGATGGGCTGATAGAACAGTTCGAATTCCTTTTGCTCCAGCGCCCGCCGGATGTCGCCAGCCAGCACCATCTGCCGGCGCAACTGCCCGCTGAGCATGCCGCCGGCGAATCGCGCATTGTTGCGGCCGCTGGTCTTGGCCGCGTACCCGGCTGCTTCGGCACTGCCGATCAGGGACTCCGCGGTCTCCCCGTCCTCGGGAGGGACCGCGATTCCGATGGACACCGACATGTTCAGCAGCCTGCTGCCGAGAAGATAGGGCTCGGACAGGCCTCGCAGGATAGTATCGGCGCTCCTGCGCAGCCGGCCTTCATCGGAGGGCTCGTCGCCGTCCGGCAAAATCAGCGCGATGAATTTGTCGCCACCATAGCGGAACAGTTCGGAGTCGGGCGGAATGAAGCGGCGCAGCCGGTTGGCGGCCTCACACAGATACTGGTCCCCAGCCTTATAGCCGAAGCGGTCGTTGACCAGGCGAAACTGGTCCAGATCGAAATAGAGCAGCACCACCGGCAGCTCCCGGGAACGGCGCAGTTCCAGCGACGACTCCAGGCTCCTTTCCAGGGATGCGCGATTGCCCAGGCCGGTCAGCGGATCCTGATAAGCCAGCCGCCGCAGCTTCTCCGCACCATCGCGGAATTGGCGCAAAGCCAGCGCCACCTCGCCGAACTCGTCAGCACTGACCGGTGGCAGATCGATCTCCAGCTGGCCGGCATTGACCTGGCGGATCGCCTCAGTGGTGATGCGCAGCGGCCGGACGATGGAACGCACTACCATCAATACCAGAAATACGCCGGCAAGGACCGCGGCAACGATGATCGCAGCGGCCAGCCGGATCGCCAACGCGGCACGTGCGCGCGCTTCCTGGAACACGCTTTCCGTCAGCGCGTGTTCGCGCGTACTGACTTCGGCCAATGTGGTCTCGACCAGGCTGAAGCGGCGCTGCACCTCGTTGACAAACGGCACAGCCTCCGCCTGTTTGCCGGCGACCAGCATCTGCAAACCCTGCTGGGAGTCGTTTTCCACGGTGTCCAAGGCCGCTACAATGACTTCCCGGCTTTTCGAGTCGAACGATCCGAGCCGCAGCAATTGCGCATCGACCCCCTTGCGGGCCATTTGCCGCGCCTGCAGGAACTCGCTCTCCTTAGCCGTATCATTCACCAGAATGGCTTCACTCAGCTGCCCCCCAAAATGACGATACTGGGCAACTGCTTCCTGCAAGGCCTGGATGATTTCGAAGCGCCGGTACTGCTCCCTGAGGAGCGTTTGCTCGGTCTGATTGCGCTCGATCAAATAGCCCAGCACCACGCCGGAACTGGCGAAAATCGCCAGCAGCCCGCAGATCAACGCCACTAGCCTGAAACGGACGCTCATTGGTGTCTGCTCATCCCGGTCCTTCACCGGCCCCCAAAACATTGCATGACGCGGCGCAATGGCCTATGTATATGAGCCATCTCGACAGTAATATCACGCCGCAGCCCTAGCATAACGTGCCGCGCTGCCACTCCCGAAACCCGGCGCCTCGTCCGGGGGGGCGACCGATCGACAACCCAGGGTTCCATGCTCGCATACCCTCGCGTATCCCGGGGTCCGGACAGAGCACTTCAAGACGGATGTTGGCGATGTTTCGGCTGGCGGTGGCCTGGAGACCGGAATCCAGCCTGTGTGGCAGCCAGACAGCGCAGGCCTTGCAGCCGAGGACTTGCATCGGTCAAGGACCGCTCCAGGGACGGCCGGTCATGATCAACAGCGCAGAGAATTTGGCGGAATTACATGAGGAGGGCCGGCGATGGAGCAGACAGAGTTGCTGAGCAAGCTGGTGCTGTTCCGGGATCTCCCGGCCGAGTTGCTGCATCCGCTACAGCAGGCCGCGGCGCGGCGCAGCTTCGCCGCCGGGGAGCCGATTTTCCACCACGGCGAGGCACCGGATTTCTTCTATGTCATCGAAAACGGCATGGTGGACGTGGCGGTGCCGGCGCGCGCCGGGGACATCGTGGTGGCCAGCTTCGAGCGCGGCTCGTTCTTCGGCGAGCTGGCGGTGTTCGACCGCCAGCCGCGCAGCGCCGGGGCGCGCGCGGTCGCCGACACCAGCCTGATCTGCATTCCGCTGGAGGCGGTAGCGGAACTGGTGGAGAACCATGCGCCGGCGGCACGCCAGTTCATCGGCATCCTGGCCCTGCGCCTGCGCAGCGCCGACGAGCTGCTGTCGCGCCTGCAGGTGCAGAACGTCAACGAAATCGCCGATGAGCGCATGAGCCTCGGCGACCGCATCGCCGACAAGGTGGCGCGCTTTGGCGGCTCCTGGACTTTCATCACCAGCTTCATGGGCTTCCTGCTGCTGTGGATGCTCGGCAACACCGCCTATCTGCTGAGCTCGCCGCCGGACCCTTTCCCCTACATCTTTCTCAACCTGATCCTGTCCTGCATCGCGGCCTTGCAGGCACCGGTGATCATGATGAGCCAGAACCGGCAGAGCCTGAAAGACCGGTTGCGGGCCGACCAGGAATTCCAGATCAACGTACAGGCCGAGATCGCCGTGCAGCAACTGCACCGCAAGGTCGACGAGCTGCGCGGCACCATGCTGCAACACCTGCATTCCGCGGAGACGCGCAGGCCGTCCTGAAGCCGCAGCGGTCCCGGCGGGACTATGGCGCGGCGTTGCTGTCCGTGGGCTTGGGCGGAGTGACGTCGCTATCGGTCCAGGACACGAACAGGATGATGACTTTCTTCTTCTGCGATTGGCCGTATTCCGCTCCAGTCGATTCCAGCAGGGCCCCTTCCTTCTGGCTGAAGCCGGTAAGCGCCAGCTTGGATATGCCGGTCTGCCGGTCGATCTTGAAGAACGCGATCTCAGGAAAAGTCAGGGTTCCGGTAAACGGGATCGGCAGGGGGAAGCTTGGAATGCCGATCAGGAAGGTGCTGTAGTCGATCGATTGGGCACCGGAGCGCATCTCCATCACGACATCGGCGGCCTTGCGATCGTCCACCAGGTGCGCGCCCAGGCGCAGCAGTTGATCGCGCACCGCGGCGACAGTGTATTTGGGCCGCACCACGCCATCAATATCGAAATACTGCGTGTCGACAAAGACTTTGCTGTCGGACGGCAACTGGAATTTGATGTGCTCCACCGAACGGTCCACCGCGGTGCTCACCAGCAGCTCCTCGGTCGCGGTGCGCGGCGGATCGGTCTGCCGATCGGTGGCGCAGCCGGCAATGGTCAGTGACAGCAAGGCGCCCAGCGGCGCCAGAAGTATTGGCTTGAGCATGTCCCTCGCAATCTGCAAGCGGGGCCGCAATAGCGCGGCAGCAGCCGTTCATCCTTGAACGTGTGCCGTCTTTGACCCACCGGGCAGCGCCGGAGTTCAAACTGCGGCGCCGGCAAATGCGCTCAGCTGGCCGACGCCGCCGTTGCAGGCTCCAGAAAGCGCTGGCGCAATTGCTCGCGGAACGCATCATCGACACCCAGTGCCTGGCGCAGATAGCCGTCGATCGAGCCATAGTCCTGCTGCATGGCGCCGAACGCCGCATCCAGGTAGCGCGGCTCGACGATCAAAAGGGGACGCACGATACCGGGATCGGTGCGGAACAGGGAGAAGATGCGGATCATGCGCATCGAGCGTGCGTTGCCGGCTTCCAGATAGGCATTGCTGGCGAGGTAATCCTGCATCACCGCATCTTTGGGCACACCCAAGGATAGCAGCAGCACCGCGGCGGCAAAGCCGGTGCGATCCTTGCCTGCGGTGCAGTGGAATACCTGCGGCGAGCCGCCGTCTGCCGCCAGGCCATGCAGCCAATCGCGGAACACCGGGCTGAACTGCCGCACCATGGCCTGGTTGGCATCCACCAGCAAGGTATCGAAGCGCAGGCCGGCGGTATCGCCGTGCAGGATGCGCTTGCTGAACTGGCGCACGTTGAGTCCCTTGAACTCGATCGGCAGACGCTGCACCGCTGCTGTCAGCTGCGGCGTCAGTTGGTCCGGCGCATCCTGCACCTCATCGGGCGCGCGGAAATCGACGATGCGTTTCACGCCCAGGCGTTCGAGATAGGCCTGATCGCCGGCATCGAGCTTGTTGAGCGCGTTGGAGCGATAGACCAGCCCCCATTTGATACTGCGGCCATCGGCCGTGAGATAACCGCCGAGATCGCGGAAGTTGTCGGCGCCCTGCATCGGCAGGTGACGCCACTGCGCGCGCTCCGCCGCGGGCATTTGCGCGGGCAGCGGCCGCTGTGCGGCCGGCAGGGAGGCGGCGCCGTGCTGGCACGCGGCCAGACCCAGCGCAGCGGCAAGCAGCAGCATCGAACGGCGCAAGTCACTGCCTCCCGGTCGGGGACTCATTTATTTGAGATAGCCAGCATGATCGATGGTCACGCCAGGCGCGCCCCGCTCCAGCGCGGCGCGAAATGCCGCCGGCAAAGCCTGCTTGCCCAGGGTCGATGCGTCGACATGCACATAGACGGTCTCCGCGGTGGCGAAGATCCGTTCCTCGCCGGCGATGCGGAATTCGGTGAACAGCGTGAAAGAGGTGCTGCCCAGGTGCTTGACTAGCGGCGACAGCTCGATCACCTGATCGTAACGCGCGGACGCCTTCCACTCGAAGGTCTGCCGCACCAGCTGAAAGTCGATGCCGCCATCGGCCAGGGCCTCGCCATAGCCGAGGGCGCGCAGGAACTCGGTGAAGCCCAGATCGACGAAATAGCCGTAGCGGGCGTTGAACACCACTTTCTGCGCATCGCATTCAGCATAGCGCACGCGGAAGTAGTAGCGAAACGATGCGCTCATGCGGAAACCGTCGGTGGCGTCTCGGCGACGGATTCAGGCGCGGCCGGCGACCTGGTGCGCCGCGTCAAACGGTACGTCATCACCACCGCCGCGGCGACCAGGATCGGATCAAGGGGCTTGCGATAACGTCCCTCCATCACACCCTGCTGTTGCACCATGAGGTACAGGAACATGCCAAGGCCGCATAGCGGCAGCAGCCACTCGCGCCCCTGGAATTTGCCGCGTGCGGCACCGACCGCCAGCACCAGGACCAGCGGCAGCCAGATCCATCGGGTCCATACCGTCAACCAGCCGGTCAAGTAACTGCGATCGTTGTCCGGCCAGGATTGGCCAAACGAAAGGTAGAGGAAATTTTCCCAGTAGCCGCGCCACGCAGGGAAGGTCCGCTCCAGCTCCACGCGCTTCTTCTCGGCGATCCAGCCGGCGCGACCCTGGTTCAGGTCGACCGCGATGGAGACGGTGCCGCTGCGATCGGTGAGCCAGTCGGAGAATGGATAGAGGGTCGGGTTGTAGAAACTCGGCGAACCGAACTCGTAGCGCCCCCTGGGACCAAGGTCGATATTGATCACCTTGTTGCCGCTGGTCTGATAGATCGGATTGAGATAGCCATTGCCGAAGGGCGCGAAATAACCGAGGTTGACGCGCCCATGCATGCCGGCCGGGATCAGCAGGACCAGCAGCATCGCCACGCCCAGCGCCGCTTTCGGCAGCCGCCGCGGCTGCGGCAACCAGATGCAGAGCAGGCACAGCAGCGCCATCGGCAGCGCCACCGTTCGGGTGAACCCGGCGGCGAGCCAGAAGGCGCAAGCCAGGGCGAATGCGCCCACCGTACGCTTGCGCTGGGCCCGGAACGTAGCCCAGAAAGCGAAGCCGGTCAGGCTCAGCAGCAGGGTTTCATTCATGAAATAGGCATAGGCGCCGATGAACCCGGGGACCAGTGCCATCAGCAGCGCGCCGCCCAGCGCCCAGCTCTTCGGCAGCAATTCCTTGAAGGCGCGATACCAGCCGTACGGCATGGCCGCGCAGAGGAAGCCGGTGCCGGTGGCGACCACTGCCGCGACATTGCCCTTGATCTTGATCAGCAGATACAGCCAGAGCTGATACAGGATCGGGTCGCCGCTGCCCATGAAAGTGGGAGCGAGGAAGCGCATCCCGTTTTCCCAATGCCGCGCCGGATCGGAGAACAGATGGCCAAGCGGCGAGTTGTAGAACGGAAACAGCAGGCGCATCAGCAGAACGGCGCCGAAAATCCAGCGCAGCGCATGTTCACGACGCAACCGCCGGGCCGAACGATCGGGCGCCGTGTCGGCCGGCCGATCCTGGATGGCGGGAATGGAAGGCGGGGTTAGCATGGAGATGCATAGGATTGCCGATTAGCGCCGGTTGCGCCAGCGCTGGCAAGGCCGCCGCGCAGCCGTAGACCCTGCGAATCGGAGGAAGCGGGTATCAGGAAATTCCCGCCGCCGGCTCCGTATCGCGCGACGCGCCCCGCGGAAATACGAAGTAGCGGCAGCCGAAATAGAAAGCGACCGAATACAGCGGCATGCCGACGATGTGGGCCAGGTAGCCGTTGCAGCCCAGATGGATCGAACCCAGCACGACGGCGATGTTGAGCAGATATGAGCCCAAAAACACCAACAGGAAGCGCAGCAGCGCCGGCAGCGGCCGGTCGGTATGCGCGAAGGTCCAGCGCCGGTTGAGCACGAAGCTGCAGGCCAGGCCGAGCAGGTAGCCGGCGATATTGGCCGGCAGGTCGCCGACGCCGGCCAGCGACTTCAGGCCGAAGATCACGCTCAGGCAGAGCAGCGTATTGATCATGCCGACGCCGGCGAACTTCAGGGCGGTGTGCCGCAACAGTTGCCGCCAGCCGTCAGCTCGCGGCTTCACGATTCCGGATCCCGGCGAAGCACGGCAGCTGCGCCGCCATGGGCAAGTTCGGGCCGGATGCCGCGCTGATACAGGTTCACTTCGCGATACCGGCGCCGGGCCTCGAATTGCCGAGCCGCCTCCGGCAGCACCATCTCCTCGTTGTAGCAGGGGACGACGATCTGGAGTTTCATGTCACTGCATTCGACGGGTTGAGGCGCATCGCATGGTGGAAGTCCGTCGCCGGCGTACGGCGCGGAGCAAGGGCGTGTTGATAACGGGAAACCCTAACACAGTCGCCGCCGCGCGCCACCTGTGTCGGCGGCCGGCATGGCCGCAGCGGCGCGATTGCGGCCGTTCCCTCGGGCTTCCGTGGCGGTGCCCGGCGCCCCGCGGAGAGGCCTGCCCTTCCCCATCGGGATGGCTTATGCTTGAGGCGTACCCGTGGGCAACCACAAGCGGCCGCCTGGATGTTCCGCACGACTCGCAGAGCGGCAACCCGCGCCCCGTGCACCAATGCACGGGGCGCGTTTTTTTGCGTCACCCGACTTCAATACTCCGCCTTGAAGGTGCGCCCGAGACGCGCTCCGGTGCCGAAATAGTGCCGGAACACATAGAGCAGGGGCTGCCAGCGCAGGGGATCGACATGCTGGCTGCCGTCGATGACGATGTCGCGGTGGGCATGGGTCTGCACCACCCGGGTTTCGAGTATGCAGAAATCCGGCGGCGGCTCCCGCGCGTCCGCGGCCTGCGCCGGATGCGCGACCAGCAGCCGCGCCTCCAGTTGCAGGGGGCACTCGGCGATGCGCGGCGGCCCGACGCACAGCGAGGGCAGCGGCCTCAACCCGGCACAGCCGAACTTGTCGGGCACGTAGCGGTAACCCAGTGCATTCTTGTATTGCGGCATCGGCCGGCTGCCGGTGGTCGGCGCGAGTTTTTCCACCGCGCGCCACAACGCCGGTGACGGCAGGTTGATGACGCACTCGCCGGTACGGCGCAGGTTGTCGAGCCCCTGCCCGCCCTCCGCCATGCCGAGCACCACGCGATCGCCCAGGGCGAAGGACGAGGACATCGGCGAAATATTGGGCGAGCCATCGGCATTGAGCGTGGTGATCAGGGCCACCGGCGTGCCGTAATAGAGAATGCTCGGCTGGATCTGGATCGACTGCAGCTGCTGTGACTGGAACACGGTGGATTGCTCGGCGATATGGAGCGCCATGTTGAGGGCCGCAGCGGCCTGCATGCTTCGCCCGCGGACGAAGCATCCGGCGCTTGAACGACCCGGGGCGCGCTATCAGGACGGCGGCGGCCCCAGACGCTAACATGCGCGGGATGGACTCTCCGCAATTGAACTGGGCCAGGCGCCTGAACCGTTTGGGCCTGCTGCGCCACTGGCGCACCCGCGCCGTGTTCTGGTGCGGCGCCATCGCCGTCGGCCTGGTGGCGGTGGGCTTCGCCGAGGCCTGCGACTGGGCCATCCACGTCCACGCCCGCTTCATCGCGCGCTGGCCGCTGGCGGCGCCGCTGATCACCCCGCTGAGCTTTGTCCTGGCGGTGTGGGCGACGCAGCGCTTCGCTCCCGGCGCCCGCGGCAGCGGCATTCCACAGGCCATTGCCGCGCTCGACCTGCCGGAAACGGCGGACCGCTCGCGCCTGCTGTCGCTGCGCATCGCCGTGAGCAAGATCGCCCTGACCCTGCTGGTCCTGCTCGGCGGCGCCTCGGTCGGCCGCGAAGGGCCGACCGTGCATGTCGGCGCCTCGATCATGGACGCGCTCGGGCGCTTTGCGAAATTCCCCTACGATTACCTGCGCCGCGCCCTGGTGCTGGCGGGCGGCGCGGCCGGTCTCGCCGCCGCCTTCAACACGCCCATCGCCGGCATCGTCTTCGCAGTGGAGGAGATGGCGCGCTCGATGGAAGAGCGCACCACCGGCACCCTGCTCACCGCGGTGATCCTGGCCGGCATGGTCAGCACCGCCCTGCTCGGCAACTACACTTATTTCGGCGTCGCCAATGCCCATCTGCCAACCGCCGGCGCCTGGCTGGGCGTGGTGCTGTGCGGGCTCGGCGGCGGACTCGGCGGCGGCCTCTTCGCCACCGCGCTGATCGGCGGCAGCCGGCGGCTCGCCGCCCTGGCGGCGCAGCGGCCGATCGCGCTGGCCTTCGCCCTGGGCCTGGTGGTGGCGCTGATCGGCCTGCTCTCGCACGGGAGCACCTACGGCACGGGCTACGACCAGGCGCGCGGCCTGCTCACCGGCCGCGCCGACCCGGGCCTGCTGTTCCCGGCCTACAAATGGCTGGCCACGCTGGCCTCTTATCTCACCGGCAGCCCCGGCGGCATTTTCTCCCCCTCCCTGGCTACCGGCGCAGGGCTCGGCGCCGACCTGGCCCCGCTGGTGCCGCAGGCGCCGCTGGAAACCATGGTGGTGCTGGGCATGGCCGGCTATTTCACCGGGGTGACGCAGTCGCCGCTGACCGGGGCGGTGATCGTGATGGAAATGGTCGACGACCACGCCCTGATCCTGCCGATGCTGGCCACCTCCTTCCTGGCCCTGGCCGTGTCGCGCCTGGTATGCAAGCAGCAGATCTACCGCGCCCTGGCCCTGCCCTTCCTCACGCCGCCGCAAGCACGGGCCTGAAGCGCGCCGACTCCGTGTCCATCCGTTCCCGCATCGTCGCGCAGCAGAAGGCATGGGCGCTGGGCGCCGGCCTGCGGCCGATCGCGTCGGGCTATCTGGACAGCGTCGACGCCAATCTGCGCCTGCCGATGTCGCCGCGCACGCTGGCCGCCTTCCTGGCCGAAGAAGCGGCCGAGCTGAAGGAATACCCACGCTACCCCGCCAAGCTGCGCGCGCTGTTTTCCTCGGCGGCGCTGGCGGTCAACGTCTTCGAGCACTGGGTGGAACGCAATCCGACGCCGCTCCTGGCCGCCCTGGGCATCGAAGGCAGCGCGCAGCGCATCGATTTCGAAGCACGCTTTCCGATCAGCCCGGAGGGCACGCCGCCCAGTGTGGATGTCGCCATCGCCCTCGCCGGCGGGCGCACCATCGGCATCGAAAGCAAGTTCACCGAATGGCACCTGCCGCGCCGTCCGGCCAAGATCCGCTTCAAGGACAAATATTTTCCGCCAGAGGCGAAGCTATGGAGCAGCCGCGGCCTGCCCGGCTGCCAGAGCCTGGCCGAGGAGCTTCAGGACGGCCGCACCCGCTACCGCTACTTCTACGCCACGCAACTGCTCAAACACGCGCTGGGCATGGCAACGCAGTGCGACGGCGGCATCGGCCTGTACTACCTCTATTACGACTGGAGCGGGCCGGCGGCGCGGGAGCATCGCAAGGAAATCGAGCGCTTCGCCGGGCGCGTCGGTGCGGAGCTGGGCTTCCAGTCGCTCAGCTATCAGGAGCTGTTTCAGCGCCTGCGCCAGTCCATCGTGTCGGTGGACGCGGACTATCTGGCCTACCTGCAAGCGCGCTACTTCAACGATTAGAGCTTATCCGCGGATAAGCTCTTAGCCGCATCGCTACGGCCCATCAGGCACATCAGGGTGGCCATGCCGTGCAGGCATTGCGTCTCCTTATCCCCCTTCAGCACATAGGCCTTCAACTCGCAGATGGTGAGCGTGCGCCCGCTGCGAATCACCTGCCCCACCGCGCGCACGCGCTCGCCGTCGGCCGGCGCGATCAGGTTAACCTTGAACTCCACGGTGAGCACCGAGCTGTCGGCGGGGAACAGGGTGTACGCCGCGTAGCCGCCGGCCGAATCGGCCACGGTGCTGACCATGCCGGCGTGAAAAAAGCCATGCTGCTGGCTCAACTCCGGCCGAAACGGCAGATCGATCTCCACCCGTCCCGGCTCCACGCTGTGCAGCACCGCGCCGAGATGGGACATGGCGCCCTGGCGGGCGAAACTGTCGCGCACACGCCTTGCGTAATCCGGATCGACAGCTTGCATGGGTGATTCCGCCTTTGGCCTGCGGGGAATTATGCGGTGGCCGCGGTGCGGCACCCAAATGGGGCCTTGCTGACGGGCTTGTCGGGTCCACGCCGCCGTCCATCGCGGCCGGCTGAATCAAGCGCTGTTTTTGCCGCCATATAGCACATGGGCCGCCCGCGGCCATTTCCGATCAAGCCATGCTGAAGATGCTGCGACTATGGTTGAACCCTGCCTCCGCTCATGCGGACGGGCCGTACAAGAGCCGCTCGCTGCCGCTGCCGGCTGGCACCATCGTGGCGGAGCAGGGCCTGCGGCACCTGCACGATACACCCGGCGGCCACGCCGTCACGGCGCAACTGGACGAAGCCTACGTCGTGATGCAGCTCCTCGGCCGCGGCCTTTGGTATGCCGCCTGGCAGCCCTATCTCGGCCGCTGGGATCTGCTGCACCTCGATGAAGAAGATGCAGCAGCTGCAACGGTCGCGCCAGCGGCGATCCCGCCGCGCCGCGCCAAAGCGCTAGCTCAGTAGCTCGTAGACCCCGCCCTTTTCCAGCGCGGCCTTGTAGGCAGGCCGTGCGTGGATGCGCTGCAGGAACGCAGTCAGCTTCGGCGCACCGGCATCCGGCCCGCCGCGCGCGGCGGCAGCTTCCAGGGGGAAACTCATCTGGATGTCGGCGGCGGTGAATTCCTCGCCGGCGAACCAGGTGCTCTTGCCCAGCTCGCTCTCCATATAGCCCAGGTGCAGCTTGAGCTGCGGATCGATGAAGGCGCCGCGCACATTCTTAACGATGCCGCGGGCGATGGGCTTGACGAAAAACGGCATCGGCGCGGTGGCGACGCGGCCGAAAATCAGCTTGAGCAGCAGCGGCAGCATGGCCGAGCCTTCGGCGTAATGCAGCCAGTAGGTGTAGCGCAGCCGCTCGGGGGTGCCGGCCGCCGGGATCAGCCGGCCGTTGCCATAACGCCCAAGCAGGTACTCGATGATCGCACCCGACTCGGCCACGGTGTTGCCGTCATCCGTAATCACCGGTGACTTGCCCAGCGGATGCACCGCGCGCAACTCGGGCGGCGCCAGCATGGTCTGGGCGTCGCGCTGGTAGTGTTTGATCTGGTAAGGCAGACCCAGCTCTTCCAGCAGCCACAGCACGCGCTGCGAGCGGGAGTTGTTGAGATGATGGACCGTGATCATGATGGCGGAGCATTCCTGTGGAGCCTGAGCGGAGCCCACCATTCCGTAAAAGCACCACCGGGTCAACTGCCGCGATCAAAACAGCCCCCGTGATCACCGGGGGCCGCTGCGCTTACAGGCGCTCCAGGTTCTCCGCCGGCGCCAGCGAGGCCAGATGCGAACCGCCGGCAATGTGCAGCAGCAGCAGGCGATCGAGCTTTAACACCGCCAGCAGCCGCAGGCTGAGAAACAGCAGCACTGCGCTGACGGCGATGATGCTGCGTATGCCTGCATTCATGACACTCTCCCTCACTCATTCGGCTACGGTGACTCCGTTATAAGACTCCTCCGATTTACCGGGGCTGAACAGACTGCGCGGCCAGGCGGCAGCGGCTTCGTGACGAGCGGTTCATGTACACTTTTTCCCGGGAAAGGCAGACCCGAACGGCCCTGATCGCTTAGAGTCGCCTCTCTCCAATCCGCAACCGAAGCCAGACCCCGCGAATCTATGATCGACCTGCGCAGCGACACCGTGACCCGCCCCTCGCCCGGCATGCTCAAGGCGATGAGCGACGCCGAAGTCGGCGACGACGTCTGGGGCGACGATCCCACCGTGGCCAAACTGCAGGCCGCCACGGCGGAACGCGCCGGCAAGGAAGCCGGCCTGTTCTTTCCCAGCGGCACGCAGAGCAACCTCGCCGCGCTGATGGCGCATTGCGAGCGCGGCGACGAATACCTGGTCGGCCAGCTGGCCCATACCTATCGCCACGAAGGCGGCGGCGCCGCCGTGCTGGGCAGCATCCAGCCGCAGCCGATCGAGAATGCACCCGACGGCACGCTGCCGCTGGAAAAGATCGCCGCCGCCATCAAGCCGCTCGACGCCCACTTCGCGCGCACCCGCCTGCTGGCGCTGGAGAACACCCTGCACGGCATGGTGCTGCCGGCCGGCTATGTAGCAGCGGCGACGCAGCTCGCCAGGAGCAAGGGCCTGGCCACACACCTGGACGGTGCGCGGGCGTTTAATGCCGCGGTCGCCTCAGGCGTCTCCCTGCAGCAAATCTGCGCGCCCTTCGACTCCGTTTCGATCTGCTTTTCCAAGGGCCTCGGCGCCCCGGTCGGCTCGGTGCTGGTGGGAGGCAAGGAGCTGCTCGCCCGTGCGCATCGCTGGCGCAAGGTGCTGGGCGGCGGCATGCGCCAGTCCGGCGTGCTGGCCGCCGCCTGCCTCTACGCGCTGCATCACAACGTCGAACGCCTGGCCGCGGATCACGCCAATGCCGCGGCGCTGGCGCGGGGACTGCGGCAGATCGGTGAAATCAAGGTGACCGGACAGGCGACCAATATGGTCTTCCTGCAACTCCCGCAAGAGCACTGCGCACCGCTTGAACTGCATCTGAAACAGCACGGCATCCTGATACAGGGAGTCTATGGCGCGCGACTGGTGACGCACTTGGATGTGGCGGAGGCGGACGTCGGCAGTGTGGTGAAAGCGGCGAAGAGCTACTTCGCGGGGATCTGAAGTTCCATCTGAACCACCCTCTCTCCCCACGTCAGAACTACCCCCTCTCCCCACGAATGTGGGGAGGGGTTGGGGTAAGGGGCGCGCGGTCGAAAAAAGCGGCGCGGTTCTTTTACTAAGGAGCGAAAAGCTCAAAGCGGCCTCCCTAGCAACCTCATCCCGGCCATCCCTGGCGAGACATCACCCGACTAATGCCCCCCCTGCCCGGCCATCCATGGCCGGGCGTTCGCTGAAAAAACGATGACATTGAGTCATCGTTTTTTCAGCTCACCCACCAAGGATAAAACGGCGGCATCTCCGAGGCCTTGCCCTTGAACTCCGGCGGGCGCTTCTCCAGGAACGACTTCACGCCTTCCTTGCCGTCCTGCAGGCTGGTGTAGTACACCGCCAGCGAGTCGACCTTATGCGCTTCCAGCGGGTGCGGCTGCGCGGTGTTGCGGTACATCATCTGGCGGGTCAGGGCGATGGCCACGGGTGAGCGGTTGTCGATGATTTTGTGCGCCAGCTTGTAGGCCTCGGCCAGCAACTGGTCTGGCGCATAGACCGCTTTGACCAGGCCGCCGCGCTTGGCTTCCTCGCCATCGATGATGTCGGCGCTGTAAGTCCACTCCAGCGCCTGCGCGATGCCGACGATGCGTGGCAGAAACCAAGAGGAGCAGGCTTCCGGCACGATGCCGATCTTGCCGAAGACGAAGCCGATGCGCGCCTTCTCCGAAGCCAGGCGCACGTCCATCGCCAGCGTCATGGTGGCGCCGATGCCGACCGCGGGGCCATTGATTGCGGCGATCACCGGCTTCTTGCAGTCGAAGATGGACAGGGTGACGCGGCCGCCGGTGTCGCGCAGGCCCTTGAAGATCGCCGGATCGTCGAGGCGCTCGTTCATGTCGTCCAGGCTGGGGCTCAGCGATTCGTCTAGGCCGAACACGTTGCCGGCCCTGGTCAGGTCCATGCCGGCGCAGAAGGCGCGGCCGGCGCCGGTGACGACGACGGCGCCCACCGCATCGTCTTCGTTGGCACGACCGAAAGCGTGCACCAGCTCGTTGGCCATCTCCACGGTGAAGGAGTTGAGCTGTTCCGGGCGGTTCAGGGTAAGGGTGAGGACGCGGTCGGTGACCGACCAGTCGAGGGTATTGTATTTCATGTCTTCTCCGAAAGTTCGCCGGACAAGTGTAAGGCGCACGGGGGTGGCTTTGCGGCCATCGCCACGCGCCGCAGGGCTAACCGCGGCGGGAAGACATGCAAATTCGGAAAATAAACGATGACGCCGGGCCATGCACCAGTCACGTGGCCCCATCCAAAGCCACACGAAAAAGCGGATCGCCGCAGCGATCCGCCTTGACCCGGATTGATTTGCCGCGAGCCGCCTTAGTTGTTGCCGGCACCCGACGAGGAACCACCCGTCGCGGCGCCACCCGAGGAACTGCTGGATGAGGACGACATGCTATCCGCCGGGGTGGCCGAAGTAGTCGAGGGAGACGCTGCAGCCGGCGCCTCGTTCTTGTTGCATGCACCGAGAGAGGCGCCCACAGCGACGATGCCCAGGGCGAATGCGATATTCTTCAGCGTGTCCATTGACTTCCTCCATGAAATGAGACATTTGCAAATGCTGGAAATCCAGCCGGACGGACAGATGACACACCGTCACCCGCTTGCGGAAGCTTCCCCGCTCGTCCCTCAATGGACCGCTTCATGGCCTGACAGTTCATTCAAGCCGCCAAATGTGCGCTACCGATCATTGACCCCTGGCCGTGAATTGGGCCCTGCCCGGACCCTAACTGGAGTTTTTCGGGCTCGAAGTCGATGGAGCAGGCGGCGAGTCCTTCCAATCGGCATCGCAGTCCCTGGCCTCGTCCGCACCGATAACCGCATAAGGCTTGAACTCGGGCACGGCTTGCGCCGCCACATCCTGCGCCTTGCGCCATTCGTCCAGGCGCTGGCACAACAGCCTGGCTTTCGCGTCGATCACCTGAGCCCCCCGATCGGCTTCGCTGCCAGCCACGTCGGCGGTGCCGTGCAACAGGCCCTTGAATACCTCGCCGATGGTATGCAGCGCGAAATCCGCGCTTTCCACACCCAGGTCCTTCGCCTGATCGGTAAAGGCCACGCCGTCGGCGTTGTATTGAGCCAGCGCGGCCTGCGCCTGGGGTGTCACCGCCACGTCGGCGCCGCCGATGTTGAGCTTGCCCTCGCCGCTGACCTGCGCGCGGTCGTGACCCTTGATCTTGATCACCACGTTGCCGTTCTTCAGCGACACTGCACCGCTGTCGAACAGCAAGAAGCCGTGACGGCTGGACGCGGCGTGCACACACGCCGAAAACGATATGGCCAGCAACAGGAATAGAAACCTGGCATTGATGTGATTCATGGCGACCTCGACGCTCCGGTGGCGGCGGCGCCTGGAAGGCGCCGCTCCAATGTCGGCAGTTGGATGCAGCGACTTGGCGTTACGGATTCATCCGCGGATAAACTGGCCCCACCAGCCGCTTCCAGCCCTGCCGCGCCAGCCCGTGCCCACAGTCTCCACCCTCCGGACCATCCGCAGCAACGGCTACGACCTGAGTTACGTCGAGGCAGGCAGCGGCCCTCCCCTGTTGCTGGTGCATGGCAGCCTTTGCGACTACCGCTTCTGGCGGCCGCAGATGGAGCCGCTGGGCGCGCAGCGCCGCGTCATCGCCGTGAGCCTGCGCCACTACTGGCCGGAAAGCTGGGACGGCGGCGACCAGGGCTTCTCGCTGCAGCAACATAGCGACGATCTCGCCGCCTTCATCACCGCGCTGGATGCAGGGCCGGTGGACCTGGTCGGCCATTCGCGCGGCGGCAGCGTGGCCTACCGGCTGGCGCGGCAGCATCCCGCGCTGCTGCGCTCCCTGGTGCTGGCGGAGCCGGGACTGGACATCGGTCCGGTCGGCGGTCCGGCCGACAGCGCGCCGCCGACCGACCTGAACCGCAGCGATTTCCGCCAGCGCGCGCTGGCCCTGATCCGGGCCGGGGATGCCGACGCCGGCCTGTCGCTGTTCATCGACACGGTCAGCGGCGCGGGCACCTGGGCGCGCATGGTGCCCTGGCTCAAGCGCATGATGCACGACAATGCCAACACCCTGCTCGGCCAAGCCGCGGAGTCTTACGACACCGTCACCGCCGCAACCCTGCCGCAGCTGCGCCGGCCGCCACTGCTGATCGGTGGCGCACAAAGCCCGGCGCCCTATCCGTCGCTGCTCGACGCACTCGCTGCGCTGTGGCCCGAGGCCCGGCGCGCCACCATCGCCAGCGCCTCGCATGCGATGAACCTGTGGAATGTGAACACTTTCAACCAGGCGTTGGAATCGTTCCTGTCCGCACCGTAAGCAGCGACCGATTCCACATTTTTTGCACAAATCCCGCATCGGCCCGGCACACGCGATCCCTAGCATCGGCGCTGGGGCAATTCCGCCCGATCGCATCGAGTCGCGCCATGTCATCCCCGCAGATCCTGCAAGCCATCGCGGCGGCGTCCATTCCGCCGGCGGCAACGATGGACAGCGTTGTTGCAGATACCGTCCCGCGCACCAGCGAATGCCTGCGCTTCGTCACCGGCGAATGGCTGATCAACGAATGCTGGCGCGAAGCAACGGCGGCCGGGCGCAGTCGCCCGACGCATCGCCGCCGGCTGTATTTCCAGCGCAGCGCCGCGGCGCCCTGCGAAGCCATGGGCGAGATCGCCGCATGCGAGGCAGGCGCCCCGGTCATGGGCGCGATGCGTCCGCTCCTGTTCCGCAGCGGCGAGCGCTGCGCCATCGTGCTGGGCCCAGTCGTATTCCAGCGCTGGCAGCGGCAGCAGGGCCCATACTGGTACCGGGTGATGACGCAGCCATTCGGCGCCGCCGCGTTCTTCCTGCGCAGTTATCTGAAAGAACGGGATACCGACGCCCTGGCGCACAGCCTGAGCCTCCCGGATGTCGCCTACGACTTCGGCCATATCGATCTGGAACGAAATGTGCTCGTCACCTGCCGGCAGCAGGCGGACCCGCGCTTTCCACAATTCCTGGTCTACAGCGCAGCCGAATACGGCCTGGCCTGGCAGTTCGACGCGGAGCGCACACGGCGCGTTAACGGCATCCGCCGCCAGGCAGACGCTTATCCTTCAGCAGTGTGCAGGGCTACACTGCGGCAGGCCAATGACCCGGCGCGACCATGCCCGAATTGCCGGACCTGACGGTTTACCTGGAGCGCATCGAAGCCTGCGCGCTGGAGGCACCGCTGCTGCGCCTGCGCATCGGCAATCCATTCGTGCTGCGCACGGTGGAGCCGGCAACGGCGGCATTCGCGCAGCGCCGGCTGAAAGGCACATCGCGCATCGGCAAGCGCCTGGTCTTCGAGTTCGAAGGCGAACACTTCGCCGTCATCCACCTGATGATCCTCGGCCGGCTGCACTGGAAGAAGCCCGCGGCCGCCATACCGAAAGGCTCTGGCCTGGCCGCTTTCGATTTTGAACGCGGCACCTTGCTGCTGGTGGAGCACGGCAGCAAACGCCGCGCCGCGCTGCATCTGGTCGCGGGCCGGGAAAATCTCAAGGCCTTCGACCGTGGCGGACTGGAAGTGCCGCAGGCCAGTCTTGCCGCATTCACCGCGGCGCTGGGGCGCGAGAACCACACGCTGAAACGCGCACTGACCGATCCTGGCGTGCTCAGCGCCATCGGCAATGCCTACTCCGACGAGATCCTGCATCGCGCGCAACTCTCGCCCTTCAAGCAGACGCGCGCGCTCGACGCCGGGGAAATGCAGCGCCTGTTCGACGCCACGCGCGCCGTGCTGGCCGAGTGGACCGAGCGGTTGCGCGCCGAAGCCGGCAGCGGCTGGCCGGAGAAGGTCACGGCATTCCGCCCCGAGATGGCCGTGCATGGCCGCTACAAGCAGGCCTGTCCGGTTTGCGGCGCGCCGGTGCAGCGCATTGTCTACGCCGACAACGAGGCCAACTACTGCGCGCGTTGCCAGACTGAAGGCCGCCTGCTGGCGGATCGCGCCCTGTCACGCCTGCTGAAAAGCAATTGGCCGAAAACCCTGGATGAACTGGAACGCTAGGGCCTGTGAACGCTAATTTGATCGCTGCGTTGCAGTCCAAAATCGGGCCAGGCAAGGCGGAGCCCGCTGGCCATGGTGAATCCATGGCCGAGGGCGACAACGCCGCATGGCGCAATTTTGGGCGCAACCCTCCGGGACGGCCTCTGGAGACGCCCATCGCGGCGTCGTTCGTCGCTTATGTACTTTGAGTACATCGCGCTCCTCTCTCCGTGCGCTGGACGCCTCCAGAGGTCGTCGCAGCGATCAAATTAGCGTTCACAGGC
>JAMFRN010000009.1 GCA_026224805.1 Nevskia soli
AAGCCTCGCTCGCGGCCGAGCTGAAGAAGCACAACGGCGCCAAGCAGGACGGCACAGTCGCCAGCTACGCGACCCAGGACAAGCGGGCGGACGTGCTGTACGCCGGCTTCTCCGAGTTGCGCCAGTTGGGCTACCGGCTCGATGCGGTGCAGAGCTTGCGCGGCAAGCATGTGGAAGCGCTGGTCCAGGGCTGGCAGGCGCGGGGCCTGTCGGCCTCCACCATTCAGAACAACCTGTCAGTGTTCCGGACGTTCTCGGACTGGATCGGAAAATCCGGTATGGTGCAGCGGGTGGAGCATTACCTTGGTGCTGGCGTGGCTGTGCGCTCGTCCATCGCCAGCCAGGATCGCAGCTGGTCAGCCAAGGGCATCGATATCACCGCCAAGATCGAACAAGTCCGAGCCAAAGACCCGCGCGTGGCCTTGCAACTGGAGTTGCAAGCGGCATTCGGACTGCGCGCCCGAGAAGCGATGCAACTCAAGCCCTATGTCGCCGACAAGGGAACGTATCTGTCCGTCACCCACGGCACAAAGGGCGGCCGTGACCGGGTGGAGCCGATCCGCACGGCGGAACAGCGGGCGCTACTGGAGCGCGCCAAAACCTTTTGCGCGACATTGTCGTCCAGCACCAGCGATCCCAACCGGAAGCTGCACCAGTGGAAGAATCACTACTACCAAGTGGTGCGTGCCAGTGGCATCACGCGCAAGGACGGCATTACCTCGCATGGCCTGCGGCACCAATACGCGAATGATCGTTACACGGCCCTGAGCGGGGCGGACTCGCCGGTGCGCGGCGGCGGTCCTGTAGACCGGGACGCCGATCAAGCGGCGCGCCTGATCGTGGCCGAGGAGCTAGGGCACAGCCGGGAGGGGGTAACCACGCACTACCTGGGACGATGAGGAACGACTATTGGGCCACGCGTCCAGATCCGGGGTGCAGGGGTCCGCGACCCCTGCGCTCACCATTACCACCCTCGGAAAACCGCTTTAGGGCAAAGCGGCGTAGTGCAATGGCCTTAAGCCGCTCGCCCGAAATGCCCGATGACCACCTTGCGCCCGTCTCGTAGCGCATCCAGGTAGTCCGCCCAAGCCTGCATCATGCTGCGCCGCTGGTGCAAATGCTCGGCGCGGTTGTAGGCGGCGCGCACCTTGTTGCGTTCGGCATGCGCAAGCTGGCGCTCGATCACGTCGCCGTTCCAGCCCTGCTCGTTGAGCATGCTCGACGCCGCGGCACGGAAGCCGTGCCCGGTCATCTGCGTCTTGTCGTAGCCGAGACGACGCAGCGCGGCGTTGATGGTGTTATCGCTCATCGGCCGCTTGACCGAGCGCAGGCTTGGGAACACAAAGTGGCCCTGACCGGTCAAGGGTTGCAACTCCCGCAGGATCGCTACGCTTTGCTGCGCCAGCGGCACGATGTGGTCGGCGCGCATCTTCATTCTCGCCGCGGGAATGCGCCATTCCGCCCGCTCCAGATCGATTTCCGTCCACTCGGCTTGGCGCAGTTCGCCCGGACGCACGAACACCAGCGGGGCCAGACGCAGGGCTGAAGCAGTGATGAACGAGCCGGAATAGCCGTCGATGGCGCGCAGCAACTCCGCAAAACCGTCCGGCTCGGTAATCGCCGCGCGGTGGGTGGTCTTGACTGGCGCCAGCGCGCCGCGCAGGTCGGCAGAAGGATTACGTTCGGCGCGGCCGGTGGCGACCGCGTAACGGAATATCTGACCGCAGCACTGGTGCACGCGGTGGGCGGTTTCAATGGCGTTACGGCCTTCGACGCGTCGCAGGGTGGCGAGTAGTTCCGGCGCCGTGATCTCGGCGATCGGCCGCTGACCCAGCCAGGGAAACAGGTCGCGCTCCAGGCTTCGGATGATTTTCTCCGCCGTCGCCGGCGCGAGGATCGGCAGTCGCTTCCCGTACCATTCGCGCGCAACCGCCTCGAAGGTGTTAACCGCGCCTTGCTCCGCGGCGCGCTTCTGTTCGCGGCGGACAAAGGATGGATCGCTGCCGGCGCGCAGCAAGGCGCGCGCTTCGTCCCGGCGCTCGCGTGCCTCGCTCAAGCTGGATTCGGGGTAGGTGCCGAAGGCCAGCAGCTTCTCCTTGCCGCCGAAGCGGTATTTGAAGCGCCAGTAGCGACCGCCGGCCGGCATAATGTGAAGGTACAGGCCGGCGCCATCGAAGAGCTTGTAGGGCTTCTCCGCTGGCTTGGCGTTGCGCAGCCTCATGTCGGTGAGGCTATGAATCTTGCTGGTCATCGCTGGAATCCTCCAGGCCCGGCCGCCGCGCCGTGCGACGGGTTTTTGAGGGCTGGTCCATGTACCCCGAGTATACCCCGAGCTTGGAAACCTGCACCCCCTTACATACCCCAACATTCGTGCGGCAGTAGGCGGACTACTCTGGATGGGTCTGGACGAAAAAAGCCACGTATTACGTGGCTTTAGGAGGATTTCCGGGACTTCGCCGAACGTCTTTGGAAGGGGTAGTGGTGCCGAGAAGAGGAATCGAACCTCCGACCTACTGATTACGAATCAGTTGCTCTACCGACTGAGCTATCTCGGCACGGGGCGCGCATTATAGCCAAAGCCGGCGCTGAAGAGGCCAGTTCGAGACCGGATCATCGATTCTTTGCGTTTTTTTGAGCTTTTTCCCCGCTGCGCACGGCTTGTGTCCCGCCATTTGAAATAAAATAGCGCGGTCCATGCTGCGGAGAGGTGGCAGAGTGGTCTATTGCGGCGGTCTTGAAAACCGCTGACGGTTCATCCCGTCCGGGGGTTCGAATCCCTCCCTCTCCGCCATTACTTTCAAGCTGCTGATTACAGGGAAGTAGTGTTGATTCTTCGCAGGTTTTCGGTGTTTGCTACAGAAGAGTGTCCCAGCGGCACTCGCAGCGAAAAATGCGACGGACCCCCTTCCTCATTCGGCGAGGAGACACGTTCTACTTCAGGTTGTGGGTTCCCCTCGATCTGCGCGAACTGGTCGGCGGTCGTGAACTGATCAGGACGCTCGCGACCGAAGATACTGCCTTCGCAGTACCCCGCGCGTTAAGACTCGCCGCTGACGCAAAGCAATGGTTCCAGCAACTACGGGCTGAACGGCGCAACGCCAATACGCATACCCTTAATTTGTCCAGCTGCACCTTCGCATCTTCAGTTCGCCTTCGAGAAGCGTTTCCAGGGCCTCGCGCAGCAGCTCGCGGCGGAATTCCACGTCGGCCTGCGCACGGGCCTTGACGGTTTCGGTGAAGCTACGGGTGAGTGCCATGCTGAACTAACCTAAACCGTGCAGTGGTTGTAATAGCGGAGAAATGGCGCGCCCGGCAGGACTCGAACCCTTAATATGAGGTCGTTTTTGCCGGAACGGTGTGTGTGAGTGAGTGCATCGTAGGGGACCCGATTGGGCCTCTTGCTCAAAACACGACTCCGGAGAGTTGCCTGCGCATGCAGGAGGCAGTCGATCTCTGGAAAGTGCGCCAGGATCTTGAAAGGCTCAAGGGCATCAAGCCAATCGAGAAAGAGCGCATGGTCGCTTACCTGCCGGCCGGAAACCCGGTGTCGCAGATCCGTCTGCCGGCGATGGGACGGCCCCGCGACCGGCGGCTCACCCCAGGCGAATTCGATCGCCTGCTGAAAGCGGCGCGCGCTTCCCGCTGCAAGATGCTGCCGACCGCGATCGAGTTGGCTGTCGAGACGGCGATGCGCCGCGAAGAACTGTGCAGCCTGACCTGGACCGACGTGGACATGAACCGCCAGGTTGCGCGCCTGCACCTGACCAAGAACGGTGACCCCCGTGACGTGCCGCTGAGCAGCCGGGTTATCGAATTGCTGTCGCAGCTGGTCCGCCCGATCCGTGGCGGCACTGTACTGCGGATTAGGGGGCCGGCGCTGTCGCAGGCCTTCCGCCGCGTCTGCAAGTGGACCGGGCTGGAAAACCTGCATTGGCATGATCTGCGCCACGAAGCGACCAGCCGGCTCGCGGAACGACTCGGGAACGATGTCATGGCCCTGTCGGCGGTCACCGACCAAAAGACCCTGCAGATGCTCAAGCGCTACACCCATCTGCGGGCCGAGGATTTGGCGCGGCGGCTGGCCTAAAAGGAGGTCGGATATGGACAGCCAATTGCGTATATTACGGATATTCCGTAACATACGGCACACAGGAGGTAGTGCCATGCAATTCTTCAACAGCAGCGATGTCGCCAAGAAATTCGGCTCCATTGCGCAGATTGTCCAGACCGAGCCGGTGTGCGTGCAAACCTACGGCCGCCCCCAGCTGGTGATGCTGTCGCCGGCGGAGTACGAGCGCCTGCGCCGTCAGGACCGGCGGGTGTACTCGACTGATCGGCTGCCGGCCAGCCTGCGCGAGGCCATCGCCGCCGCGCGGCCATCGCCCCAGGCGGCGGCCTTCAACGACGAAGCGTAGCGCGTGGCCGATTACCCGGTCCCGATCCCCGGCCTGGTTATTCGCTACGCATACCTATGGAAGCGCGAAGCGGATCGCGGCCAGATCGAAGGTCAGAAGCACCGGCCTTGCGTCGTAGTGCTCTGCGTCGAGGAGGTGGACGGCGAAAAGGTGGTGACGGTGGCGCCGATCACGCACACCTCACCCGCGAACCCCGACCAGGCCATCGCGCTCACGCCCGCCACTCACCGCCGTCTGGGCCTCGATGAAGAAAAATATTGGGTCATGGCGACGGAGGTCAACAGCTTCTTCTGGCCGGGGCCGGACCTGGCGCCGACATCGGTTGGAGAATATGCCTACGGGGAGCTCCCGGCCGTCGTGTTCGAAGCGCTGGTTCAGAAGATACTTGCCGAAGGGCGCAACGCTGCCGAGGTTCGGCGCAGCGAGTAGGTAGGGCTCGTCTCGAATCGCTTAAAATGGAAAAAAGCGCCCGTAGCTCAGGTGGATAGAGCAGTCGCCTTCTAAGCGACAGGCCGCAGGTTCTTATTAGAGGTATTTTTGGTCGCGTATTAGGATGTGTCGTTTTTTGAGTATGCGCCCGTAGCTCAGTTGGATAGAGCATCGGCCTTCTAAGCCGAGGGTCACAGGTTCGATTCCTGTCGGGCGCGCCATTTTCCCCAACAAATCATAGGCTCTACTTGCCACTGCCCATGGAACCGAAACTGACGGCCCAGCAGGTCGAGGACTTGATTCATCTGGGCTTCGCCGCGA
Source organism: Nevskia soli (assembly GCA_026224805.1). GTDB lineage: Bacteria > Pseudomonadota > Gammaproteobacteria > Nevskiales > Nevskiaceae > Nevskia > Nevskia soli_A. The sequence goes on from JAMFRN010000009.1 coordinate 5,166, forward strand.
AAAGAAAAATACTTGCCATCGAGGAAGTGCGGTCGGGCTATGTCCGCGCGCGGCTGCCCTACCGGGATTCGATGCTGCGTCCTGGCAATGTGCTGTCCGGACCGGCGCTGTTCACGGCAGCGGATCTGGTGATGTATGCGCTGGTGCTGTCTCACATCGGCCCTGAACTGATGGCGGTGACGGCCAATTTCAACATGAACTTCCTGGCCAAGGCCAAGCCGGGGGACATCATCGGCGAGGGCAAGATGCTCAAGCTGGGGCGACGGCTGGCGGTGATGGAGACACTGCTGTATTCCGCGGCGGAGCCGGAGACGCTGGTCGCGCATGTCACCGGAAGTTATGCGTTGCCTGTGAAACCTTGAGTCGCAGTCGTCTCTAAAACAGATTCTTCGCTGCACTCAGAGAGCCAGCCCCAAGCCCTTCCAGCGGCATCTGTCGCCGGAAGGGCTTGATCAAACCGTCGCGCCGGAGGCGCAAGCAGGCGCCGCGTCAGCGGAATCCCGCGATATAGAAAATCTGCTGCGTGTGATCCCGCTGCAGGCGCTGCGCATTGCGCGTGCCGGCGAAGACGATGGCGCCGCTGTTCAGGGCCGGCCAGGTGTTGTTGCCCTTGCTGGGCAGCATGTGGCCCGCACTCCAGCTGCCGCCTTCGCCCAACTCGGCGGTCATCACGCGCCAGCGCCAGTCGGCGGAGCGCGAGTCGTACCAGACCAGTTGCGCTTGGCCGTCGCTGCCGCGGCCGAGCTTGGGCCACTGGCTCATTGCGGCGGCGTCATAGCCCACCGCTACCGGTGCGGTCCAGCTCAGGCCGCCGTTCGCCGACCAGGCGCTGAGCACTTCGAGATTGGCGCCGGAGGACTCCAGGGCTTTGCTGTCCCAGGCTGCCACCAGGCGGCCGGTATTGGTGTAGGTCAGAGTCGGATGGCGGTCGGCCTGGGTGTTGGCGCCAAGGCTCACCGGCGCGTTCCAGCTGTCGGAATATGCCGCATGGGTGCTGGCCATGATCTGCCAGTTGTCGGGATCGGTGCCGTTGCCGTAGCCGAGGCCGCCGGTCCACAGCGGGTCCTGGTCGGTGCGGTCGTCCTGCCAGCCCACGGCCATGCTGCCATCGTCGGCCACGGCCACGGTCGGCCACACCGAAGCCGGGTACAGGGCCGAGCGCGTATCGACCAGGTCGGCCGCGTGATACGACTTGCCGGCGCGGCTGAGATTGACCGGCTCCGGGTCGACGCCGACGATCTGCGCCATCACGTCGAAGGGATAGCCGGCGCTGATTTCCTGCCAGGCCACCAGCGGCAGGCCGTAGGCGGTGATGGCCAGCACGGGGTGCTCGGCGCGCCCGGCGATAGAGCGCAGCTGCAGCTCCGGTGCCCAGTCGGCGCCGCCGTCGGCGGAATGACGCAGGTAGATCGCCGGGCGATGCGGCTGCTCGCCGGCACGCTCGTCCTGCCACACCACCCAGACGTCACCGCCCTTGGCGACGATTTTCGGGAACCGCGCCTGGGTCGAGGCCGGGACCAGGTTCAGCGGAGCGGACCAAGCGCCGTTGCCAAGCTTGCGCTGGTACATCACCGCGCTGCTGGCTTCGCCATGCACTTCGGACACGATATGCGTGGTGCCGCCGTCCACGGCGATGTCGGGGAAGCCGCTGAAGGCCGCCGTATTGCCGATCACCAGCTGCGCCCCATCGGCCTGGCCCTGATCGGCCGGCGCCGGAATTTCCGGCTGGGCCACGGCGGGTGAAGGTGAAATGAAGATCGGCGCGGTGAGGGCGCGCAGCTCATCGAGCTGCAGCGTCTGCTCCAGGAACGCCGCCAGGTCGGCCGGGTTGGTCAGCATGCTGGTCTCGATCCCCGACGGCAGGGCCGGCCCGCGCACTTCGACGCGATACCAGGTCGGCTGCGCCTCGGCGACGATATTGGCGTAGAACTCCTGCGACTGCACGATGCTGGTCGGATGAAAGGTTTGCAGCGCGCCGGCGGAGCGGCCCGGCGACTTGTACAGCAGCACGTTGGTGGTGATGGCGTCGCTCACCGTGATGCGCAGCTGCCCTTTGGTGCCGGCCGGAACGAAGACTTCGTCGCCGTTGAGAATGGTGAAGTTGCCGCTGCCGCTCATGTCGGCTTCGAGCGTCACCACCGGGGCGAAGAGCTCGCCGCCGTTGACGCGGGTATGCCCGGCCCACAGTCCCTGCACGATGCCGCGCACGGTGGGGCTGGTCACGGCGACCGAGGTGTTGGAGCGCCCCGGGCGATCCAGCGACGCGATCCACAGCTCCTTGAAGTGATCGTCGGAAGCGCCGGCGATGCCGCTGCGGAAGCCGCGGTTCCAGCGGGTCTCGGCGTAGTCGATCTCGGTATCCGGGGAGCTGGCGCGGTTCCACACCTCGATGGTGTCGATGCCGACCGCGCTGGCGTTGTCGTTGGGCGTGCCGTCGCCGTTCAGCTCCCCGTCATCCGGGTGCGCCGTGCCCCAGGAAGCGCCCTGGGCGTGCGCGTCCCACAGCGACTGCTGCACGATCTGCACGCTGCTCTGCCCGGCCGGCACCGCGCCCTGCACGATGCTGTCGACGGCGCCCAGCACCGTCGCATGCGGGCTGCCATTGGCTTCCTCGCCCGGCACCAGCAGCAGCTTGCTCGACTGCCACAGCGGATCGTATTGTTGGTCGTAGGTGCGGTGATCGGTCAGCGGCATGAAGGCCAGCCCCATCAGCTCGCCTTCCAGGATCTGGCCGGCGACGGAGAGGTTGCCGGGGGAACCCTGGCCGATGGTCTGGCGCAGGAAGCTGCCGTCGGAGGAATGATCGTCGTGAACGTGCGTGTCGCCGTTCAGCCATTGCAGCTGGGTGGCCTGCGCCGCCGGTACCGCGAGGGCGGCTGAACCGGCCAGCGCCAGGAAGCCGCAGGACGTCACACGAATCCACCGAGCCTTGTTCGTTGTCATTATTTTTCCCCTGAATTTCGGGGCGATGATACGGACGCTGCTTGAAGCCCTCATGACACGCGGCCCTACCGGCCGGCGTTCAAAACATTCAAGATTGGGCAAGACCACAAGAGGAGACAGCACGCGGATACCGCGTCGACATCATGGAATTCCAGACTCTCAAGATCGACCTGCAGGACAACCTAGCCTGGCTGCGCCTCAATCGCCCGGACAAGGCCAATGCCTTCTCCCTGACCATGTGGGATGAATTCCCCAGGGCGGTGGCCTGGCTCGACGAGCAGCCGCAGGTGCGGGTGGTGATCCTCTGCGGCGAAGGCCGTCATTTCACCGCCGGCATCGACATGGAGGCGCTGGCCCACGTCGGCCAGATGGCCGGCAGCAAGGGCTGCCCGGCGCGGGCCCGCGAGAACGTGCGCAAGTTCATCCTGCATGCACAAGACTGCTTCAACAGCGTGGAGCGCCTGCGCGTGCCGATGATCGCCGCCGTGCACGGCGCCTGCATCGGCGCCGGCATCGACCTGATCGCCGCCTGCGACATGCGCTACTGCATCGGCGATGCCAAATTCTCGATCAAGGAAGTGGATCTCGCCGTCACCGCCGATGTCGGCACCCTGCAACGCCTGCGCCACGTCATCGGCTTGCCGCAACTGACCGAGCTGACTTACACCGCCGAGACTTTCGACGGCCGCAAGGCGCAGAACATCGGCCTGGTCGGCCAGGCCTATGCCACGCGCGAGGAACTGATGGCGCAAGTGGAGCAACTCGCCCGCCGCATTGCCGCCAAATCGCCCATCACCGTGCGCGGCATCAAGCACAACCTGCTCTACTCGCGCGACCACTCGGTGCGCGAAGGC
>JAMFRN010000068.1 GCA_026224805.1 Nevskia soli
ATCACCTCGGCGCCCCAGTAGGACATGTTGCCCCAGGGCAGCACATAGCCGCAGAAGCCTTCGGCCATCAGCACCAGGAAGATCAGGGCGCCGAAGATCCACACCAGCTCGCGCGGCTTGCGGTGCGAGCCGTAGAGGATGCCGCGGAACATGTGCAGGTAGACCACCAGGAAGAAGGCCGAGGCGCCGGTGGCATGCATGTAACGGATCAGCCAGCCCCAGGAGACGTCGCGCATGATGTACTGCACGGAGTCGAACGCGGTTTCCGCGCCGGGCTTGTAGGCCATCGCCAGCACGATGCCGGTGATCAGCTGGTTGACCAGCACCAGCAGGGCCAGCGAGCCGAAGTAGTACCAGAAATTGAAGTTCTTCGGTGCGTAGTACTCGGACAGATGATCCTTCCACAGCTTGGTCAGCGGGAAGCGGTCGTCGATCCAGCCGAGGAAGCCGGTGGTCTTGTGCGGATTGCGGATAATCGCCATGTCGGTCTGTCCTAGGCCTTCTGGTCCACGCCAATGACGACCAGCGAGTCACTGGTATAGCTGTGCGGCGGCACCAGCATGTTCAGCGGTGCGGGCTGCCCGGCGAAGACACGCCCGGAGATATCGTATTTGGAGCCATGACAGGGGCAGAAATAGCCGCCTTGCCAGTTCGCGTCGATGGCGGGATTGGGATGGTCCGGCATCAACTTCGGCGAGCAGCCCAGGTGGGTGCACTTGCCGTTCATCACCAGGAACTCGGGCTTGATCGAGCGGTGCTCGTTCTTGCAGTAGTCCGGCTGGGTGGAAAAATCGCTGTCCGGATCGGCCAGCTGCGGCTTCACCTTGGCCAGGCTGTCCAGCATGTCCTTGGAACGGCGCAGCACCCAGATGTTGAGGCCCTGCCAGACGAAGGTGACCTGCTGGCCCTCCTCGATCTTGCCGATGTCGGCGCTCACCGGAGCGCCGGCGGCCAGGGCCTTGGCGCTGGGTTTCAGCGAGGCGAGAAAGGGCCACACGACAGCCGCGGCGCCAGCGGCGCCCACGACGCTCGTGGCGGCGGTGAGGAAGCGGCGGCGGCCGCCGTCCACGCCTTCGTTGCTCATTGCTTGAGAACCTCTGGATTACGGATCACGAAGTCTGAAATGCCCCGCGCAGGGCCACGCGCACGGGTCCGCTCTGCTTATTTTCAACATTATAGCGGGCGTGGCAGCGCGAGGTGAAGCAGCGGTTCGCGCCCGGGCCGGCGCGCCGGCTCAGGAGCGCTGGCGCGCCGAGCCGGCCCGCATTGCGGCCGCCCTTGCTAGAACTGGTATTTGACGAAGAACTGGGCGAAATCGCGGTCGGACAGGACGTTGTAGTCGCCGCCGCCGAAATACCAGGTATAGCCCACGGTAAAGGCCAGCGACTGCTTGTATTGCATCTCGAGCAGGGTGTCGGCTTCCTTGACGCCCTTGACGAAATTGCCGCCGGGACCCGGCGAAACGCCGCCGATATCCTGCTTCCACACCAGGAACGGCCGCAGGTTCACATTGGGCAGCACGCTCTCGTAGCGCAGCTGCGAAATGATGCGGTAGCCGTAGGACAGGGGGGTGGGATAGCCGGAGGAATCCTGCTGGTGCGGATTGAAGCGCAAGCCGTCGGGGCCAGTCACGCAATCCTGCGAACCCGCGCAGGAGCGCGCGCCGCCATCGGCGCCGGAACCGTCGGCGCCGGCCGTCGGGCCGTAGTTGCTGTTCGGCCCCTGCAGCACCAGGCGGTTGAGGGACGGCAGGTAGGGCACGTACTCGGCGCCGAATTCACCCAGCACCAGGATCTGACTGGCGCCGAAGGGATTGTCGGAGGCGCCCAGCACGCGGGTCAGGCCGAAATTGAACTGGTACACCTGGAAGCGCTCGTAGCCGCGGATGTAGCAGGGGCTGCTGGTGTTGTAGGCGTAGTAGGGATGGCTGAATTTGTTGAAGCCGTAAGCGGAATCCGCCGCACTGCCCGCCTCCGGATAGCAGCCGGGGTTCTGGCCAGCGGTGCCGCCGCGGTAGGGGATGATGAAGTTGGGAAAGGAGCGGCCCGAGCCGTCGATGTTGCCGATGGCCAGGTCGAAGGTGTCCTTCTGGCCGGCCAGGCCGCCGACGTCGCTCGGCCCATAGAGGGTGGTGCCGCCAGTCTGGGTGAAGCCGACGCCGGCATGCGAGCCGAGGCAGCCGGCGTGCAGCGGGCCGCTGGTGAAGTTGCTGCAGTCGGTCAGGGTCGGGCCGAAGGCGGCGAAGGCCAGGTCGTGGGTATCCACCTGCAGCGGCAGGTCCGGCCGGTAGGCGACTTCGCCCTGGATCGACCAGCTGCCGACGGTGGTATTGAAGCTCAGGCCGATCAGGTTGATGTTATTCGGATATTCCAGGAAGAACTTGGCGGTGTCGATGCCCAGGGTGTCGGAGGTGGCGTACTGCGCCTCCGGATGGGCCGGATCGAGGATGGAGTGCAGCAGCGGGATGTCCGGGCAGTCGGTGAGGAAGGTCACCGGGCCGGTGGCATCGACGTGGCCGGCATTGCCGCCGGAGCGGGCGCAGCTGGGATAGCTGGCGTAGAAGCTGGCGTACGGCAGGCGCGAATGGTAGTGCATGTAATACAGCGACAGGTCGGTGCCGTTGTTGAGCCCGTCGGCGTAGTAGTCCAGCTTGACGCCGTACTGGCCCGATGTGCGCGCATCCTTGTCGGCCAGGCGCTGGATGGTGGAGGTGCTGTTGGTGATGCCCGCCAGCGGATTGTCCTGCGGCGTGCCGAGGTTGTTCGGATCCAGCGCGGCCTGGCCGAAGCTGGCGTTGATGAACTTGCCGGTATTGTTGGTACCCACCGGCAGGCTGGAGAAATAGGTGCCCGGCGTCTGCACCTGGACCGGCTGCCATTCGAGTTGGTAGAAGCCTTCCACCGTGGCGTTTTCGAGCGGCTCGAAGCTCAGATCCACCATATTGATCGGGGTGAAGAACTCCTCCACCTGGCCGCCGATGCGGAACACGTTGTTGGCGTTGACCGGATTGGCCTGGTTGACGCTGTTCAGGGCCAGGGTGGTGCTTTCGCCCCAGTTCACCAGCTGCCGGCCGATCTTGAAGGAGAAGGTCTTGTCTTCGGTGAACGGAATCGGCAGCTTGCCGTAGAAATAGGTGTCGAGGTACTGGATGTTGGTGCCGGCCTGGGCCAGCGTCTCGCCGTCGGTGCGCTTGCTGCGCACGTAGCCGCCGCGCCCGTAGACCACGAAATTGCCATGGCCGTCGGGCTGGCCGTAGCCGCGGTTATTGAGCAGGGCGCTCTGCGCCGGGCACAGCACGCCGCTCACCACGCCGCCGATCAGGTTGCCGCCGGCGGCGGCATTGCTCAGGCAGGTGGTGAGGCCGGACAGGGTCAGCGCCCCGCCCAGCGGCGCCACATGGCGGCCGACCTGCAGGTAGTTCTGCGGGGTGATTTCGTTCGGGTGGGTTTCGGTGAAATCGTTGTTGACGAAATCGTAGAAATACAGGCCGCGGGCAAAGATGCCGAAATTCTTCCAGGTCAGGGTCAGGTCGGAGGTGACCTTGGCCGGCGCTTGGAACAGGTGGTATCTAGAATAGTTCAGGTCTCCCTGGTCGTCGTTCACCGAGGCCGCGCCGGGTGCATTGACCAGAACCTGGGCGGGATAGATCTGACCCTTGAACAGGCCCTGGCAGATCTGGTACGCGCCATTGGGGCCGCCGCAGACGTCGGGGTTGATGTCGCCCTTGCCGATCAGGTTCTGGCTTTGCGACTGCATGCGCACGCCGACGCCGGCGGTGAAAGTGGTATTGAGCACCCCTTTCACGCCGTCGTCGCTGCCGAAGGTGGGAATGGTGAAATCGATCGCCTGTGCCGCGCGCAGGGGCAATAGGACCGCCGCCCCAATCAAGACACCACGCAGAACACCCCGGACAAACCCCAAGCGCAGAACGCTTTGCATCGTTCTTCCCCTCCGCTCCGGGCCCGATGGTGGGCCCGTTTTATATAGTTTTATTGCGGTCGCAGATGCGTGGCCGCAGTTGTTGCGGGTAGTAAAGCGCAGCGCGCGGCGCGATGCAATAGAAAAAACGAAGCCGGCCGTGGATTTAGGTCCAGGGCCGGCTGTTTTACCTGAGGATCGGGGCAGTGCCTGGCGATCAAGCGCCGGCCACCGCCGCTCAGAACTGGTACTTGACGTAGAACTGGGCGAAATCGCGATCCGACAGGGTGTTGAACTCACCGCCGCCCCAGTACCAGGTGTAGCCCAGATCGAAGGACAGGGCTTGCTGGTAGCGTGTCTCGATCAAGGTGTTGACCTGCTTGCGGCCGGCGACGAAGTTGCCGCCCGGCCCAGGCGCGGTGCCCTGCACATCCTGTGCGTAGTAGATGGTCGGCTGCAGACCGATCCCGGGCAGCACGTTTTCGTACTTGAAGATGCCGATCACGCGATAGCCCCAGGACATCTTGTCCGGATAGCCGGTGGCGTCCTGCTGGTGCGGGTTGAAGCGCAGGCCGTCGGCGCCGTAGGAGCAGTCGGGCGTGGTGGAACAGGCCAGGCGCGAACCGTTAGCGCCGGAACCGTCGGCGCCGGCGCTGGCGTTGTAGTTGACGCCCGGCGCCTGGAACTGCAGCCGGTCCAGCGGCGGCAGATAAGGCACATAGGTGGCGCCCAGTTCACCCACGATCAGCACCTGGTCGGCACCGAAGGGATTGTCGGTGGCGCCCAGCACGCGGGTGGTACCGAGGTTGAACTGGTACACCTGCATGCGCTCGAAGCCGCGGATGTAGCTGTTCGGCGGGTTCGCGCCGATGACGCCGCCGCGATACGGAATGATGAAGTTGGGGAAGGCGCGGGCCACGCCCGGCAGGGCGCCTTCGATCACGTTGATGGTGTCGGAGAAGGGTACTGCGCCGCTGGCGTTGGTGAAGTCGCTGCGGCCGTAGCCGACGATCTGGTTGTTCTCGTTGAAGCCGATGCCGGAGGCCAGCAGTCCCGGCGCCAGGCCGGCGGTGCCGGCGCAGCTGATGTTGGGCTGGCTGCAGCTGGTCAGGGTGGGGCCGAAGGCGGCGAAGGCCAGGTCGTGTTCGTCGACCTGCAGCGGCAGGTCGGGACGATAGGCCACCTCGCCCTGGATCGAGTAGCTGCCGACGGTGGTATTGAAGCTGGCGCCGATCAGGTCGATGCCGTTGGGGTATTCGAGGAACACCTTGGGCGAGTCCAGCGCCGCGACGCTGCTGGTGGCCTTGGACGGGTCGGCCGGATGCAGCAGGGGAATGCCGGGGCAATCCGCCAGGAAGCTGAGGAAGTCGGTGGCGTCGTTGTGGGCCGCGTTGCCGGCGGCGCGGGCGCAACTGGCATCGGCCGAGATGAAGCTGGCATACGGCAGGCGCGAGTTGTAGCGCATGAAGTACAGCGACATGTCGGTGCCGTTGTTGAGCCAGTCGGCGTAGTAGTCGAGCTTGACGCCGAACTGGCCGCTGGTGCGCGCGTTGCGGTCCGGATCGCGCTCTGCCGTCAGGGTGGTGTTGGTAAGCAGGGCCAGCGGGTTGTACTGCAGCGAGGCGATGCGGTCCGGGTCGTAGGCCGCCGTGCCGTAGCTGACATTGATGGTCTTGCCGGTGTTGCGGGTGCCCAGGTCGATGTCGGAGAAATAGCTGCCGGGCGCGGCGATCTCCACCGGCTGCCACTCCAGCTGATAGAAGGTTTCGACCGTGGTGTTCTCCAGCGGCTCGAAACTCAGGTCGATCATGTTGACCGGAATGAAGTCTTCCTCGACCTGGTTGCCGACGCGGTTGAAGTTGTTGGCGTTGACCGGGTTGGCCTGGTTGATGCTGTTGATCACCAGGGTGGTGCTCTCGCCCCAGTTCACCGTCTGGCGGCCGATCTTGAAGCTGAGCTTCTTGTCCTCGGTCCAGGGAATCGGCAGCTTGCCGTAGAAGTAGCTGTCCAGGTATTGCATGTTGGTGCCGATCTGGCTCAACACCTCGCCATCGGTGCGCTTGTCGCGTACCCGCTGGCCGGGACCGTAGGTCCTGCCGCCCGGATAGGGCAGCAGCAGCGGCGTCGACACGGTGACGCCGGAAGTGCTCTTGTTCTGCGGGGTCAGCTCGTTGGGCTGGGTCTGGATGAAGTCGTTGTTGACGAAGTCGTAGAAATACAGGACACGCGCGAAGACGCCGAAATCCTTGTAGGAGACGGTGAGGTCTTCGGTGGCCTTGGCCACGCCCTCAAACAGGTGGTACTTACCGTAGTTGAGGTCGCCATCGTCGCCGTTGATCGAGGCGGCGCCGGGCGCCCTTGCCAGCTGTTGCGCCGGAAAGATCTGGCTCTTGAACACGCCCTGGCAGGACTGGTACGGCGGGGCGCAGACATCGGGATTGAGGTCGCCCTTGCCGATCAGGTTCACGCTCGGCGACTGCATGCGGATGCCGGCGCCGGCGGTGAGGGTGTTGTTCAACACCATCTTTACCTGGTCGTCGCCGAAATTGAACGACTCGCTGATGGCATGGGCGCCGCCGGCGGTTCCCAGCAAGGTTGCCAGCGTCAGCACACGCGCCATCTTGCGTGCCGCAGAACCACCCCGCCCCGCTCCGCCCCTGCCGCCGATGAAGCTCCCCATTTCTCTGTACTCCCCTGGGCGGCCGCAGCGACCGCATGATCCCGTACGGCGGCGCATGGCCCCGCGTATGCGCGCAGCTTACCGTTTATGGCGGCAGAATCAACCGCAGTGCAGCAATTTCCGGCGGTGCCGGGCTGGAAGTTTATTCATACCACTCCTGGTCCTACCCCCTGGTCTCGCAGCGGCGCGTGACAGGCACAGCCGCCGGATTCATCCAGCGCGCGCAGCTCCGGCACCAGCGTTTCACAAGCCGGCACCGCCACCGCGCAACGCGGGCGGAAGGCGCAGCCTGCTGGCAGCCGCGCCGGATCGGGCGGATGTCCCGGAATCGGACGCAGCGGCTCTCCGGCCGGCGCATCCAGGCGCGGACGCGAGGCCAGCAGTCCTGCCGTATAGGGATGCCGCGGCGCCGTCAGCAATTGCGCCGCCGGCCCCGACTCGACCGCGCGGCCGGCGTACATGACCAGCACGCGCTCACACACCTCGGCCACCACGTCGAGGTCGTGCGAGATGAACAGCAGGGCCAGGCCCAGCTCCTGCCGCAGCTGTTGCAGCAGCTCGAGGATTTCCGCCTGCACCGTGACGTCGAGGGCGGTGGTTGGCTCGTCGGCGACGAGCAGGGCCGGATGGCACAGCAGGGCGGTGGCGATCAGCACGCGCTGGCGCATGCCGCCGGAAAATTCATGCGGGTATTGGCGCAGCCGCGCCGCGGCGTCGGCGATGCGCACGGCGTCGAGCATGCGCGCGCTGTCGGCCAGGGCGGCAGCCCTGCTCAGGCCGCGGTGTTGCACCAGCACCTCGGCCATCTGCGCGCCGATGCTCAGGTAGGGATTGAGGCTGGTCATCGGGTCCTGGAACACCAGGCCGATGCGATTGCCGCGCACCTGGTTCAGCGCGCGCTCGTCCAGCCCCAGCAGCTCGCGCCCTTCGAAGCGCACGCTGCCGCCGACACGAGCCGCGCGCGACTGCAGGCCGAGCAGGGCCAGCGCGGTCTGGCTCTTGCCGGAGCCGGACTCGCCGACGATGCCCAGGGTCTGCCCCGCTTCCAGCCCGAAGCTGAGGCCACCGACGGCATGCGCCTCGCCGCCCTGCCCGGCAGCGAAGCTGATCCGCAGATCGCGCACCTGCAGCAGGGGCTCAGCCATGCACAAAGACATCCTTGTCACTGGATCCCCGCCAATCCATGGCGGAGATGACGGTTGTTTTGTCATGCACGTTCAGAACTCCTTCGGGTCGAGGGCATCTCTGAGAGCATCGCCGAGAAAGTTGAGGCATAGGAGGGTGAGGGCCAAGAAGGTGGCGGGCACCACCAGCGCCCAGGGCGTGGTTTCCATGGCGTGGGCACCGTCGCTGACCAGGGCGCCCCAGCTGGTGGCCGGCTCCTGCACGCCCAGGCCGAGGAAACTGAGGAAAGATTCGACCAGGATCACCTGAGGTACGCTGAGGGTGGCGTAGACCACCACCACGCCGAGCAGGTTGGGCACGATGTGGCGGCGGATGATGCCGGCGGTGCCGACGCCGGAGACGATGGCGGCTTCGACGAATTCGCGCCGGCGCAGGTTGAGGGTCTGGCCGCGCACGATGCGCGCCATGTCGAGCCAGTTGACCGCGCCGATGGCGAGGAAGATGAGCAGGATGTGCCGGCCGAAAAACACCGTCAGCAGGATGACGAAGAACATAAACGGCAGCGCGTAGAGCACGTCCACTGCGCGCATCATCAGCGCGTCGAGACGGCCGCCGGCATAACCCGCCACGGCGCCGTAGCTGACGCCGATCAGCAGCGACACCAGGGTTGCCGCCAGGCCCACCAGCAGGGAGATGCGCCCGCCGTAGCAGGTACGCGCGAACAGGTCGCGGCCCAGCTCGTCGGTGCCGAGCCAGTGCCCGGCGGCGAGGCCGGGCGCGGCGCCCCAATCGCCGTCGAAGTCGATGAAGTCCTGCGGCCAGGGGCTGATCCAGGGACCGGCGATGGCCAGCAGCACGATCAGGGCCAGCACGCCGGCAGCGATCATGGCGAAGCGGTCGCGGCGCAGGCGCAACCAAACCCGCTGCCATGAACCGGGGCTGCGCCGGCTCGCCGGTCCTGTATCGACGGCGCCGGTGTTCATGAGAGCCGCAGCCTCGGATCGAGCAGGCCGTACAGCAGGTCCACCAGGAAGTTGAACAGGATGATGAGGGCGCCGTAGAAGATCACCACGCCCAGCACCAGGGTGTAGTCGCGGTTCAGCGCCGCCTGCACGAAGTAGCGGCCGATGCCGGGAATGGCGAAGACCTGCTCGATCACCACCGAGCCGGTGACGATGCCGGCCGCGGCGGGACCGAGGTAGGACAGCACCGGCAGCAGGGCCGGCTTGAGCGCATGGCGCCAGACGATGAGGCGCATCGGCAGGCCCTTGGCGCGGGCGGTGCGGATGAAGTTGGCGCTCAGTGTCTCGATCATGGAGGCGCGCATCAGGCGCGCGATGGTGGCGATCTGCGGCAAGGCCAGGGCGATCACCGGCAGCACCGCATCGCCGATGCCGTGGGTGCTCCAGCCGCCGGCGGGCAGCCAGCCAAGCACGATGGCGAAGAGCAGGATCAGCAGCGGCGCCACTACATAGTTGGGCACCGACAGGCCGAGCATGGCCAGGGCCATCAGGGCACGGTCGAATATGCTGTTGCGGCGCAGGGCGGCAACACAGCCGAGCAGGCCGCCGAGCAATACCGCCAGGCTCATGGCGCAGGCGCCCAGCTTGAACGACACCGGCGCGCCGCTGGCGATCAGCTCGGCCACGCTGAAGCCGCTGTACTGGAACGAAGGCCCCAGATCGCCGTGCGCCAGGCCGCCGAGGTAGTGCAGGTACTGGCGCCACAGCGGCTGGTCGAGATGGTACTCGGCCTGCAAGGCCGCTTCGATCTGCGGCGGCAGGGCGCGCTCGCGGTCGAACGGGCCGCCGGGGGCGGCGCGCATCAGGAAGAACGCCAGGGTGATCAACAGCAGCAGGGTCGGCGCCGCGCCGAGCAGGCGTTTCAGGGCGTGAGTTAGCACGGATTATTCAATGCGGCAGGATCCTCAAGTCCTTGCTGTAGTGGATATCCAGGGGATTGTCCTTCCAGCCGGCGACGTAGGGCTTCACCAGGTGCTTCGACTCGTAGAAATAGATCGGCAGGATCGGCATGTCGTCGAGCATCAGGCGTTCGGCGCTTTCCAGCAAGCCGCGGCGCAGGGCGGCGTCCGGCTGCTGCTGCGCCTGCGCCAGCAGGGCATCGTAGTCCGGATTGGCGTAGGCCTCGTCGTTCTTGCCGTCGAAGCTGCGCAGGATGTCGGCGAAGGCGCTGGCGTCGTCGTAGTCGCCGATCCAGGCGCCGCGGAACACTTCGGTCTGCAACCGCTGGCGGCGGTTCTGCAGGAACACCTTCCACTCCTCGTTGACCAGCCGGGTCTGCACGCCCAGGCCCTGCTTCCACATGGCGGCGATGACGGTGGCGATGCGGCGGTGGTCTTCTTGGGTGTTGTAGCGCAGCTCCAGCTGTAGCGGATGATCGGCCGAATAGCCGGCCGCGGCATACAGCCGCCGCGCCTCGTCCAGGCGCCGCTGCCGCGGCCATGCCGCCCACGGCGGCGACTGCGGCGTGTAGTTCCAGGTGCCCGGCGGTACCAGGCCGTACGCTTGCAGGGCGGCACCCTGCAGTAGCTTGTCGGCGATGACCTCGCGGTCGATAGCCATGCTCAGCGCCTGGCGCAGCTGCGGACTGTCCTTGAACGGCGGCCGCGACAGGTTGTAGCCGTACCAGTAACTGCCGAGGTACGGCGCCAGATGCAGCTCAGCACCGAACAAGCTACGCACCCAACGAGCCTGGCTCATCGGAATGGCGTAAGTGCAATCCAGCTCACCGGCGCGATAGCGCTTCAGTTCCGACGACAGGTCCTCGGTGGGATAGTAGATCACCGTGTCGACCGCGGTATGGACGTCGTCCCAGTAGTAGGGATTGCGCACCAGGGTCACTTGCGACTGCACCACCCAGTCGCGCAACTGGTAGGCGCCATTGCTCACCAATCGCCCGGGGCGAGCGAAATCGCGACCGTAGCGCTGCAGGCCGGGACGATAAAGCGGAAACGTCGCCGGGTGTGCCAGCAGGCCGGGGAAATAAAGCGTGGGGCCTTGCAGCCGGATGTGCAGGGTGTGCGCATCGAGCGCCGCCACGCCAAGCCGCTCCGGCGGCAGGCGTCCGGAACTGACCGCATCGGCATTGTCGATCGGCGACAGGATCTGCGCATAGCGGGAGCCGGTGGCCGGATCGGCGCTGCGGCGCAAGCCGGCGACAAAATCCTCGGCGGTAACGGCATCGCCATTGGACCAGCGGGCCGTCTCGCGCAGATGGAAGGTGTAGTCGAGGCCATCCGCGCTGACTTCCCAGGCGGCAGCGGCAGCGGGAACGACGCTGCCGTCCGGAGCCAGCCCGGTGAGGCCCTGGTACAGATCGCGCAGGATGTTGCCGGTGCTGACGCCCTCGGCGCGATGGGGATCGAGCGTCTCCGGCTCGGGGCCGTTGCCGATGCGCAGCAACTGGGCGGAGTTCGAAGGCGCAGCACTGGCAATGGAGGCCGCGGAGGCCAGGATCGCCAGCAGGCAGAACAGGGCCGTCCCGATGCGCCGAGCTTGATTCACGATTTCGCCAAACGCCCTGCCCCAGACATCGATGCGCCTTCTGAATCCGGACTGCCGGCATTCTAGCGCCTGATTCGCCTGCAACAAAAAAAGCGGCGAAGAATCCGGCCGGATTCTTCGCTGCGTTCAACAAACTTCGCCGCTGCTGCTACATCAATGGAAGCTGTACTTCACACCCGCCCTGAAGAAGCGGCCGACAATCCCGGCCATAGCGAAGGTGGGAAGGCTCTCGATCATCCGCAATGCGCCAGGCACCCCACCCCGTTCCAGCAAAAAAAACGGGCGCCTGGGCGCCCGTTTTTTCACTGAGAAAAGCTTTACGCCGCAGCTGTTTCCGCGTCCTCGACCGCCGGACGATCAACCAGTTCGACATAGGCCATCGGCGCACTGTCGCCGGGGCGGAAGCCGCAACGCAGGATGCGCAGGTAGCCGCCGGGGCGCTTGGTGTAGCGCGGGCCGAGTTCGTTGAACAGCTTCTGCACCGCATCGCGATCGCGCAGGCGGTTGAACACCAGGCGGCGGTTGGCGACGCTGTCTTCCTTGGCGCGGGTGATCAGCGGCTCGGCGACGCGGCGCAGTTCCTTGGCCTTCGGCACCGTGGTGCGGATCAGCTCGTGCTGGATCAGCGACACGGCCATGTTCTGCATCGTGGCCTTGCGGTGGCTGGTGGTACGGCCGAGGCGGCGGCCGGCTACTTTGTGGCGCATCTTCTAGCTCCTGGTACTTCTTTAAGCGGCCACTTTCGGCGACGACCAGTTATCGAGCTTCATGCCGAGCTCGAGGTCGTGGGCCTTAAGGGCTTCCTTGATTTCGTTGAGCGACTTCTTGCCCAGGTTCGGCGTCTTCATCAGCTCGGTCTCGGTGCGCTGCACCAGATCACCAATGTAATAGACGTTCTCGGCCTTGAGGCAGTTGGTCGAGCGCACACCCAGCTCCAGATCGTCGATCGGACGAAACAGGATCGGGTTGAGGTCCTTCTTGCTGCCGACGGCGACGGACTCTTCCTCGCCTTCCAGGTCGACGAACACCGACAGCTGGTCGCGCAGGATGCGGGCGGCCAGGCGGACGCCTTCAGCGGCATCGATGCCGCCGTTGGTGTCGACGTCCAGGATCAGCTTGTCCAGGTCGGTGCGCTGCTCGACGCGAGCACGCTCGACGCTGTAGCTGACCCGGCGCACCGGGCTGTAGGAGGCATCGAGCTGCAGTACGCCGATCGACAGGCCTTCTTCTTCGTTGACCTGGGCGCGGGCAGCGGCAGGCTGGTAGCCGCGGCCGCGGGTGGCCTTGAGGGTCATGCTGAGCTTGCCGCCGGTGAGGTTGGCAATCACCAGTTCCGGATTGACGATTTCGACGTCATGATCCAGCTGGATATCGCCAGCGGTGACCGGACCCTTGCCCGACTTGACCAGCTTGAGCGTGGCCGACTCGCGTGCGCTCATGCGGAGCGCCACGTTCTTGATGTTGAGCAGGATGTCGATGACATCTTCCTGCACGCCTTCGATGGCGCTGTATTCGTGCACCACGCCCTCGATCTGCGCCTCGGTGATGGCGGCGCCGGGGATGGAGGACAGCAGGATGCGGCGCAGGGCATTACCCAGCGTATGACCGAACCCGCGTTCCAGCGGCTCCAGGGTGATACGCGCACGCTGCGCGGAAACCTGCTCGACCTCGACCACGCGAGGCTTCAGGAAATCGGAGACAGAACCCTGCATAGGAATTACCTCAGTTGCTAAACCGGCCAGTAGCCAGTGATTAGTGGTTAGTGACTGGTGAAAAGCGTCTGTTACCGACCACTAATCACCAACCACCGACCACTAAAGAATTACTTGGAGTACAGCTCGACCACCAGATTCTCGTTGATGTCCGGCACGATCTGCTCGCGCTCGGGCAGCGACTTGAAGGTGCCCTTGAAGGCTTTCTCGCTGACTTCAACCCAGTCCGGGAAGCCGATCTGGGCAGCAATCGACAGGGCCGAGGCAATACGAGTCTGGTTGCGCGACTTCTCGCGCACTTCGACCACGTCGCCGACCTGGACGCGGTAGGACGGGATGTTGACGCCCTTGCCGTTGACCACGATGCCCTTGTGGCTGACCAGCTGGCGCGCTTCGGAGCGGGTGGCGGCGAAGCCCATGCGGTAGACGACGTTGTCCAGGCGCTGTTCCAGCAGGCGCAGCAGGTTCAGGCCGGTGGCGCCCTTGGACTTGGTCGCCTTGACGTAGTAGTTGTGGAACTGACGCTCCAGCAAGCCGTACATCTGCTTCAGCTTCTGCTTTTCACGCAGCTGCAGGGCGTAATCCGACAGACGCGGCTTGCGCGCGCCGTGCTGGCCGGGAGGGGTATCCAGTTTGCACTTGGTTTCCAGCGAGCGGCCGCGGCTCTTGAGCAGCAGGTCCATGCCGACGCGGCGCGAGAGCTTGCACTTGGGACCGATGTAACGAGCCATGTTGCTTGATCCTCTACTTAGACGCGGCGGCGCTTGGACGGACGGCAGCCGTTATGCGGAATCGGCGTGACGTCGGTGATGTTGGTGACCTTGAAGCCGGCGGCGTTGAGTGAACGCACAGCGGATTCGCGACCCGGGCCGGGGCCCTTGATGCGGACTTCCAGATTCTTCACGCCATGCTCGGCGGCCGCGGTGGCAGCACGTTCGGCAGCAACCTGTGCGGCGAACGGCGTGCTCTTGCGCGAGCCCTTGAAACCACAGGAGCCGGCAGTGCACCAAGACAGGGCGTTGCCCTGACGGTCGGTGATGATGACGATAGTATTGTTGAACGAGGCATGGACGTGGGCGACAGCATCGCTCACATTCTTCTTGACTCGCTTGCGCTGTTTGCCAGCGGTATTCGGTTCGGCCATGGGGCTTCTTCTGCTCTAACTAGTTCAGGTCTTGCGGATGGCT
Source organism: Nevskia soli (assembly GCA_026224805.1). Classification (GTDB taxonomy): domain Bacteria; phylum Pseudomonadota; class Gammaproteobacteria; order Nevskiales; family Nevskiaceae; genus Nevskia; species Nevskia soli_A. The sequence goes on from JAMFRN010000068.1 coordinate 14,147, forward strand.
TTGCGCGGGCCCTTGCGGGTACGTGCGTTGGTGCGGGTACGCTGACCACGAACCGGCAGGCCGCGGCGATGACGCTGGCCGCGGTAGCAGCCCATGTCCATCAGGCGCTTGATGCTCATCGACACTTCGCGGCGCAGGTCACCTTCGACGGTGTACTTGCCCACTTCGGCGCGCAGCTGGTCCAGCTCGCCCTCGGTCAGGGACTTGAGCTGGGTGGTCGGAGCAATCTTGGCGCCTTCGCAGATCTTGCGGGCACGAGTTGCTCCAATACCGTAAATCGCCCTCAAGGCGATCACGACATGCTTGTTGGCCGGGACGTTGACGCCCGCGATACGTGCCATAGCTAAGCTCTCTCAAAGTGCTGCGCGGGCGAAGCTGCGCAGTATAACGGAAAATAGATGTTTCTTACAAATCAAAACTCTGGACCACAAATCTGCCCGGCGCCCGTCAGGAATCCGCCAGTATCCCCGGGGATCCCAATGGGCGACGCGCGGCGCCGATCAGCCCTGGCGCTGCTTGTGGCGCAGGTCGGTGCACAGCACGCGGACCACGCCATTGCGACGGACAACCTTGCAGTTACGGCAAATCTTCTTGACGGAAGCGCGGACTTTCATGACTCAGGCCCTTAAAAACTTGTGAATAAACGGATGACTACAGCGAAATAGTTGTTCAGCGACCGGCGGACCGGCCACCCGCGCTGTTCAGCGACTTGAGGTTGGCCTTCTTCAACAGGCCTTCGTACTGGTGCGACATCAGGTGCGCCTGCAGCTGCGCCATGAAGTCCATGACCACCACCACGGTGATCATCAGCGAGGTGCCGCCGAACGAGAACGGCACATGCCAATAATCGATGAAGATTTCCGGCAGCAGGCACACCGCGGTGACATAGAGCGCGCCGATCACGGTCAGACGGGTCAGCACCTGGTCGATGTACTTGCCGGTCATCAGGCCCGGACGCACGCCCGGAATGAAGGCGCCGGACTTCTTCAGGTTCTCGGCGGTTTCGCGGGAATCGAACACCAGCGCGGTGTAGAAGAAGCAGAAAAAGACGATCAGGCTGGCATACAGCAGGGTATACAGCGGCTGGCCGGGAGACAGCGCGTTGGCCACGCCCTGCAGGAAGCCGCCGCTGCTGCCGGAATCGCCGAACAGCTTCAGGGCGGTAGCCGGGAACAGGATAATCGAAGAGGCGAAAATCGGCGGAATCACGCCCGACATGTTGAGCTTGAGCGGCAGATGCTGCTGCTTGGCGGCGTATTGCAGGCGGCCCTGCTGCTGGCGCGCATGGTGGATCGGAATGCGGCGCTGGGCGCGCTCGAAGAACACCACGAACCAGGTGACGCCAGCCACCACCGCCATCACCACCGGCACCAGCCAGGCACTGAGCGAGCCTTCGCTGACCAGCTGGGTGGTCGAGGCAATGGCGCTGGGGAAGCGGGTGACGATGCCGGCGAAGATGATCATCGACATGCCGTTGCCGATGCCGCGCTCGGTGATCTGCTCTCCCAGCCACATCAGGAACATGGTGCCGGTGACCAGGGCGATGGCCGCGGTGAAGACAAAGCTGAAGCCGGGCGCGATCGCCACGCCGCTCTTCTGCAGCGTTACGGCAGCGGCCACGGACTGCACCACGGCCAGGCCGAGGGTGCCATAACGGGTGAACTTGGTCAGGGTACGGCGGCCGGACTCGCCTTCCTTGCGCAGCTCCTTCAGGCTCGGCAGCACCGAGCTCATCAGCTGCACGATGATCGAGGCCGAGATGTAGGGCATCACGCCGAGGGCGAAGATCGACAGACGCTGCAGGGCGCCACCGGAGAACATGTTGAACATGTCCATGATGGTGCCCTTCTGCTGCGCGAACAGCTGGCTCAGCCTGGCCGGGTCGATGCCCGGGACCGGAATGAACGAGCCGACGCGGTACACCACCAGGGCGGCGAGCAGGAACAGCAGGCGATTGCGCACCTCACCGATCTTGCTCAGATCGGGCATCATTCCGCCGCTGGTACCGTTCGCCATGGTCCTATCCGCCAGCCTGTCTCAATTCAGTCCGATTACGCTGCCACTTCGGCAATGCTGCCGCCGGCGGCGAGAACTGCTTCGCGCGCGCCCTTGGTCACGCCGAGGCCGCTCAGTTCCAGCTTGCGGGTCAGCTTGCCGGACTTGATCAGCTTGGCCTGCTTGGTGTGCGCCGGAACAACGCCAGCATTCTTCAGCACACCCAGATCAATGGCGGTTTCCTTCAGCTTCTCAAGGTCGGACAGACGCACTTCGGCGCTGAACTTGGCCATGGGGGAGTTGAAGCCGCGCTTCGGCAGGCGACGCTGGATCGGCATCTGGCCGCCCTCGAAGCCGATCTTGCCGCGGCCACCCTTGCGGGCGCGCTGGCCCTTGTGGCCACGGCCGGCAGTCTTGCCCATGCCGGAGCCGATGCCGCGGCCGACGCGAACGCGGACCGTCTTGGCGCCGGCAGCCGGCTTGACGGTATTGAGCTTCATGTTCGTTAAACCTCTTCAACCTTCAGCATAAATCCAGCTTTGCGCACCATGCCCATGTTTTCAGGGGTGGCGGCAACCTGCACCGTCTGGTGCATGCGCGACAGGCCCAGACCGCGCACGCAGGCGCGATGCACCTGCAAGCGGCCGAACGGGCTCTTGATCAGGGTGACCTTGATCTGTTTGGTATCGGTAGCGGTCATGGTCGTCTGCACCCTTAGCCGAGAATTTCTTCGACCGTCTTGCCGCGCTTGGCGGCAATATCGGACGGCATGTTCATGCGAGTCAGCGCATCCATGGTGGCGCGCACCACGTTCATCGAGTTACGCGAGCCGTAGGACTTGGCCAGGACGTTCTGCACGCCGGCCACTTCGAACACCGCGCGCATCGCGCCACCGGCGATGACGCCGGTACCGTCGGAAGCCGGGCGCATGAAGACGCGGGTAGCGCCGTGCTCGCCCCAGATCTCGTGCTGCAGGGTCAGACCCTTGAGCGGCACGCTGACCATGTTCTTGCGGGCCTTTTCCATCGCCTTCTGGATCGCGACCGGCACTTCACGCGCCTTGCCGTAACCGAAGCCGACGCGGCCGGCGCCATCGCCCACCACGGTCAGGGCGGTAAAGCCGAACTGACGTCCGCCCTTGACCACCTTGGCGACGCGGTTGACGGTGACCAGCTTTTCCTTGAGGTCGCCGGACTGGTCTGATTCGTAATTGGTGTTGGGATTTGCCATGTCTTAGAACTCCAGCCCGCCTTCACGTGCGGCGTCGGCCAGCGCCTTGATGCGGCCGTGGTACTTGTAACCGGAACGATCGAACGCAACCTTGGTGATGCCGGCGGCCTTGGCGCGCTCGGCGATCAAGGCGCCAACCTTCTTGGCGGCGTCGACGTTGCTGGTGGCCTTCAAATCCGTGCCCACGACCTTTTCGATCGTCGATGCGGCGACCAGGGTATGGCCGGCATCGCCGGCGATAATCTGGGCGTAGATGTGCTGCGCGGTGCGGTGCACCGACAGCCGATGGGCGCCGAGTTCACGGATCTTGGCGCGAGTACGGCGCGCGCGGCGCAGACGGGTATCATTCTTCGCGGTCATGGCATTACTTCTTCTTGGCTTCCTTGAGGGAAACCTTTTCGTTGGAATAACGAACGCCCTTGCCCTTGTAAGGCTCCGGCGGACGGTAGGCGCGGATTTTGGCGGCGGCCTGGCCAACCATCTGCTTGTCCGCACCCTTGATGATGATTTCGGTCTGGCTCGGCGTTTCCACCGTGAGGCCTTCCGGGATCGCGTACTCCACCGGATGAGAGAAGCCGAGCTGCAGATTCAGCTTACGGCCCTGCACCGCGGCGCGATAACCCACGCCAACCAGGGTCAGCTTTTCTTCGTAACCCTTGACGACGCCACCGACCATATTGGCCAGCAGGGCGCGCACCGTGCCGGACATGGCGGCATTGATCTTGATCGACTCGGCGGTGACGTGCGCCTCGCCATCCTTGATCTCCAACTCCACCAGCTTCGGCAGGGACAGGGTCAGGCTGCTCTTGGCACCCTTCACGGTAACAACACCGCCAGCGGCGCTGATCTGGACACCAGCCGGAATCTTGACCGGCATTCTTGCGACTCGAGACATGGCGGTATCCTCAGGCGACCAGGCAGATGATTTCGCCGCCGTGACCGGCCGCGCGGGCCTGGCGGTCGCTGACCACACCGGACGGCGTGGAGATAATGGCAATACCCAGACCGCCCAAAACCTTCGGCAGCTCGTCCTTGCCCTTGTAGATGCGCAGCGACGGCTTGCTGATGCGGTCGATGCGGTCGATCACGGGCCGCCCTTCGAAATACTTGAGGGCAACGGTGATGAATTTCTTGTTGCCTTCGGCCTTGACCGAATACTCGCCGATGTAGCCTTCCTGCTTGAGCACGGCGGCCACGGCCTCGCGCTGCTTCGACGAAGGGGAAACAATTTGTTTCTTGCGAGCCTGCTGACCATTGCGGATGCGGGTCAGAAAGTCGCCGATAGGATCGTTGATGCTCATGCTTGCCTCAAATCTTCTTCGGTGGACGACGCTACTGCTTTTAAATCTCTACCAACTGGCTTTACCAGCTGGCCTTCTTCAAGCCAGGCACTTCACCGCGGGTCGCCGCTTCACGCAGCTTGGTGCGGGCCAGGCCGAACTTGCGGTACACGCCGCGCGAACGGCCGGTGATCTTGCAACGGTTGCGCTGACGGGTCGGGCTGGAATCACGCGGCAGTTTCTGCAGCTTGTCCACCGCAGCGGCGCGCTCTTCATAGCTTGCCGTTTCATTGATGATCGTCGCCTTGAGTTCGGCGCGCTTCTTGGCGTGCTTCTTCGCCAGGGCGCTGCGCTTGCGCTCGCGCATGATCATGTTGGTCTTGGCCATGGTCTGCTCGCCTTACTTGCGGAACGGGAAGCTGAAGGCGTCAAGCAGCGCGCGCCCTTCTTCATCGTTCTTCGCGGTGGTGGTGATGGTGATATTCATGCCGCGGAGCTGGTCGACCTTGTCGTAGTCGATTTCCGGAAAAATGATCTGTTCGGTGATGCCGAAATTGTAGTTGCCCTGGCCGTCAAAGCCGCTCGCCTTGAGGCCGCGGAAATCGCGGATGCGCGGCAGGGCGATCGACACCAGGCGCTCCAGGAATTCGTACATGCGCTCGCTGCGCAGCGTCACCTTGACGCCGACCGGGAAGTTCTCGCGGACTTTGAAGCCGGCGATCGACAGGCGCGACTTCGTCACCACCGGCTTCTGGCCGGCGAGCGCAGTCATGTCGGAGACGGCGTGCTCGATGACCTTGCGGTCGGAAGTCGCCTCGCCCACGCCCATGTTGAGCGTGATCTTGGAGATCTTCGGCACGGCCATCGCATTGCAGCCCAGCTTCTTTTGCAGGGCCGGCGCGACAGTCTTCTGATAATAGGTGTGCAGGTTGGCAGACATGACCATTACTCGCTTACGCGTCCACCATTTCCTGGTTGGACTTGAAAAAACGCACTTTCTTGCGGCTCTCGCCTTCGCCGACGAACTTGATGCCGACGCGATCACCTTTGCCGGTGGCCGGGTTGAACAGCATCACGTTGGACGCGTCGATCGGCATTTCCTTTTCGACGATGCCGCCAGCCACGCCCGCATTGGGGTTGCCTTTCAGATGCTTCTTGGCGACATTGATGCCTTCGACGATCAGGTGGCCATCGTCGCGAACGACGCTGACCTTGCCGCGACGACCCTTGTCCTTGCCGGTGATGACGACGATTTCGTCGCCTTTCTTGATCTTGCGCATGAGCCTTCTACCTCAGAGCACTTCCGGAGCCAGCGAGATGATGCGCATGAAACGCTCGCGCAACTCGCGGGTGACCGGCCCAAAGATACGGGTACCGACCGGCTCCAGTTTGGTGGTAATCAACACGGCCGCATTGCTGTCGAAACGGATCGTCGATCCGTCCGGACGGCGCACGCCGTGCTTGGTGCGCACGACGACCGCATCGTGCACTTCGCCCTTCTTGACCTTGCCGCGCGGGATCGCGTCCTTCACGGTGACTTTGATGATGTCGCCGATGCCAGCATAACGGCGATGCGTGCTGCCCTTGACCTGAATCACCTGCATCAGCTTGGCACCGCTGTTGTCAGCGGCCACCAGCATTGATTCCTGCTGCACCATGGCTCAGGCTCCTTTTGCGGCGGTGGCGCTTGACTCAACCGACTCAAGCACTTCGACCAGACGGAAATGCTTGCTGCGCGACAGCGGACGAGTCTCGACGACAGCGACCAGGTCGCCCTCGTGGCACTCGTTCTTCTCGTCATGCGCATGCAGCTTGGTGGTCTTGCGCAGCAGCTTGCCGTAAAGCGGGTGCTTGACGGTGCGCTCGACCGAGACGGTGATGGTCTTGTCCATCTTGTTGCTGACCACGCGGCCGACGATACGGCGGACGGCCTTGGTTTCAACAGCTTTGGTGCTTGCCTGTTCGCTCATGACGCCTTCCCGCTCTTGGCCTGTTGCTGCACGATGGTCTTGACCCGCGCGATCTTCTTGCGCACGTCATGCACCAGATTCGACTTGGTGAGCTGGCCCACCGCCGCCTGCATGCGCAGGTTGAACTGCTCTTTGCGCAGCGCGGCCAGCTCGGTCTTCAATTCGGTCTCGGACTTGGTACGCAAGTCCTTGATGTAGTCTGCGGTCTTCATTACAGAATATTCCGGAACACGAAGGTGGTCTTCACCGGCAGCTTGGCGGCGGCGAGCTTGAACGCCTCGCGTGCCTCGGCCTCGGTGATGCCTTCCATTTCATACAGCATCTTGCCGGGCTGGATCTTGGCGACCCAGTACTCGACGTTACCCTTGCCGGAGCACATACGCACTTCCAGCGGCTTCTTGGTCACCGGAACATCCGGGAAAATGCGGATCCAGAGCTTGCCGCCGCGCTTCACATAGCGCGTGATGACACGGCGAGCGGCCTCGATCTGGCGTGCGGTGATAGCACCGCGCTCGGTCGACTTCAGGCCGAATTCGCCGAAGCTGACTTTGTTGCCATTCTGCGCCAGGCCGCGGTTACGGCCTTTCTGCTGCTTTCTGTACTTGGTGCGCTTGGGCTGCATCATGGCAGCACACTCCTAAATTTCTGGGCGTAAATTTCGAAAAGTCCGGACCTTAAGCAGCCGCAGCCTCGGCGCCTTCGTCCTTCTTGCCACCGTGATGCTCAGCCTCGAACACCTCGCCATTGAACACCCACACCTTGACGCCGATGACACCATAGTTGGTGCGGGCTTCGGCAGTCGAGTAATCGACCATGGCGCGGAGAGTGTGCAAGGGCACGCGGCCTTCGCGATACCACTCCGAGCGGGCGATTTCGGCGCCATTGAGACGGCCACCGACCTGGATCTTGATGCCGCCGGCGCCGAGGCGCATGGCGTTGGTCACGGCGCGCTTCATGGCACGACGGAACATGATGCGGCGCTCGAGCTGCTGCGCGACGCTCTCGGCGATCAGCTTGGCATCCAGCTCGGGCTTGCGGATTTCCTCGACGGAAATATGCACGGCATCCGGCTTGAGCAGCATGATCTTGGACACTTCCTGCCGCAGCTTCTCGATATCCTCGCCCTTCTTGCCGATGACGATACCGGGACGCGCAGTGTGGATGGTGACGCGCGCGGACTTGGCCGGGCGGTCGATCTGCACTCGCGACACCGAAGCTTGCGCCAGCTTCTTCAGCAGGTAAGCGCGCACTTCCATATCCTTGGCGAGGTTATCGCCATAGGCGCCGCGCTCGGCGTACCAGTTCGAAGTCCACTTGGTCGTGATGCCCAGGCGGAACAGGTTCGGATTGACTTTATGACCCATGATTCTTCGCCCTTACGCTTTGCCGGCGACGGCACGGCCGTCGGAGACCTTGATCGTGATGTGGCTGGTGCGCTTCAAAATACGGTCGGCGCGGCCCTTGGCGCGCGGACGGATGCGCTTCATCGTCGGACCTTCATCGACGAAGATCGCGGCAATCTTCAGCTCATCGACGTCGGCACCGTCGTTGTTCTCGGCATTGGCGATCGCCGACTCCAGCACCTTGCGGATGATGCCGGCGGCGCGCTGACGCGAGAACTTGAGGGTGTTGAGCGCCTCGCCCACCGGCTTGCCGCGCACCAGATCGGCGAGCAGGCGGCCTTTCTGCGGCGAGAGGCGGACGAACTTGAGTACGGCTTGAGTCTGCATGGCACTCGTTCCTTAGGCGGCTTTCGCGGGTGCGCCGGGGGCGGTTTTCTTGTCGCCGCCGTGGCCCTTGAAGTTGCGGGTCGGCGCAAACTCGCCCAGCTTGTGGCTGACCATGTTCTCGGTGATGAACACCGGGATGTGCTGGCGGCCGTTGTGCACCTGCATGGTCAGACCGACCATGTCGGGGGTGACCATCGAACGGCGCGACCAGGTCTTGATCGGCTTCTTGACGCGGCTCGCCTGCGCATCGGACACCTTCTTCGCCAGATGGTGATCGACAAACGGGCCTTTCTTGACTGAACGCGGCATGGCTCTATTCCAGGCTTACTTCTTGTGACGGCTGCGCACGATGAACTTATCCGTGCGCTTGTTCTTGCGGGTTTTGAGACCCTTGGCCTTCTGACCCCACGGCGACACCGGATGCGGGTTGCCCTGTCCGGACTTGCCCTCACCGCCACCGTGCGGATGGTCCACCGGGTTCATGACGACGCCGCGCACGGTCGGGCGGATGCCCTTCCAGCGACGGGCGCCAGCCTTGCCCCAATGGCGCAGGTTGTGCTCGTTGTTGCTGACTTCACCCATCACCGCGCGGCACTCGCTGTGCACCTTGCGCATCTCGCCGGAACGCAGACGAAGGGTGGCGTACTCGCCTTCGCGGGCGACCAGCTGCACGGCGGCGCCGGCGGAACGCGCGATCTGCGCGCCCTTGCCATGACGCAGCTCGACGCAATGCACGGTCGACCCGATCGGGATGTTGCGCAGCGGCAGGGCATTGCCCGGCTTGATCGGCGCGTCGAATCCGGACTGCACCATGTCGCCCTCGGCAATGCCGCGGGGAGCAATGATGTACCGGCGCTCGCCATCCTTGTACAGCAGCAGGGCGATGTGGGCGCTGCGGTTCGGATCGTATTCCAGGCGTTCAACCTTGGCCGGGATCGAATCCTTGTCGCGCTTGAAGTCGATGATGCGGTACTGCTGCTTGTGACCACCGCCCTGGTGACGGGTGGTGATGCGGCCGTGATTGTTGCGGCCGCCGGTCGAGCTCTTGCTCTCCAGCAGCGGGGCGTACGGACTGCCTTTATGCAGACCCTTGACCTTGACCGCCACCACATGGCGGCGTCCGGGTGAGGTCGGCTTCATCTTCTGTAAAGACATGGCTCTATCTACCGATTAATTGCTGGCGCCGGACAGGAAATCGATTTCCTGGCCCTCGGCGAGCGTGACGTAGGCCTTCTTCCAGTCGGAACGGACGCCGGAGAAGGCGCCGAAACGCTTGGACTTGCCCTTGACGTTGAGCGTGCGGACGCCTTCAACCTTGACGTTGAACAGCTTCTCGATCGCCGCCTTGATCTCGGGCTTGCGCGCATCGCGCAGCACCTTGAACACGGCCTGGTTGCTCTTCTCGGCGGCGCGGGTGCTCTTCTCCGACACAACCGGCGCGAGGATGATCTTGTGCAGGCGCTCGCCTGCAATGCTGATTTTGCTCATGACAGCCAGGCCTCCAGCTTCTTCACTGCCGGCGCCGTGAACAGCACCTTCTTGAAGGACAGCAGCGCCACCGGGTTGATGCCTTCGACGTCGATGACGTCAACGGTATGCAGGTTGCGCGCGGACAGGAACAGGTTCTTGTCCAGGGTATCGGTGATGATCAGGATGTCGTTGGCGCCGATCTGGTTGAGCTTCTCAACCAGGCTCTGCGTCTTGGCCGCTTCCACCGTGAAGCTGTCGGCGATCAGCAACTGGCCTTGACGGTTCAGCTCGGAGACGATCGAGCGCAGCGCGCCGCGATACATCTTCTTGTTCACTTTCTGGCTGTGGTCACGCGGCACGGCGGCGTGCGCCTTGCCGCCACCACGCCACAGCGGGCTGCGGATGGAGCCGACGCGCGCGCGGCCGGTGCCCTTCTGCTTCCACGGCTTCTTGCCACCGCCGCGGACTTCGCCCTTGGTCTTCTGCTTGGCGGTGCCGGCACGGCCGCCGGCGAGATACGCGGTCACCACTTGGTGAACCAGCGGCTCGTTGAAATCGGCGCCGAACACGGCATCGGCCACGTTCAGTTTGTCGTTACTCTGATGGAGTTGCAGTTCCATGGCCTATTTCTCACTTCACCGTCGGGCGCACGACAACGTCGGCACCCTTGTGGCCGGGCACTGCGCCCTTGACCAACAGGAGATTGCGCTCGAGGTCGATTTTCACGACGTCGAGATTGAGGGCGGTGATATTGCGGTCACCCATGTGGCCGGCCATTTTCATGCCCTTCCACACCTTGCCCGGGCTCTGGCGCTGGCCGATGGAGCCGGGCCGGCGATGAGACAGGGAGTTACCGTGGCTGGCGCGACCGCCGCCGAAGTTCCAGCGCTTCTGCCAGCCGGCAAAACCCTTGCCCAGGCTGGTGCCGCTGACGTCGACAGACTTGACGCCTTCGAACACGGAGACCTTGATCTCTGCGCCCGTGGCGAAATCGGTGCCCTCGCCGTCCTGCAGGCGGAACTCCCACAGGCCGTCACCGGCAGCTACGCCGGCCTTCTTGAAATGGCCGGTGAGCGCCTTGTTGACGCGGCTGGGTTTTTTCTCGCCCATGGTCACCTGCACGGCGCGATAGCCGTCGGTTTCCACAGTCTTGACTTGAGTGATGCGATTGGGGCTGCATTCGATCACGGTGACGGGAATGGATTCCCCGCTTTCCGTGAACACGCGGGTCATGCCCGCTTTACGCCCTACGATGCCGATGGTCATGATGTTATCTCCTTCGGCCCTTAGTTGACGCGGATCTGGACTTCAACGCCGGCCGGGAGATCGAGCTTGGACAGGGCGTCCACGGTCTTCTCGGTCGGGTCGATGATCTGCATCAGCCGCTTGTGGGTGCGGATTTCGTACTGATCGCGCGCGTCCTTGTCGGCGTGCGGCGACACCAGAACGGTGTAGCGCTCCTTGCGGGTCGGCAACGGGATGGGCCCGCGCACGACGGCGCCGGTCCGCTTGGCGGTTTCCACGATCTCGCGGGCCGATTTGTCAATCAGGCGATGATCGAAGGCTTTGAGCCGAATGCGAATCGATTGGCTGGTAGCGGCCATGCTCTCACTCAAGTCTTAAAGAACGGTTCCCGGCCAACAGAAAGTGGACCGGGGATGAAACAGAAGGGCGCGAATTATAGCCGCACCCCGCGGGGACTGCAACACCCCACGGCGCGATATTCGCGTCGCGGGGGTCCCAGTTAAGTCTTTTACTTCAGGATCTTGGTAACGACGCCGGCGCCGACGGTGCGGCCGCCTTCGCGGATGGCGAAGCGGACCTGCTCTTCCATCGCGATCGGCACGATCAGTTCGACCTTGACCTTGATGTTGTCG
>JAMFRN010000069.1 GCA_026224805.1 Nevskia soli
CGTGCATGATCGGTCTTCGCTCGGGTGGCCGCCCTGGCGAAGAGAAAAAACCGGTCATGCACGCGCCGTTTTCCCGCACCCTAGCCGCGCAACATGCTGATGCGCAAGACAATCAATCAAGAAAAAGCGGGGAAACGTCAGGGGTCGGGGTGAGGGCGCTTTTCTGCCTGACCAACAACGAACTCCGTTTGTCCCGAGTGCCCGCCTTAGCGGGCGTATCGAGGGACCAGCACCAGGCCTTCCCCCTGTCATTCTGAGCGCAGCGAAGAATCTGGCCTCACGACCTCATCTGAAGCTGCGCGGCGTGCGCTTGCGCACGTGCTGCGATTTCAGAGTTACGGCACCAGATCCTTCGCTGCGCTTAGGATGACAGCGAAAAGCAAAACTGGATTCCCGCCTTCGCGGGAATGACGATGAGGATAGAGCAGGTTATTTGTTCTGACTGCGTGCCCGTGCAATCGCCGCCCGCACCTGCTCCGGCGAAGTCGCCCCATAGTGATTGCGCGCGCGCAGCGAGCCGTCGAGCGTCAGCCGCTCGTACACGTCCTGCTCCACCAGCGCCGAAAACTTGCGCAGCTCATCCAGCGACAGGTCGGCCAGATCACAGGCCTTGGTCACCGCATAGGCAACAGCCGAGCCAACCGCATGATGCGCGTCGCGGAACGGCAAGCCTTTCTTCACCAGGTAGTCGGCCAGATCGGTTGCGGTGGAGAAACCTTTGGAAGCGGCGGCACGGCAGGCTTCACGCTCAACTGTGAGGTTCGGCAGCATCGCCCCAAACACTCGCAGACACGCGGCCACCGTGTCATGCGCATCGAACAGCGGCTGCTTGTCTTCCTGGTTGTCGCGGTTATAGGCCAGGGGCTGGCCCTTCATCAGCACCAGCAGGGCTTGCAGGTCGCCGATGACGCGGCCGGTCTTGCCGCGCACCAGTTCGGGCACGTCGGGGTTCTTCTTCTGCGGCATGATCGAGCTGCCGGTGCAGAAGCGGTCGGGCAGTTTGACGAAGCCGAACATCGGGCTGCTCCACAGGATCAGCTCCTCGCTCCAGCGCGACAGGTGCACCATCAGCAAGGCGCCGGCGGCGCAGAATTCGATGGCGAAGTCGCGGTCGCTGACGGAGTCCAGGGAGTTCTCGGTGGGGCCGTCGAAGCCGAGCAGTCCGGCCACGTAGGCACGGTCGATCGGGTAGACCGTGCCGGCCAGGGCGGCGCTGCCCAGGGGCAGCAGGTTGACGCGCTTGCGCGCGTCGAGCAGGCGCGCGCGGTCGCGCAGGATCTGCTCGCGCCAGGCCAGCATGTGGTGGCCGAAGGAAACGGGCTGGGCGATCTGCAGGTGGGTGAAGCCGGGCATGACGCTGTCGGCCTCGCGCTCGGCCAGGTCGAGCAGGCTGGCGGCGAGGGCTTCGATCAGGCCAACCACTTCGTCGATGGCGTCGCGGGTATACAGGCGCAGGTCGGTGGCGACCTGGTCGTTGCGGCTGCGGCCGGTGTGCAGCTTCTTGCCGGCCTCGCCGATGCGCGCGGTCAGCGCCGATTCGATATTCATGTGCACGTCTTCCAGCGCCTGCTGCCACTGGAAGCTGCCGGCGGCGATCTCGGCGTGGATCGCGTCCAGGCCGGCGACGATGGACTCGGCCTCGGCGGCGCTGAGCACACCGACCTTGCCCAGCATGCGCGCATGGGCCTGGCTGCCGGCGATGTCCTGGCGCCACAGGCGGCGGTCGAAGCTGACCGATTCGGTAAAGGCTTCCACCAGCTGGTCGGTGGACTCGGCGAAGCGGCCGCCCCACAGCTTCTGGTTGGATTTGTCCCCGCTTGGGGTTTGATCTGGCTTGCTCATGACGGATCGCTGGCGCCGGCGGTTCGCTCGGGATATGAATTGTAAGGCTTCCCCCATGGCAATGGTCCGTGCCCGCCGGCCCGGCGGCGCCGGCCGTAGGCGCTGGCCCGGACTTGAGCTAGTCTGGGAGCCCAATGAAGCGCTACGTCGTCACACCCAAGCAGTCCGATGCCTCGCTGATCCCGAATTTCTGTACCGGGCGCGCCCTGCTGCAGCTGGCGGCGGTGATCGAACTGATCGTGATTGTGCTATCCCTGGCTAGCACCGCCGGTAGCGAGGCGGCGCAGCTGCGCTTCGTCTCGCTGTCGCTGTTCCTGCAATGGATCGTTCTGTGCAGCGCCGCGGTGCTGTGCGCGGCGCGGCGTTGGCTCAAGCTGGCCCAGGTGGGGATCGTGTTCTTCACCTGCTGGGGGCTGTTGCTGGTGGTGACCCTGGTGCTCAGCGTCCTCGCCTGGTACCTGGACCTGTGGCTCAGCCTGGGGGTGCCGCTGGGTGACACGCCCTGGCCCTTCGCCATCCGCAACCTGCTGATCAGCGGCATCGTCTCGCTGCTGCTGCTGCGCTATTTCTGGGAGCGCCACCAGTGGCAGGAGCAGGCCCGCGCCGAGTTCGAGGCGCGCTACCTGGCTTTGCAGGCGCGCATCCGTCCGCATTTCCTGTTCAACTCGCTCAACAGCCTGGCCGAGCTGATCGGCACCCAGCCGGACAAGGCCGAGGAAATGGTGGTGGACCTGGCCGACCTGTTCCGCGTCAGCCTCGACTCGCGCCAGCGCCTGGTGACGGTGCGCGAGGAGATCGAGGTGGTCAAGGGCTATCTGCGCATCGAGGAGATCCGCCTTGGCGGCAAGCTGCTGGTCAACTGGGAGATCACCCCGGAAGCCCTGGACGCCGAGTTGCCGCGCCTGATCCTGCAGCCGCTGGTGGAAAATGCGGTGCATCATGGCGTCTCGCGGCTGCGCGCGCGCGGTATGCTGCACGTCACCGGCCGCCGCGAAGGTAGCTACCTGGTGGTCGATGTGGAGAACCCGGTCCCGCCGCAGGAGGCCGGGCCGCGCACCGAGGGGACGGGAACCGCCGTGAACAATATCGCGCAGCGTATTAAGCTGATCTACGGTGATCGTGCCAAACTGATCCTGGGTCACGATCAGGGCGAGTTCGGCCCGTTTTTTCGCGCGCGGCTGCGGCTGCCGTTCGTACAGCACAGCGGGGAATCAGGAGAGGCCGCATGAGAGTGGTGATCGTCGACGATGAACCCCTGGCGCGGGAGCGCCTGCGCCGCCTGATCGCCGAATTTCCCGGCTATGAGGTGGTGGGCGAGGCCGGCGACGGCGAAAGCGCCCTGGAAATCATCCGCGAGGAAGAGCCGGATGTGGTGCTGCTCGACGTGCGCATGGGCATGGTCGACGGCCTGCAGGTGGCGCGCGCCATCACCGAGGAGGAGATGCCGCCGGCCATCATCTTCATCACCGCCTACCCCGAGCACGCCCTGTCCGCCTTCGACGCGCAGGCCGATGCCTACCTGCTCAAGCCGGTGCGCAAGGAAAAGCTGCGCGAGGCGCTGCAGCGCGTGCGCAAGCTGTCGCGCGCGCAGAAGCCGGTGGCCGGCAGCACGCCCGGCGCCCGGCCGAAACGCGAATTCGTGCTCGCCACCACCCGCGAGGGCCTGGTGCGGGTGCCGGTCGACGACATCGTCTATTTCCTCGCCGACCAGAAGTACACCACCGTCTGCCATCTGCACGGCGAAGTGCTGATCGAAGAGTCGCTGAAGACCCTGGAAGACGATTTCTCGCCCTGGTTCCTGCGGGTGCACCGCAAGGCCCTGGTGGCGACCCGCTTCATCGCCGGCCTGGAGCGCGGCAAGACCGACGAATCGCAGCACTGGCTGCGCGTGCGGCATGCGCCGACCCTGCTGCCGGTGAGCCGCCGGCGCCTGGCCGAAGTGCGCCGCTTCCTCACCGACGACAGCAGCGAGGAAGAGCTGGACTAGCCGTTTGCCTAAGCCGACCGTGACGCGCCCGTGGCGGCGGTCCGCTAAACTGCGCCCCGAATCTGCGCGCCTGCCGCGCGTCCGCGAAACGCCATAACCGTGAAAGCCCTACGCATCGCCACCCGCGAGAGTCCGCTGGCCCTCTGGCAGGCGCACCACGTCAAGGCCCTGCTGCGCGAGGCCCATCCCGCGCTGGCGGTCGAGCTGGTGCCGATGACCACCGCCGGCGACCAGCTGCTGGACCGCAGCCTCGCCACCGCAGGCGGCAAGGGCCTGTTCGTCAAGGAACTGGAAACGGCGATGCTGGAAGGGCGCGCCGACATCGCCGTGCATTCGATGAAGGACGTGCCGGCGCGCCTGCCGCCCGGCCTGTGCCTCACTGCCTTCCTGCGCGGCGAGGATCCGCGCGACGCCCTGGTTTCCAACCGCTACGACAGCCTGGCCGCGCTGCCGCGGGGCGCCGTGGTCGGTAGCTCCAGCCTGCGCCGCCAGGCCCAGCTGCGGCTGCTGCGGCCGGACCTGGAGCTGCGCGAGTTGCGCGGCAATGTCGGCACGCGCCTGCGCAAGCTCGACCAGGGCCAGTACGACGCCATCCTGCTGGCCCACGCCGGCTTGCTGCGGCTTGGCCTGCAGGCGCGCATCAGCGAGAGTTTCGCGGTCGACGTATTCGTGCCCGCCATCGCCCAGGGGGTGATCGGCATCGAATGCCGCGAGGACGATGCGGAGACGCGGCAGCGGCTGGCGCCGCTGCATCACGCCGGCGCGGCCACCCGCCTGGCCGCCGAGCGCGCCCTCAATCAGCGCCTGGGCGGCGCCTGCAGCGTGCCGGTGGCGGGCCACGCGGTGCTGCAGGGCTCGCGCCTGCGGCTCGATGCCCTGGTGGCGGCGCCGGATGGCAGCCGCGTCGTGCGCGCCGCCCTGGAAGGCAAGCGGGCCGATGCGGCGCAGATCGGCTCCAGTCTGGCCGAACACCTGCTCGCCGCCGGCGCGGGTGAAATTCTCGCGGCGCTCGGCGTCAATCCGGAACGCTAGGCTCTGTTAACCATCATTTGATCGCTGCGACGGGGGTAATTTTTGCGCAGTGCTAGGAACGACGAGTGCGGTGTACTGTTAGTACATAAAACGAGGAGAGACGACGCAATGCGCAAAAACTACCCCCGTCCCGAAGGGTTGCCCCCAGAAACGGGGCCATGCGTCGTTGCTCGTCGCTCATTTAGTGGGACTAAACTTCGCTCCTCGCGCCTAGCGTGGCCCCGTTTCTGGGGGCAACGCAGCGACCAAATGATGGTTAACGGACCCTAGGGGTGAAGCGCCTCGCCGGCCTCGGCGTGCTGGTGACGCGGCCCGAGCATCAGGCCCGCCTGCTTTGCGCCCTGCTGGAGCAGGCCGGTGCCAGCGTGCAGCGCCTGCCGCTGCTGGCGATCGAGCCGGTCGCGGATCTGGTCGGGGTGGCGGAGCGCCTGCGCCAGGCGCGCGGCTGGCACCACTGGATCTTCACCAGCGCCAACGCGGTGCGCCAGGCCACGTCTGTCGATGCCGGCCGCTGGCCGCCGCTGGCCGCCGCCGGCGCGGCCACCGCCGCGGCGCTGGATGAGGCCGGGCATGCCGGGGCGCTGGTGCCGGACGGGCTCGACGGCGCGGCGGGTCTGCTGGCCGACCCCCGCTTCGCCGCGCCGGCGGGACAGTGCATCCTCATCGTCACCGGCGACAACACCCTGCCGCAGCTGGCCGAGGGCCTGCGTGCCCGCGGCGCCGAGGTCGAGGTGCTGGCGGTCTACCGCCGCGTGCCGGTGCCGCATGCGCCGCAGGCGGTGGCCGATGCGATCGCCGCCAGCCGGGTGGCGATCGTGTCCAGCGGCGAGGCGCTGGCGCATCTGCTGCAGCTCACCCCGCCCGGCGCGCGCGCCAGGCTACTGTCCCTGCAACTGGCCCTGCCTTCACCGCGTATGATAGAAAAAGCGCTCGAAATGGGGTTCACCCAGACACCCCTGTTGCCGGCGCGGGTCTCCGACGCGGCATACCTAGAATTACTGGAACGCTGGTGCATGGTAAGCAAGTCCCAATGACGGATAACGAAGTGCAGGTCCCGCCGCCGCGGCGCTCCTTCTGGGGCCTGCTGCTCATGCTGGTGCTGCTGGCCGCGCTGGGCGCCGCCGGCTATGGCGGCTGGCGCGTGTGGCATGCCAACCACGAGACCGAGGACACCGTCGCGGCGCAGGAAGCCCTGCTGATCCGCATGAGCCACCAGCTGAGCGAGGCGCAGAGCAGCATCGAGCAGCTGCGCGAGCGCCAGTCCGATCTCACCGATGCCCTGCACCAGAACGCCGACGACGTGGCCAAGCTGCAAAGCCATGACGACGACGTGGAGCAGACGGTGCAGCACCTGTCGGCCGACCTCAAGGGCGGCCGCACCCGCGCCCAGCTGGTGGCGGTGGAACAGCTGCTGCTGATGGCCAACGACCGCGCCCAGCTGGCGCACGATGCGCGCGGCGCCACCGCCGCGCTGCAGCTGGCCGAGGAGCGGCTCTCGGCCATGGCGGAGCCGCGCCTGTTCGAGGTGCGCAAGGCGGTGGCCGACGAGCGCGCCGCCCTGCTGGCGGTGCCGCTGGCCGACCGCGGCAGCGCCGCGCTGAACCTGTCCGGCCTGATCGCCCGCGCCGACGCGCTGCCGCTGCGCGATCATCCCGCGGTCAAGGCGGTCGCCGCCGAGCAGCCCGATGCGCCGCACAGCTTTGCCCCTGGCTGGGGCGCGCGCGGCTGGTCCTCGCTGCGCGAGCTGTTCAGCGCCGTATTCATCGTGCACCGCACCGACAAGCCGGTGGACCGCCTGCTGCCGCCTGAGCAGGAGGCGCTGGTCAAGCAGCTGCTGGAGCTGAAGCTGGAATCGGCGCGCGCCGCGCTGCTGCTGGGCGACACCGCCAGCTTCCGCGGCGCGCTGGATTCGGCGATGCAATGGCTGGGCGATTACTACCGCGCCGAAGATCCCACGGTGAGCGCAGCCCGCGCCGAGCTGGAGCGCCTGCGCGGGCTGGAACTGGACCCGCCGCTGCCAGACCTGAGCCGCAGCGTGGGCCTGTTGCGCGCCTATCTCGACGCCATGCCGCGCTAGTTCCCGGACGACGCCCCGCTCATGATCCTCGTCCTGTTGATCCTGCTGGCCCTGGTCGCTGGCGTTGTCGGCATCCTGCTGTTGCATCCGGATGCCGGCTATGTGCTGATCAATTACGGCCCCTGGGTGGCGGAGACCTCGCTGGCCGTGCTGGTGCTGGGCGTGGCCATCTGGTTCCTGCTGGTATACCTGCTGCTGAAACTTTTTGGCCTGGCGATCCACCTGCCCGGCAACGTGCGCCAGGCCGTCGACCGGCGCCGCCAAGATCGGGCGCGCGAGTCCTTCGAGGCCGGCCTGCTCAACCTGTTCGAGGGCAACTGGCAGCGCGCCGAGACGGAGCTGGTGCGGCGCGCCGGCGATCATCACGCCACCCATCTCAACTACATGGCGGCGGCGCGCGCGGCACAGCGCCTGGGCGCTATCGATCGCCGCGACCAGTACCTGCGCCTGGCCGCGCTGAACAAGCCCGAGCACGAATTCGCCACCCTGCTGGCCAGCGGCGACCTGCAGCGCAAGCGCGGCGAATACGCCGGCACCAGGACCACCGCGCTGCGGCTGCGCGAGCGCAATCCCAATCACCCGTTTGCCATCGAGCTGCTGGCCGACAGCTATCAGGCGCTGGGCGAATGGGAGTCGTTGCGGGCGTTGCTGGCGGAGCCGGCGGCGCGCAGCGCGCTCGACCCGCCGCAGTACGACGCGCTGTCGATCCGCTGCCTGCGCGAGCTGATGCAGGCGGCCGTGGGCGAGGCGCGGCTGGACCAGCTCAAGGCGCTGTGGGATGGCGCGCCCGCCTACCAGGATCATCCCGAGCTGCGCCGCGTCTATCTGCATGGCCTGGCGCGGCTCAACGCCGACGCCGAGGCGCTGGCCCTGATCGGGCCGATCCTGCAGCGCGAGTGGGACGCCGATCTGGCCCTGCTCTACGGCAACCTGCACGCCAACGATCCGATTGCCCAGCTGGCTACCGTCGAACAGTGGCTGGTGGAGCACGGCGCCAAGCCGGAGCTGCTGCTGCTGGCCGGCCGCGTCTGTCTGCGCAACAAGCTGTGGGGCAAGGCGCGCAGTTATCTGGAAGCGGGGGTACAGGCCGCGCCGACGCCGCAGGGCTATCTCGACCTGGCCCGGCTGTGCCAGGACACGCAGCAGCCCGAGGAAGCCGTCCGCTTCTACCTCCAGGGGCTGGAGCTGGCCGTCGGCGCTCGTTGACATGTCCTTGACATCGGCCACTGACACAGGCGCGGCGTCGCGGCTACAATCATCGGGCAATCACACAGGGAGGTAGCACCATGGGCATGATGAAGGAATTCAAGGATTTCGCGATGAAGGGCAACGTCGTCGATCTCGCCGTCGGCGTGATCATCGGCGCAGCCTTCGGCAAGATTGTGTCCTCACTGGTCGGCGACGTGTTCATGCCGATCCTCGGACTGGTCACCGGCGGCATCAACTTCTCCGACATGGCGGTCACGCTGAAGGATGCGATCGGCGGCAAGCCGGCAGTGTTGCTGGCTTACGGCAAGTTCATCCAGGCCGGCATCGATTTCATCATCGTCGCCATCGCCATCTTCCTGTTCGTCAAGGCGCTGAATTCGCTCAAGCGCAAAGAGGCAGCCGCCCCGGCCGCGCCGCCGGCCCAGGAAGTGCTGTTGACGGAAATCCGCGACCTGCTGAAACAGGGGCGCTGATCCGCCAGGGGCGACTGGCTACGCCGGACGTGGGGTGACAAAGCAGAACGCATGAGCCAGATCGAAACCCTAGCCACAGCCGACTGGGCGCCGCAACCCGGCGACGCGGAATCGCGCCGGCTTGCGGCTGACCTGGAAGCGGGCAAGGTGCTGTTCCTGCCGCGGCTGCGCTTCGAATTGCAGGCGCAGGAAAAGCGCTTCCTCGATCCGCGCTGGTCCGACCGCAAGGCCAAGAACATCAGCTACGACCCGTCCAATGCCGCGATCAAGGGCGCGCAGGGCAACGCCTCGGACCTGGAAGACCTGCGCCACCTGCTGCAGCGCTTCCATCAGCGGGCGGTGGGCCTGATCGGGCACCTGCTGCCGCAATACACCGCGCAATTGCGCCTGGCCCGCGCCAGTTTCCGGCCGATGCCGGTGGCGGGGCGCGCCAGCTCCTGGCGCAAGGACGACAGCCGCCTGCACGTCGACGCCTTTCCTTCGCGCCCCAACCGCGGCGAGCGCATCCTGCGCGTGTTCGCCAACGTCAATCCGAGCGGCGAGCCGCGCGTGTGGCGGGTGGGCGAGCCGTTCGCCGAGATGGCGCAGCGCTTCCTGCCGAAAATCCCGCGGCAGTTGCCCGGCGCCGCGGCCGTGCTCGGTGCGCTGCGTATCACCAAGTCGCGGCGCAGCGAATACGACCACACCATGCTGCAGCTGCACGACCGCATGAAGGCCGATCCCGCCTACCAGCAGAGCGCGCCGCAACAGACCGTACCGTTCCCGCCGGGCAGCGTCTGGATCTGCTTCTCCGACCAGACCTCGCATGCCGCGATGAGCGGGCAATACCTGTTCGAGCAGACCCTGCACCTGCCGGTGGCGGGGCTCTACGATCCGCAAAGCGCGCCCGTGCACGTGCTGGAGAAGCTGATGGGGCGTACGCTGGTCTGAGCGCTTTTCTTTGTGGAACAGGGAGCCGTCGATGCGCCTGCTGACCGGGTTCACCTTCGCACTATCGCTGCTGCTGGCACCCTTGCTGCTCGGCGCCTGCTCCGATCCGGCGGCGCGGCAGGCAGCGGAAGCGCAGCGCCTTCTGCAAGCTGACCGCGCCTTCGCCGACAGTTCGCTGGAGCAGGGCACCGCCGCCGCTTTCTACGCCAACATGACCGAGGACGCGCTGCAGCTGCCGGCGAACGCGGCGCCGGTGCAGGGCAGCAAGCGGATACGCGACCGTCTCGGCGATCTTGGCGCGCAGGTATTGGACTGGACGCCGCAGCGCGCCGAAGTATCCCGCTCCCTCGACCTGGGCTGGACCTGGGGCGAATGGCGCCTGTTCGAGTCCGCCGCGTCGAGAAAAGTGCTGGCCCGCGGCAAATATCTCAACATCTGGAAGCGCGGCGTGGACGGCGTCTGGAAGCTGGCGGTGGATATCGGCAACCAGGCCGAGGAAGCGCCGCAACAAAGTGCACCGTCATCGTGAAGCTTCTGTAATGGAAAGAAATTTCCTGCGGCGACGCCCTTAGGAAATTTAACCCACTGCCGGGGCTGGATACGGGGGGTTACCGTAGCCGCACTCTCTGGGAATGCGACGCTAGGCGGATGTTTCCGCTTGAGCGGGCATTGAATACGATGACGATCAGCGCACCCGAAAATACCGACGCCATGTACCGGCTGGCGCATGCGGTCCGCTCCAGGCGCGACCTCGAGCGCTTCCTCGAGCGGCTGGCCGAGGACTATGAAACCAATCGGGAGGTTTGGGAAAACCGCTCGGTTCCGGATTACCTCACCGCCCTGGCGGACTGCTCGCGGCGCTCGGCGGAGGAAGCCGGGCAGCCGGGTCCGGAGTTGTGGCAGTACATTGCGCGCTTGCTGCTGGGGGCGAGCGTGCTGCGCTGAGGGTTTGAGGCCCCATCAAAACCGTAGGCTGGGATGAGTGAAGCGAATCCCAGCGGCTTCGACTCCGAAACGTGTGAGTGTGCGCCAGCAGAACCTTGGCGGCACGCCTGCCGCGGGCCTTACTTTCTTGACGCAAGAAAGTAAGCAAAGAACATTTCCCGATGTCTGCGCCGTCCAATCGCAAGCGATTGGACGGTACCCTGCGCTTCTCGGCCGAGGTGGGCGTTTTAGACAGGCCGTCCCTGGCCTGTGTAAAACGGCTTCGGCATCCATGCCTCGCCCACGTCTACGCGCGGCTATTCCACCTCGTTCTGCGATGCTCGGCGCAGCCAGACGACGAGGTACGTCAACGGCAAATCCACAACAACGTCAAAAGCTGGCGGCAAGTTTTGATGGCTTGTATCACCCGTGACTTTGCCCGCCTGGGAACACCATGCAGGTAGTCGTGGCATGGGCATACAGCCGCCCCTGTGCATCGATGACGCGGCCTTCCGCCGTCGCCATGCGGGCGCCGAGGTGCACCACCTTGCCTTCGGCCCGCACCGGGCCGGTTTCCAGGGTGATGGCGCGCACGTAGTGGGTGTTGAGGTCCAGCGTGGTGTAGGCCTGCCCCTGCGGCAGGCGGCTGTGGATGGCGCAGGCCATCACCGAGTCGAGCAGGGTGGCGGCAAAGCCGCCGTGCACCAGGCCGATCGGGTTGTAATGGCATTCCAGCGGCTGCGCGATGAATACCACATGGCCTTCCTCGATCTCGGCGCCGGTCACGTTCATCAGCACCGAGATCGGCGGCATCGGCAGTTCGCCTTTGGCCATCTTGCGCAGGTATTCGAGTCCGCTCAGGCCGAGTCCGGCCGCCGCCGCGGTAAACGGATCCTGCCAGGTGAAGGTGTGGCTGCGGGTGGCTGCTTTTTTCATGTCTCCCTCCTCGCGTTATTTATATAGGTATGGGTGCAAACCGCTCAACTCGGATCCTCGGCCGCGGTGCAGGGCATCGCAACGAAGCCCGGCACCGCGGCGAAGCGGGCCAGCCAGCCGCGTACCGCCGGATAGCCGTCCAGGCGGTAGCCGCCTTCTCCCGCCACATGGGTATAGGCGTACAGCGCGATGTCAGCCAAAGTCGGCGTCTCCCCCGCCAGAAATGCGGTCCGCGCCAGCTGCTGCTCCATAACGCCCAGCGCGGCATGGCCCTGGACCATGGTGGCGGCGATCTTTTCACGCCACTCCTCGCCCTTGTTCAGGCGGGCCACCCAGAAACGCACGGTGGCGATGGCGGGTTCGTGACTGTACTGCTCGAAGAACAGCCATTCGTAGACCTTGGCGCGGTCATAGGCATCCTGCGGCAGCCAGTGGGTGCCTTCGCCCAGGTGCAGCAGCATGGCGTTGGATTCGGCCAACTTGCGGCCGTCCGGCAGCTGCAGCAGCGGCACCCGGCCGTTCGGATTCATCGCCAGGAACGCAGGCGTGCGGCTGGCGCCCTGGAGGATGTCGATCTCCACCCAGCGGAACGGCAGGCGGCGCTGGCGCAGCATGAAGGCCGGTTTCCAGCAATTGCCGGAGATCGCATTGCCATAGAGGGTGTACATGCGACGCCCTTGCGGATTGATTGCGGCAGTATGACGCAGGGGCGGGTGCAAGAATACCGTCCTGACGAGCGCGTCATGCGAGAATCCCGGTGGGTGGAATGATTCGTCCACACGGCTTTGCAGTGGCGGACGGCAGTGAATTTACCGCTTGGCGCATCTGACAAGCCGTTCATCTGAAGCGGGCTCAGGTTCGACTTTCCCTGTAGTTGGATAAGCCTTAACCTGAATGTACAGCCGGGCGGATTCTGCATTCGGGGACGCTGTATTCGGTAACGCCCGGCACCAAATTCAAAGCGGTCCTGCCGGGGCCGCTCAAGCAGCATGGTGTTTGCAGGACAGGACGGGAGCTCGGGTAAATGAACAACAAACCATCACGGCAGGTACTACGGGCAAGACGCCGGGCGGGCCTGTCCACGCCGCAGCGCCAGCGCGGCGCCGCCGCCGTGTTTGCAGCCGTCGCCATGATTGCGGGCCTGGCAGCGACGCTGCTGGCCATCAACATCGGCATGCTCTACTACGCCCAGCGCGATCTGCAGAGAATGGCAACGGTCGGCGCAATGGCCGGTGTCCAGGTCAGCAGCGGCTGCAGAAATCCCGCTGATCCCGGCGTGCCGGGAAGTTTGGCCCTTGCCACCACACAGGTGCAGCAGGCCATCAAGAACAACAACGGCAATGTGGGCCTGCTCACCGGCATTGGCGGTGCGCCCGCTGTGCAGGTCGGCATGATCAGCAACAATTCCGGCACCCACACCTTCGTGCCCCTGGCCGATGGCAGCTCGCAGATCAACGCGGTGCGCGTCAATCTGGAAAGAACCGCGCCCAGTATTCTCGGTGGCGGCCTTTTTCCAGGCGGCGCGCCCGTCACGCTGATGGCATCGGCAACCGCCCAGGAGCAGCCCTTGGGTTCGTTCTCCATCGGGTCGACACTACTCAGCTTGAATACCGCGACTTCGGTGCTCAACCCCCTGTTGAGCGGGCTGCTGGGAGCCTCCGTCAACCTCAGTGCCGTCGATTACCAGGGTCTTGCCCAGACGCAGATTTCCCTGGCCAACCTGATGGTTGCGGCCAACGTCACCGATCTCAACAGCCTGCTCGCGGTCGATACGAATGTCGCCGGGCTGCAGACTCTCCTGGCGGCGGCGACCAATACGGTTAATCCCTCGGTGGCTAGCCTGCTCACCGGCTTGACGCTGGGAACGACCCAGTCCGGGACCGATGTGCCCCTGGCCGAGCTTCTGGGCAATGTCGGCGTTGCGCTCAATCCCACCGTGACTGACGTGGCGGCGAACGTGCCGTTCGTCAACGTGCTCGATATGCTTACCGCGATCGGCGAGGCTGCAGCCGCCAAGAACGGTATTACCCTCGCCTTGCCGGTATCGATCAACATTCCGGGGCTGGTCGGAGTCTATGCCTTCCTTCAGGTGCTGGAGCCGCCGCAGCTTTCCGGGCTCGGTCCGGTTGGCACTACGCAGACCACGGCCCAAGTCATACTGAAGGTTCGGGCGAACGTCGGCACCGGCGGCGTGCTCGGCTTGCTCAGCTTGCTGGGTACCGCGGCCAACATCAACCTGGGTATCGACGTCAATGTGGCGAATGCGAAAGGCACCATCGCCACCCTGGTTTGCCCCAGCGACAGCGCCGCCAGTCCCAGCGCCACGGTTGCGGTAAATACCGGCTTGGTAACGCTGCAGCTGGGCGGATTCTTCGGCTCTCCGTCGGCGGCCCCGAGCATCACCGCTACGGACGCCCCGCTGCTGAACATCACGGCACTGGGTATTCCGGTAGTGACGCTTGGGGTCAAGGTGCCTCCCTCTACCACACTCGGAGGCGGCAGCGGCACGGCCGGTCCATTCACCGAATATGCCGCGCCTGTACCGGTACCGGACTCGCCGCACAGCTACTACTACGTCGCATGCAACAGCACGACTGAGAATACTTGTGCTGCGTCCGATTCCAGCAATCCCCAGACTCCGGTTTCCAGCGTGGATATCGCGTCCGGCATTACCAAACTGGTCGGCCAGCTTTCGGCCAAGAACAACCTGAGTGTCGATGTACTGGGAATCGGTCTGGGCGGTCTGCTGGATCCCATCATATCCGCCCTCAACACCGCTTTGCTGACGCCGGTGACAACGCTGGTGGACAGCCTGCTCAACCCGCTGCTCGCCGCTCTCGGCGTGCAGGTTGGTTCAGGCACCCTGCTCTGGCAGCTGTTTGAAAACGGCCAGCCGCTCATCGTGACTTCCTGTCTGCCGCTTTCCTACAACGGTTCCACTCCTCCCACCGGGGTTTGTCCTTCCGGTAGCTGATCCTCCTCCGACACGGCGCGTCGTCTCCCGGCGGCGCGCTACCGAAGGCTTGACCGGCCTCCGCTTTCAGCCGAATCTCCGTTTCAAATTCTGCTGAATCGGGAGAAATGCATGAAGCCGGCGGCAGCCACACTGGGCTGGGCGTTATTCGCGGTACTCGGCGCGATTTGCCTCGCCGTCATCGCCCTGCATCGCGGCGAAAGCATCAACGCCCTGTGGCTGGTGGCGGCGGCGCTGTGTGTATTCTTCATCGGCTACCGCTTTTACGGCCGCTTCATCGGCGACGCGGCGCTGCGCCTGGACCCCACGCGCGCCACGCCGGCGCAAAGGCGCAACGACGGCCTCGACTACGTGCCGACCGACAAGTACGTCCTGTTCGGCCACCACTTCGCCGCCATTGCCGGGGCCGGGCCGCTGGTCGGGCCGGTGCTGGCGGCGCAGATGGGCTACCTGCCCGGCACCCTGTGGATCCTCGCCGGCGCCATCCTCGCTGGCGCGGTGCAGGATTTCGTCATCCTGTTCATGTCGACGCGGCGCGATGCGCGCTCGCTCGGCGACATGATCCGCAGCGAGATCGGCCCGGCCGCCGGCTGGGTGGCAATGGTCGGCACGCTGGCCATCATGCTGATCCTGCTGGCGGTGCTGGCGCTGATCGTGGTCAAGGCGCTGGCGGTCAGTCCCTGGGGCACCTTCACCGTCGCCGCCACCCTGCCTATCGCCCTGTTCATGGGCCTGTACCTGCGCTTCCTGCGCCCCGGCCGGGTGCTGGAAGTGTCCGCCATCGGCATCGTGCTGCTGCTGCTGTCGATCTGGCTGGGGGGTGTGGTCGCTGCCGATCCGCAATGGTCGAAGGCCTTCACCTTCAGCGCCGCACAACTGGCCTGGACGCTCATCGGCTACGGTTTCGTCGCCTCGGTGCTGCCGGTGTGGCTGCTGCTAGCGCCGCGCGACTATCTTTCCACCTTCCTCAAGGTTGGCACCGTGGCCCTGCTGGCCGTGGCCATTTTCGTGGTGCGGCCGGAGCTCAAGCTGCCGGCCCTGACCCGCTTCATCGATGGCAGCGGACCGGTGTTCGCCGGCAGCCTGTTCCCCTTCCTGTTCATCACCATCGCCTGCGGCTCGGTCTCCGGCTTCCATGCCCTGGTGTCTTCCGGCACCACGCCGAAGATGCTCGATAACGAGGC
Source organism: Nevskia soli (assembly GCA_026224805.1). Lineage (GTDB taxonomy): Bacteria > Pseudomonadota > Gammaproteobacteria > Nevskiales > Nevskiaceae > Nevskia > Nevskia soli_A. Next base: position 15,569 of record JAMFRN010000069.1, read on the forward strand.
CAATGCGCGCTTCATCGGCTACGGCGGCATGCTGATGGAGAGCTTCGTCGCCATCATGGCGCTGGTGGCGGCGAGCGTGCTGGAGCCCGGCGTGTACTTCTCGATGAATAGCCCTGCCGCGGCCATCGGCACCAGTGTCGAGTCCGCTGCGCAGGCGATTTCGGGCTGGGGCTTCAGCCTCACCCCGGAAATGCTGACGCAGACCGCCAAGGACATCGGCGAAACCACCATCCTGTCCCGCGCTGGCGGCGCGCCGACGTTGGCGGTAGGCATGGCGCAGATCCTGCGCGGCCTGCTGCCGGGTGAGGGCATGATGGCCTTCTGGTACCACTACGCCATCCTGTTCGAGGCCCTGTTCATCCTCACCACCATTGACGCCGGCACCCGCATCGGCCGCTTCATGATCCAGGATCTGATCGGCGCGGCGTGGCCGCCGTTCCGCAAGACGGAATCCGTGGCTGCCAACCTTACCGCCACTGCACTGTGCGTGGCGGGTTGGGGTTACTTCCTCTACCAGGGTGTGGTCGATCCACTCGGCGGCGTCAACACCCTGTGGCCGCTGTTCGGCATCTCCAACCAGATGCTCGCCGGTCTGGCGCTGATCTTCGCCAGCGTGGTCCTGATCAAGATGAAGCGCGAGCGCTACCTGTGGGTGACGGCGCTGCCGATGATCTGGCTGCTGGTCTGCACCCTCACTGCCGGCTGGCAGAAGATGTTCTCCGACGATGTGAAGCTCGGCTTCCTCGCCCACGCGCGAAAGTTCGGCGAGGCGCTGGCGCAAGGGCAGGTGCTGGCGCCGGCGAAGTCCATCGCCGACATGCAGCGCATCGTGCGCAACGATCAGGTCGACGCGGCGCTGACCCTGCTGTTCATGGCGGTGGTGGTGCTGACCCTGCTGTTCGGTGCGCGTGCCGCATGGAAGGCGCGGCGTGCCGCGCAACCGACCGCCCTGGAGGCGCCCTATGTCGCCGCGCCTGTCCGCTAGCCTGCAACGCCTTGCCGGCTGGCTGCGCGCATTCGCGCGCAAGCTGGGGCAGACGGCGCGGCTTGCGGTCGGCGTTCCCGATTACCATGGCTATGTTGCCCATCGGCGAGCGCATCATCCGGACGAGCCGGTGATGACGTACGAGGAGTTTTTTCGGGAGCGGCTGGATTCGCGGTACCGGCGGGGGAGCAGCCGCTGCTGCTGAATTTCGCGATTAACCCATGCTCTAACATGCGAGAGCAAGAAACGTAGGATGTGCTGAGCAGAGCGAAGCGCATCGTTTACCGCGAAGCTTCTGCGCGATTGATGCGCTTCGCTCTGCTCAGCACATCCTACAAAAGCTTTGTCTTCGTGGGAGGCAGTCACGGCCTACAGCGCCGCCACATGCTCCCGATGATGCTCCAGTATCCGCCGGTACTGCGCCGGATCCTTGATGTGTACCAGGTCGCCTTCGCGCGGAAAGGTCCAGTCGTAGAGCCGCGACAGGAAGAAGCGGAAGGCCGCGGCGCGCAGCACCAGCGGCCACGCGGCGCGCTCGGCCGCGTTCGGTTCGCGGCGTGACAGGTAGGCTTCGAGCAGGGCATGCGCCCGCGCCTGGTTGACGTGGCCGTCGGGCTCGGTGCACCAGTCGTTGAGGGTGATGGCGAGATCGTAGAGCAGGGCGTCGTTGCAGGCGTAGTAGAAGTCGATCACGCCGCTGAGGCGGTCGTCGACGAACAGCACGTTGTCCTTGAACAGGTCGGCATGGATCACGCCCTGCGGCAGCGTGCCGAAGTCGAGCGTGGCCTGCGCCTCAAGCTCGGTCTCGATCAGTGTGCGGGTTTCCGCATCCACCTTGGGCAGCAGGGCCTCGGCGGTGCTGCGCCGCCACTCCACACCGCGGTCGTTCTTGCAGCGGCCGGCATAGGTCTGGCCGAGCACATGCAGGTCGCCAAGCACGCGGCCCACGGCGGCGCACTGCGCCAGGTTGGGGAACAGCACGCTCTGGCCGCCGAGCCGCATCACCAGCGCCGCCGGCTTACCGTGCAGCAGGTTGAGGTTGCGTCCGCTGCTGTCCGGCACCGGCATGGCGCTGGGGAAGCCGCGATGCGCCAGATGCTCCATCAGGCCGAGGAAGAACGGCAGGTCGTTGTAGTCGAGCCGCTC
>JAMFRN010000070.1 GCA_026224805.1 Nevskia soli
GCCACGACGGCGCGCATGTTCTGGCGCAGGCGGTGCAGGAACTTTTTCCCGGCACGCAGATCACCTTCGGCCCGGCCACGGACACCGGCTTCTATTACGACTTCGTGCGCGACCATCCGTTCACCGAGGCCGACCTCGAACAGATCGAGGCGCGCATGCGCGACATCGTCAAGCGCGATCTGCCGATCAGGCGCGAGGTGTGGCCGCATGACCAGGCCATACAACACTTCGAGAAATCCGGCGAGAAGTTCAAGGCCGAGTGGATCCGCGACGGCATCAAGGCCGACGAAGAGCTGACCATCTATCGCCAAGGCGACTGGCTGGACATGTGCCTGGGCCCGCACCTGGCTTCCACCGGCAAGCTCGGCACGGCCTTCAGGCTGACCAAGGTCGGCGGCGCCTACTGGCGCGGCGACGCCAACAATGCGCAGCTGCAGCGCATATACGGCGTGGCCTTCGCCAACGAGCAGGAGCTGAAGGACTACCTGCACATGGTCGAGGAAGCCGAAAAGCGCGACCATCGCCGCCTGGCCAAGCAGCTCGACCTGTTCCACCAGCAGGAAGAAGCGCCGGGCATGGTGTTCTGGCATCCCAAGGGCTGGGCCATCTGGCAGTCGGTGGAGCGCTACGTGCGCGGCGTCTACAAGCGCAGCGGCTACCAGGAGGTGCGCGGCCCGCAGATCATGGACGTGAGCCTGTGGCAGAAGTCCGGCCACTGGGAGAACTACCACGACAATATGTTCTTCACCGAGTCGGAGAAGCGCACCTACGCCCTGAAGCCGATGAACTGCCCGGGGCACGTGCAGATCTACAACGCCAACCTGCACAGCTACCGCGATCTGCCGATCCGCTATGCCGAGTTCGGCGGCTGCCACCGCAACGAACCGAGCGGCGCGCTGCACGGCATCATGCGCGTGCGGGCCTTCACGCAGGATGACGGCCACATCTTCTGCACGCCGGAGCAGGTGGAAGCCGAGGTCACCGCGTTCCACAGCCAAGCGATGCAGGTCTACTCCGATTTCGGCTTCAACGACATCGCGATCAAGATCGCGCTGCGCCCGGACAAGCGCATCGGCGAGGACGCCACCTGGGACCGCGCCGAGGCAGCGCTGCGCGCGGCCTTGCGCAGCGCCGGCGTGGAGTGGACCGAGTTGCCCGGCGAGGGCGCATTCTATGGCCCCAAAATCGAGTACCACCTGCGCGATTCGATCGGCCGCGCCTGGCAGGTCGGCACCATGCAGGTCGACTTCATGATGCCGGAGCGGCTCGGCGCCGGCTACATCGACGAGCATTCCAACCGCCAGATTCCGGTGATGCTGCACCGCGCCGTGGTGGGTTCGATGGAGCGCTTCATTGGCATCCTGCTCGAGCACCATGCGGGCGCCCTGCCGCTGTGGCTGGCTCCGGTGCAGGCGGTGGTTGCGCCCATCGTCTCCGACGCCGACGCCTACTCGCGCGAAGTCGCCGCTGCTCTCGACAGCGCCGGTCTGCGCGTCGAGACCGACCTGCGCAACGAGAAGATCACCTACAAGATCCGCGAGCACTCATTGCAGAAGGTGCCGGTGATTGTCGTGGTCGGCCGCAAGGAAGCGGAAGAAAAGACCGTAACCCTGCGCCGCCTCGGCTCGGAAAGGCAGGAAACCCTGCCGCTGGCGGTGGCGGTGGCCAAGCTCGCCGCCGACGCCGCGCCGCCCCGTTGAACCGGCGCGGCTTGCTTGCCGCCGCCTGCCTGGGCCTCTGCGCCCAGGCAGCGGCCTTCGCTGCTGTTGCGGCGGGCGAGGGCTATACCCTGCGCGGCGACTGCGAGCAGGGCGCCGTGGTGTTCGGGCGCACCGACCCCGCGGCCAGCGTCTCGCTCGACGGCCGCAAGCTGCTGCTCACCACCAAGGGCGAATTCGTCTTCGGCTTCGACCGCGATGCCGGTCCGCAGGCGGAGTTGCGCGTGAAGCTGCCCGGCCACGCCGAGTTGGTGAAGCACTACACCGTGCGCAAGCGTGCGTGGGAGATCCAGCGCATCGAGGGCCTGCCGCCGAAGCTGGTCAACCCGCCGCCGGAAACCGAGCAGCGCATCGTCGCCGAGGCGAAGACCATTACCGCCGCGCATCAGCGCGACAGTGCCATTGACGATTTCACGCAGCCTTTCATGTGGCCGGCCAGCGGCCGTGTCTCCGGCGTGTTCGGCAGCCAGCGCATCCTCAACGGCACGCCCAAGCAGCCGCACTACGGCGTGGACATGGCGGTCCCGACCGGTACGCCGGTGCACGCCCCGGCGGGCGGCATCATCGCCCTGGCCGAGCCGGACCTGTATTTCACCGGCGGCACCATCATCGTCGACCACGGCCACGGGCTGTCATCGGTGGTGGTGCACCTGTCGAAGCTGCTGGTGCAGCCCGGCGACCGCGTGCGGCGCGGACAGGTCATCGCCCTGTCCGGCATGACCGGCCGCGCCACCGGGCCGCACGTGCACTGGGGCGTTTACTGGTTCGGGGCGCATGTCGACGCGCAGCGGCTGGTGCAGCCGATGGCGCCAGGAAACAGGCCTTAGATTTCGTGGGGCGCAAATAAGCGCAGTGTTTATTGCGCCCTTGCTGGCTGCCCGAACATTCACGCGACTTGATCGCGCTGCCATGGCCCATACATTGCGGATGTCAGGACTTGCCAGAGCTGCTCACCGTCCTGTCCCCCTTTATCCGGTTCGCTGAAGCTCCGGCATGTCCCGAGCCGCAGACGTTCGATGATTCGAAATGAGGTCTCTGACTAAATGGAAGCCGGCGCGCCTATACCCGACTCTACCGCCATCCAGTCCAAGCCCGGTGCGAGTGTGGGACTGATTCACTTCGCGCTGGCGATGGGCGGTTTCGCCATCGGCACGACCGAGTTTGCGACCATGAGCCTGCTGCCCTACTTCGGGCGGGATCTGGGCATCGATGCCCCGCAGGCCGGCCATGTGATCAGCGCTTATGCGCTGGGCGTGGTGGTGGGCGCTCCGCTGATCGCCGTGCTGTCGGCGCGTATGGCCAAGCGCAGCGTCTTGATTCTGTTGATGGGCGCTTTTGCACTGGCGAACGGCCTGTCCGCGCTGGCGCCGAGCTATGGCTGGATGCTGCTGTTCCGCTTTTGCAGCGGGCTGCCGCATGGCGCCTACTTCGGCATTGCGATGCTGGTGGCCGCAATGCTGGTGCCGCCGGACAAGCGTACCACCGCGGTGGGGCGCGTGCTGCTCGGGCTTACCGTGGCCACCATCATCGGTGTGCCATTGGCCAACTGGCTGGGGCAGAGCGTGGGCTGGCGCTGGGGCTTCGTCGTCGTCGCGCTACTGGCGCTGATGACGGCCGTCATGGTGGCGCTTTACGCGCCGCGGGATCGCCCCAGCACCGACGCAAGCCCGCTGCGCGAGCTCGACGCACTCAGGCGTGGCCAGGTCTGGCTGACTCTGGCGATCGGTGCGGTCGGTTTCGGCGGCGTGTTCTCGGTCTACACCTACCTGGCCGATACGCTGGAGCAGGTGACCGGCGCGGCGCCGCATGCGCTGCCTTGGGTGCTGGCCGTTTTCGGTATCGGCATGACCATCGGCAACCTGCTCGTCCCGCGCTTCGCGGATCGGGCGTTGATGCCGACCGCCGCCGCGCTGCTGATCTACGCAGCCTTGTGCCTGGCGCTGTTTCCGCTCGCGGCACATCACCTGTGGAGCATCACGCTCGACATGTTTGCGATCGGCTGCGGCTGTGCCCTTGCCACCGTATTGCAAACCCGCCTGATGGACGTGGCCGGCGATGCCCAGCGGCTGGCGGCGGCACTCAACCACTCGGCCTTCAATGCCGCCAATGCCCTCGGACCGTGGCTGGGCGGGCTTGCCATCGCGGCAGGTTACGGCTGGACTTCGACCGGCTGGGTCGGATGCGCTCTGGCGCTCGGCGGATTGGCATTCTGGGCGGCGTCGGCCATCGCCATGAGACGCGTCCAGTCCGCGGCAAGTTATTCCTCGAGCTGAGGCGCTTCATCATCCTGTTACATCGCGGGAACGACAATTGCGGATCGCTCAGCGCTCCAGGGATGTCCGCAATGAAACGCCCGTGCCGCACCGTGCACTTCGACCGGCTCAAGCTGCCGCCGCCGGCCCAGGTCAGCCGTCGCCAGTTCCTCAGCCGCGGCGCGGGAGCGCTGGCTGCGGGCGCCATGGTCGCCGGCGGGATCGGTTGCGGGGAGTCATCGCCCGTCGCCGGGGCCAGCTGCTCGCAGGCCAGCGCGGCGAGCGGCGGTACGCCTCCGGCGGACGGCACACTGCAGCAGCAGGCGCTGGCCGCACTGGGCCGCACCACCATGCGCCAGCCCGGCTCGCGCCCGTATCCGAACCTGGCGGCGGGCACCGACACCATGCCGCAGATCCAGCACATCGTGATGCTGATGATGGAGAACCACTCCTTCGACAACCTGTTCGGCATGCTCGGCCGCGGCGACGGCTTCACGCTCGACTGCAACGGCCTCCCCACCGCTTCGAACCCCTACGGTGACGGCCGCATCCAGATGGCGTTCGAGATGCCGACTACCTGTCAGCTCTCGGGCAAGCCGAGCCAGGAGTGGGCCGGCAGTCACCAGCAGTACGCCGACGGCGCGCTCGATGGTTTCGTCCAATCGGCCAGCGGCCCGGTGGCGATGGGCTACTGGATCGGCAAGAGCCTGCCCTTCACCTACGCCCTGGCCTCCACCTTCCCGATCGGCGACCGCTTTTTCTGCTCGCTGCTGGGCCAGACCGATCCGAACCGCCGCTTCCTGATCGCCGGCACCGCGGCCGGCATGACGGACGACAGCGGCGTCTCGGACCTGAGTTACCTCCTGCCGGGCAATGGCACCATCTTCGACAGCCTCGGCGCCTACGGCATCACCTGGCGCGATTACTGCGCCAATTTCCCGCTGGGAGCGACGGCCGAGCTATACCCCTACGACGACCTGGCCAATCTGGTCAACAAGATGACGCTGGACGATTTCTTCAGCGACGCCGCTGCCGGCACGCTGCCGGGCTTTTGCATCGTCGATCCGAACTTCAGCACCCAGTCGCAGGAGAACCCGCAGGACATCGTGGTGGGCGAGCAGCTGCTGGCGCAGGTGGTCAACGCCGTCGGGGCCTCGCCGGCCTGGGGCAATACCCTGCTGTTCATCAACTACGACGAGCATGGCGGCTATTACGACCATGTGCCGCCGCCGGCGGCCCTGGCGCCGGATCTGATCCCGCCCTTGGTGCAGCCCGGCCAGGAGCTGTACGAAGGCTATCAGCGCTACGGCTTCCGGGTGCCCTCGGTGCTGGTTTCGCCGTATGCCAAGCGCAACTACGTCAGCCATCTGGTTTACGACCACACCTCGGTCCTGGCCCTGATCGAGCGCAAGTGGAACCTGCCGGCGCTGACCTACCGCGACGCCAATGCCAACGATCTGACCGACTTCCTCGACCTCGAAGCGATGACCGCCGGCGAGCCCACTTTCCCTTCGCTGCCCTCGTTCCCCGCGTCCGGCGACAACGCGGACACCGAGGCTTGTCTGAGCAGTGGAGCGGGAGTCATTCCGCCGCTCGGTTCGATCATCGGCTGATTGCCGGCTCCGCAGAGAACGGGCACACGAGCGGTTCGACTTTCGGGTGATTCCGGAAACAAAGCTCGTGTAGCGTCAGAGAAGCTCAGAGTATCCCGCCTTCTGCGACGGGTGGGATAGCTCCCGCCCTTGGCGCTCGGGCTATCAATTCTCAACAGTTTCAAGGGGGCAAGAGATGTTGATAGTTATCGCGTTTTGAGCCGCTTCACGGATTACCATCTACCCACGAATCCAGGCTCTGCTGCAGCGAGATTAGCGCGGGCCGAATTTCGCTTAATGGTATTACACCGTCCTTCGCTAGATGTTCCACATCGACTAGCAAATACACCTCTGATCGCCATACCCAATAGATCCGACAAAGACTGTCAGTGCGCAGTTGAACTTGAGAAAGCGACGATGGAATGTAACTTCCAGCAACCACGGGACAGCTGATGCTGGCGTAATGTCGAAGGCCAAACTTAGGGTCTTCGACTATTTCATAGTCGAGCCCAGATGGAACCGGCGCTGCATTGGCGATGGCTGATGCGAATTCCTTCGGCGTCATGAAATTCTGATTCATGGGAAGACATGCACGGACTCCGATATCTGCGAGATCCACAAATGGCGGTCGTCGAGTACACCGGGACGGATTGCCTCCGTCTCTATATCCACCCTCTCGTGATTCGGCGTGGACGTACAGGTCGCCGGAGCCTGCCGGTGCTGTTGTGAAGCCCCCGGTTTTCATTCGTACAAGAGCCAAACCGAAGGAGGCGACTTTGCAGTTAGCGGACACGGTATGAACCAAAGCGTTTGAGCTTGGCAGCCTGAGCCGGACTCCGGCCACAGTCTCAACAACCCCGCGGGTCGACATGAGATCTGTGTCAGTCTGCGCAGAGCAGGCCCCGGTCTGTTCGGGTTGTTTACCAGAACGAGGCCCGCAACCAAGAATAAAAACAACCATGAAGCAGACTATTGGCCGCGTCAGCATGAGTGCATTCCGTATCCTCGGATGCTGGCGTCGCACTTACCCCGGCGGCCACTTCAGCGGCCGCCCGGCCAGCACGTGCAGGTGGATGTGAAACACGCTCTGCCCGGCGTCCGCGCCGTTGTTCATCACCACGCGGAAGGCCTCGCCGAAGCCCGCGTCGGCCGCCACCTTGTTCGCAACCAGCATCAGGTGGCCGAGCACGGCCTGGTCTTCCGGCGTGGCATCGATCAGCCGGGGGATCGGCTTGCGCGGGATCACCAGCAGATGCAAGGGCGCGCCGGGGTTGATGTCCTTGATCACCACGCAATGCTCGTCTTCATGGACGAAATTGCCGGGAATCTCGCGGTCGATGATCTTTTCGAACAGGGTCTTGGCCATGGCGCTGGGGTCAACCGGGTAGGGAAGGGCGGCTTTCAGGCAGTTTAAGCGAACATCGGGCTCAAGTTGTTACCATGACAACCTAGCAACCGTCCGTCAGACCTTGAACGCCGCCACAAAAGAGCCGTATAGCCCCGCCGCCGTCTACCGTCGTCTGCTGCGCTATTCGGCGCCGCACTGGAAGGTATTGGTGCTGGCCTTGCTGGGCATGGTGGTGTTCGGTGGCTCCGATGCGGTCCTGGTGTCCTTGGTCAAGGGATTGACCAACACTTTCACCAATCACGACCCTAAGGTGATCCGCTGGCTGCCCTGGGAAATCCTGGGCCTGTTCCTGGTCAGGGCCAGTGCGAATTTCACCGCGTCCTACGGCATGGCGTGGGTTGGGCAGGGCGTGGTGGCGCGCATGCGTCAGGAGGTATTCCAGCATCTGCTGCGTGTGCCGGTGAGCTATCACGACCGCACCCGCACCGCCGACCTGCAGGCCAAGCTGACCTACCACGCCAGCCAGATTGCCGACTCCGCATCGAGCGTGCTGGCATCGATCATTCAGGGCGGCATTTCCGCCGTGGCCCTGCTCAGCACCATGTTCTACTACAGCTGGCGCCTGACCCTGTTCGCGCTGCTGATCGCGCCGCCCGTCAGCCTCTCCATCAACTGGGTCAACCGCCGTTTCCGCACGGTGTCGGCGCGCATCCAGAACTCGATGGGCGGCATGACCCACGCCGCTGACGAGGCCATCAACGGGCGGCGCGTGGTCAAGCTCTACGGCGGCGAAAACTTCGTGCTGGACAATTTCCGCCGCATGAACGACTACCTGCGCCGGCAGAGCCTGAAGATGATCGCCGCCGGCGGCGGCAGCACCAGTTCGCTGGAACTGATCGCCGGCATCGGCGTGGCGGCGCTGGTGGCGCTGGCCACCAGTCCACGCATGCTGGAAGCGATGAATCCCGGCGATTTCGTGGCGTTCCTGACCGCCATGCTGCTGCTGCGCCAGCCCATCAGTTCGATGACCGGCCTGAGCGAGCGCATCCAGCGCGGCGTGGTGGCGGGCGCCGACCTGTTCGCTTTTCTCGACACGCCGGTGGAGCGCGATAGCGGCAGCCGTCCGCTGCAGCGCGCCCGGGGCGCCATCCGCTTCGAGGATGTGCGCTTCAGCTATAGCGATGACCAGAAGGACGCCCTGGCCGGCGTCACCCTCGACGTCCCCGCAGGCAAGACGGTGGCCTTCGTCGGCCAGTCGGGCGGCGGCAAGTCGACCCTGCTGTCGCTGATCCCGCGCTTTTATGATCCATCCAGCGGCCAGGTGCTGCTCGACGGCATCGACCTGCATGAATACCGCCTCAGTGATCTGCGCCGGCAGATCGCCCTGGTCGACCAGAACGTGGTGCTGTTCAACGCCAGCATCGCCGAGAACATCGCCTATGGCTCGGCCGAGGCCTCGCGCGAGCGCATCGAGGAAGCGGCGCGCCGGGCCTGCGCCTGGGACTTCATTCAGAACCTGCCGCAGGGCCTGGACACGCCGCTGGGCCAGGATGGCGGCGGCCTGTCGGGCGGCCAGCGCCAGCGCATCGCCATCGCCCGCGCCCTGTTCAAGGACGCGCCGATCCTGATTCTGGACGAAGCCACTTCGGCGCTGGACACCGAGTCCGAGCGTTACATCCAGCAGGGGCTGGAGGAACTGATTCGCGGCCGCACCACCCTGGTCATCGCGCATCGCCTGTCCACTGTGCAGAACGCCGATCTGATCGTGGTGATTCAGGGCGGCCGCGTGGTCGAGCAGGGTAACAACGCCGAATTGCTGGCCCGCGGCGGCGTCTACGCCTCGCTGCATCGCCTGCAGTTCCGCGAAGCGACTGAAGAAGCCGCGGTCTGACCACGGCCGCCGTGAAAAAGATCTCGCTCGACCGGTTCTGGTACCGCCCGGCTCCGCCGCCGGGCTGGCTGCGCCCGCTGTCCTCGCTCTACGGCTCGGTGTCCGCCGACCTGGCGCGCAACCGCAAGGCCGCCGCCGTGCACCTGCCCATCCCGGTGATTGTGGTCGGCAACATCACCGTCGGCGGCACCGGCAAGACGCCGTTCGTGCTGTGGCTGGTGGAGCGCCTGCGCGCACAAGGCTGGCGGCCCGGCGTGATCAGCCGCGGCTACGGCGGCTGCTCGCCGGAATACCCGCTGCGCGTCAGCGCCACCACCGACCCGGCCTGGGCCGGCGACGAGCCGGCGCTGATCGCGCGCCGACTCGACGTGCCGGTGGCGGTGGCGCCGGACCGCGTCGCGGCGGCGCGCCTGCTGCTCGATGCCGGCGAGGTGAACATCCTGGTCACCGACGACGGCCTGCAGCACTACCGCCTGGCGCGCGACATCGAGATCTGCGTCATCGACGGCAGCCGCGGCCTCGGCAACGGCGCGCTGCTGCCCGCCGGCCCGCTGCGCGAGCCGCCGGCGCGGCTGCGCGAAGTGGACCTGGTGGTGGTCAACGGCGGCGGCTGGCGCGAGGACGGCGTCGCCACGCTGGACATGAGCCTGTGCACCACCAAGGCCCTGCCGCTCGCCGGCGGCGAGCCGAGGCCGCTGTCCGCTTTCGCCGGCGGCAAGGTTCACGCCGTGGCCGGCATCGGCAATCCCGAGCGTTTCTTCGCCTCGCTGCGCGGCGCCGGCATCGAGGTCATTCCGCACCCGTTTCCCGACCACCACCGCTATACCGAAATCGATCTGGCCTTCGATGGCGGGCTGCCGCTGCTGATGACCGAGAAGGACGCGGTCAAGTGCGGCGCGCTGGCCCGCCCCAATCACTGGTTTGTGCCGGCGCAGGCGGTGATTGCGGCGGAGGGGGCGGCGCTTGTGCAACAATTGCTGGATCAGCTGCCGCACGCATCCGACTAATCCTATGGACAAGCGTTTACTCGACATCCTCGTCTGCCCCGTCTCCAAGGGGCCGCTGTAATGGCGCGCCGACCGGCAGGAGCTGTGGTGCAAGTCCTCGCGCCTGGCCTATCCGGTGCGCGACGGCATTCCGGTGATGCTGGAGGAAGAAGCGCGTCCCCTCAGCGATGAAGAGCTTGGCCGCTAGCGCGCCGGCTTTCTCGTGACCCCCTTCAAGATCGTCATCCCGGCCCGGCTCGGCTCCACCCGCCTGCCGCGCAAGGTGCTGCGCCCGCTCCACGGCAAGCCGCTGCTGCAATGGGTGTGGGAGGCGGCGCGCACATCCGCCGCGGAACAGGTCATCGTCGCCGCCGACGACGCCGAAGTGCTCGATGCCTGCCGCGCCTTCGGCGCCGATGCGCGCCTTACTGCCGCCTCGCACCAGTCGGGCACCGACCGCATCGACGAAATCGCGCGCAACGCGGGCTGGAGCGACGATACGCTGGTGGTGAACCTCCAGGGCGATGAGCCGCTGATGCCGCCCGCGCTGATCCGCCAGGCCGCGGCCTTGCTCGCCGGCGATGCCGGTGCCGACATCGCCACGCTGTGCCACCCGCTGCACGCGCGCGAGGAATGGCTCAATCCCAACATGGTCAAGCTGGTGATGGATACCTCTGGCTACGCGCTGTATTTCTCGCGTGCGCCGATTCCCTGGAAGCGTGAAGGCACCAGCGCGGAATCACCGCTGCCGCAGGGCCTGGCATTCCGCCACATCGGCCTTTACGCCTACCGCGTCGGCGCGCTGCGCCGCTTCAGCGCCCTGCCGCCGGCGCCGTTGGAACAATGCGAAATGCTCGAGCAGCTGCGCGCGCTCAGCCATGGCCTGCGCATCAAGGTCGGCATTTCCGAAGCGCCGCCGCCGCGCGGCGTGGACACCGAGGATGATCTCGCCGCTGTCGATGCCCTGCTGGCCTCACGCTGAACTCCTACAGCCAGAAATGACCAATCCCGATGGTTCGATGCCGCCCTCACGGCTGACGCCCTGGCGCCGCTTTCTGGCGTGGATGAACATGCTGTTCATCGATCACTCGATGTTCCGCTTCTTCTTCAACACGCGGCATGCCATCGCGTCCGACTGCTACCGCTCCAGCCACCCCATGCCCTACCAGCTGCGCGCCGCGCAGCGGGCCGGCGTGCGCTCGGTGCTGAGCCTGCGCGGCGACGAGACGCACATCGGTTCCAACGTGCTGGAAATCGAAGCCTGCCGCGACATCGGCCTGGTGCTGAAGCATGAGCCGATCGGTTCGCGCGATCCGCCCGAGCGGGAACAGATACTGCGCATCAAGCGGCATTTCGATGAGCTGCCGCGGCCCCTGCTGCTGCACTGCAAGTCCGGCGCCGACCGCGCCGGTCTGGTCAGCGCGATCTACCTGCTGGTCGAGAAGAAGCAGCCGCTGGCGGTGGCGATGCGCGAGCTGAGCCTGTTGCGGCACGGCCATGTGCACCAGGCCCAGACCGGCGTGCTGGACCATTTCCTCGAATGCTACGGCGAGCATCAGCGCGCCCACGGCACCGAATTCATGGACTGGATCGAGCATCACTACGACCGCGAAGCGGTGCGTACCTCGTTCCATTCCAACTGGTGGGCCAACAAGCTGGTGAACGGTATCCTGCGGCGCGAATAAGACGGCGCCGTGCGACGGCCAGCGGCATCGCCGCGGATGTTCCTGCCGGCTCTACAGACAAAGAAACCCCGCAGCGGCTTCCGGCCGCTGCGGGGTTTTATTGCCGCATCAATCAGTGCTGGTGATCGACGTGCACTTTTTCTTCCTGCTCCGGGGCTGCGCTCTGCGCCTCGGCCGGTTGCACCGTGGGTTCGGGCTGCTGCTGCTCGATGCGCGGCTCCGGGGCATGCTGAACCGGCTCTGCGGCAGGCGGCGCCGCGGAGCGCGCCTCGTGCGTCACCACCGGTTCCGGACGGTAGGCGGGCTCCACGTGCTCCGGCGTGGCTTCCACCGGCGCCGGACGCTCCGCGTGCTGCGGTTCAAGCGGCTTCGGTTCCGCCGGTGCGGCGTGGGGTAGGTTCATTTCGCTCTGTACCGGTGACGGCGCGGGAGAGTGAACAGGTTCCTGGGTCGGTTCCCTGGCCGCTTCGGGGGCTGATTCCTGTGCGGATTCCGGCGCGTATTCATGCCGCGCCTCGGCGCTGCCGTGCTCCGGCTGTGCCTGTGACTCGAACTCCGCGCCTTCGTCGGTGCCATCAGCCTCCGCGGATGCCGGCTCGAAGCCGCCTTCGCGCACGGCGTGGGCGCCGCCGGACTGCGCCTGCGCGCCGCCTTCACCGCCGCGTCCACCACGGCCGCGTCCACGACGCCCGCGACGGCGGCGTCCGCCGCCTTCGCGCTCGGTCGAGCCTTCGGCGGCGCTGGCGCAATCTTCCGTACGCGGCTGCTGCTGTGCCGCCGACTCACCCTCGGGCAGGCTCTGCGCGGCAGTCGCTTCGTTGTTCTGCGTCAGGTTCTGCTCGGCGTTCTGTTCCGGCTGCTGCACCGGATTTTGCGCGAGATTCTGCTGGATCGGCTCCAGCTCCAGGCCCGGCTCCCTGGCTGCATCCGGCTGCTGCTGCGGACGCTCGTTCTCGGCGTCGACCTGGGCTGCGTTCTGCCCCTGGCCACCCTGGGCGCGGTTGCCGCCCTGGCGACGGTTGCCACCGCCCTGATTGCCACCCTGATTCTGCTGCGGGCGCTGTTGTTGCTGGCCACGCTGCTGGTTGCGCCCTTCATTGCGGTTGTCGCCGCGCGGCTGCTGCCCATCGCGGCGGCCCTCGCCACGTCCTTCACCGCGCGGCTCGCCACGGTTCTCGCCGCGCCCTTCGTTGCGGTTGTCGCGGCGCTGCTGGTTGCGGCCTTCATTGCGGTTGTCGCCACGCTGTCCGTCGCGGCGGCCTTCGCCGCGCTCGCCCGGACGCTGGTCGCGGCGCGACTGCTCGGGGCGTCCATCGCGGCGCGCATCGCGCGACGGGCGCGGCGGCGGCAGGGTGGCTACCGGCTTCGCGGGCGCGCGCGGCGCCGGGGTGAACAGATTCTTCAGCCAGGCCAAGAAGCCGCCGCTGGCCACCGGCTGCAGCACCGGGGCGGCGGTGGTGGCGATCGGGGCGGGCGCGGCGGCGGCCGGCAGCAGGGCCTTCACCGCGGCCTCGGCCTGCGGCTTGACCGACGCCTGTCCGGCGCTGGGCGTTGTCAGCGCGGCGCGCGCCTCGGCGGCAAAGTCCTGCGGCAGCTTGTAGCTGAGCGCGGCGTTGTTGTCCTGCTGCAGGTGATCCGTGCGCACGCGCAGGATTTCGTAGTTCGGCGTCTGCAGCGTGTCGTTCGGCACCAGGGTGATGGTGACGAGGTAGCGCGATTCCAGCTCGGCGATCGGGCCGCGCTTTTCGTTGAGCAGGAAGGTCGCGGTATCCACCGGCAGCTGCGCGATGACGCGGCCGGTGCGGTCCTTCATGCACTCTTCCTCAATCAGGCGCAGCACCGACAGGGCCAGCGATTCGACGCTGCGGATCTGGCCGCGGCCTTCGCAGCGCGGGCAGGCGACCTGGGTGTGCTCGCTGAGCGAGGGGCGCAGGCGCTGGCGCGACATCTCCATCAGGCCAAAGCGCGACAGGCGACCCAGCTGCACGCGGGCGCGGTCCTGCGAGCAGGCGTCGGCCAGGCGCTTTTCCACCTCGCGCTGGTTCTTGGTGCTGTTCATGTCGATGAAATCGATCACGATCAGGCCGCCCAGGTCGCGCAGGCGCAGCTGGCGCGCGATTTCGTCGGCCGCTTCCAGGTTGGTCTGGAACGCCGTTTCCTCGATGCCGCCGCCGCCGGTGTCCTTGGCCGAGTTGATATCGACCGAGGTCATCGCCTCGGTCGGGTCGATCACGATGGAGCCGCCGGAAGGCAGGCGCATGACGCGCTCGTGCGCCGTCTCGATCTGGCTTTCCACCTGGTAGCGCGAGAACAGCGGCACGTCGTCGCGGTACAGCTTGAGCTTGCCCAGCTCGGCCGGCATCGAGTGCTGCATCTGGCCGCGGGCCTGCTCGTAGACCTCGGCGTTGTCGACGATCACCTCGCCGATGTCCGGGCGCAGGTAATCGCGCAGCGCGCGCAGCACGATGTTGTTTTCCTGGTAGATCAGGAACGGCGCCGGACGCTCCTTGGAAGCGTCGATGATCTTGTTCCAGATATTGACCAGCTGATCCAGATCCGCCTGCAGTTCATCGGCGGTGCGGCCGATGCCGTTGGTGCGCACGATCAGGCCCATGCCCTCGGGCACGTTGAGCGCATTCAGCGCTTCCTTGGCTTCCTCGCGCTCCTCGCCCTCGACGCGGCGCGATACGCCGCCGGCGCGCGGGTTGTTCGGCATCAGCACCAGGTAGCGGCCGGCCAGGCTGGCGTAGGTGGTGAGGGCGGCGCCCTTGTTGCCGCGCTCTTCCTTTTCCACCTGGACGATGACTTCGGTGCCCTCGCGGATCATGTCGCGGGGGTTGTTCCTGCCGCCTTCGCCGGTCTGGAATTCGCGGGCGACTTCCTTCAGCGGCAAAAAGCCATGGCGCTCGGCGCCGTAATCGACGAAGCAGGCTTCCAGGCTGGGCTCGACGCGGGTGATCTTGCCCTTGTAGACGTTGGACTTACGCTGTTCGCGCGAGGCCAGTTCGATGTCGAGGTCGTACAGCTTCTGACCATCGACGATGGCCACGCGCAATTCTTCGCGCTGGGTGGCGTTGATGAGGATTCTTTTCATTATGGCGGTCTCGGTATTCGCTCGACCGCGCTAAGCGCAACAAATGGGATGCGACGCGTCTTTCGCGCGCCTTGATCGTTCCTGAAACCACTGAATTCGGTCTGATCATCATCCCCGCCTCGTGCGGGAACGGCTTAGATGTGAAAACGCCTTTCGGTGACGAAAGGCACGGAAAACTTAAGGCGGCAGGGACGGTTTGCTACGATGCGCCATCCACTCCGCCAGGCAGCCGCGTGCGAAGCACAGCGGTTAGCCGACCCCGGACGCAAGCCCAAGGACTTATTAGTGTGCCACAGACTTATCAAAATCGGTAGTTTTCCCTTGGAATCAGGGACATCCGGGCTCAACTGCGGCGATTTGCGGCGTAATTGCGCAATTGTCCGCCTGGCCCGGGGTGATTCATGACCCGTCCGACACGCAAATCGGCCGCACCGACAGGGCCCCGCAAGGCGCCGGTGGAGCGGGGGCGCGGCAAGCCCCAGGCCGCTTCGGCCAAGGGCCGCCCTTCGCGTGAGAAGCCTGCTGCGAAGGCCAGGCCTGGCCAGGACAGGGGTGCGCGGCCGGCCAGGCCGGCCCCTCAGGGTTTCGGGCGTGCCGAATCGAAGGAGCGCCTGCCGGGCGGGCGCCAGGACAGGCCTCGTCCAGACAAGTCTCATCCGGACCGGCCTCGCACAGACAAGCCCCGTGCAGACAAGCCTCGCGCCGGAGTGCAACCGCGCAGTGCAAGGCCGCAAGGGGCGGTGCAGGGTTTCGGCCGTGCCGAATCGAAGGAGCGCCCGCCAGGTGCGCGCGCGGACAGGCCACGCCCGGACAGGCCGCACACAGACAAACCCCGTGCGGACAGGCCCCGCGCCGGGGCGGAACCGCGCAGCGCAAGGCTGCAAGGCGCTGTGCAGGGATTCGGGCGCGCCGTGACAAAGGAACGCCCGATCCGCGTCCCCAAAAGCGCGCGTCCCGTCCGTGATTCCCGGCGCGATGACGTCCGTGACCAGCCTGCGGCAAGAGACGACGCTGCCCAGGGCGCGGCCATGGACGTGCGCAAGGTGACTGTTTCCGCCAATGAGGCGGGGCAGCGCATCGACAATTTTCTGCTCAAGCGCCTGCCGGGCGTGCCCAAGTCCCACGTCTACCGCCTGCTGCGCTCCGGCCAGGTGCGCATCAGTGGCGGCCGCGCCAAGCCCGAGCGCAAGCTCGAGGAAGGCGAGGAAGTGCGCATCCCGCCGGTGCGGGTGGCCGAACGCGGCGCCCCGGTACGGGCGCCGGACGCGGTGCTGAACCGCCTGCGCGAGGCCATCGTCTACGAGGATCCGCACTATCTGGCGATCTGCAAGCCGGCCGGGCTGGCCTCGCATGGCGGCACCGGCATCGCCTACGGCGTGATCGAGGCGGCGCGCGGCTGGGACAAATACGAATTTCTGGAACTGGCGCACCGTCTCGACCGCGACACCAGCGGTGTGCTGCTGCTGGCCAAATCGCGTACGGCCCTGCTCCGCGCGCAGCGCGCCTTCCGCGACGGCCTCGCCAACAAGCGCTACTTCGCGCTGCTGGTCGGCCGCCTGCAGGGCGGGGCGCGGGATGTCGACGCCGCATTGGTGAAGAGCCGGCTCGAAGGCGGCGAGCGCTTCATCGAGGTCGACGAGGAAGACGGCAAGCCCTCGCATTCGCGCTTCGTGCCGCAGGCCCACTACCGCGACGCCACCCTGTGCGAGGTGGAAATCTTCTCCGGCCGCACCCACCAGATCCGCGTCCATGCCCTGGCCTTGGGCCATCCGGTGGCCGGCGACCGCAAGTACGGCCTGCGTGACGAGCAGAAGGCGCTGCGCGATCTCGGCCTGCGGCGCATGTTCCTGCACTCGCATTTCCTCGAACTGCCGGCCGACGCTGAATTCCGCAAGCTGACCTTGAGCGCGCCGATGACCGCGGAGCTGCGCGGCTTCCTCGACGACCTGGGGCCCGGAAAATAGAGGTGGGTAAATTCTCCATCCTGATTTTCGACTGGGACGGCACCCTGGCCGATTCCGCCGGACACATCGTCTCCTCCATGCAGCAGG
This sequence comes from Nevskia soli, assembly GCA_026224805.1. Classification (GTDB taxonomy): domain Bacteria; phylum Pseudomonadota; class Gammaproteobacteria; order Nevskiales; family Nevskiaceae; genus Nevskia; species Nevskia soli_A. Next base: position 16,618 of record JAMFRN010000070.1, read on the forward strand.
CGATCGCCGCGCTGAACCTGCCGCCCCGTTCCGACCAGGCCATCCGCGAGCTGATCGGCCTGGGCCTGGTCGACGCCATGCAGCGCCTGTTTCCCGAGCTGGATGTCGACGACGTGCTGCGCCTGCTCGGCGAATACCGGCGCATTGCGCCGGGCAGCATGGCGCATGAGGCGCCGCTGTTTGCCGGCGCGCACGAGGCCTTGTTGCAGCTGCGGCAACAGGGTTATCTCCTGGCGGTGGCCACCGGCAAGAGCCGCCCCGGCCTCAACCGTTCATTCCAGGCGCATACCTTCCTCAAGCCGATCTTCCTCACCACGCGCTGCGCCGACGAGACCGCCGACAAGCCCGATCCCCTGATGCTGCGCCAGATCCTCGAGGAAACCGGCCTGCGCGCGGAGCAGGCGCTGATGATCGGCGACACCGACTACGACGTCGGCATGGCCAACGCCCTGGGCATGCCCGCCCTCGGCGTCGGCTGCGGCGTGCACGAGCCGGGACGCCTGCTGCGCGCCGGCGCGCAAGCGGTGCTGGCCGATGTGAGCGCGGTGCCGGACTGGCTGGCGCGCCCCTAGGGCAGCGCCAGCCCGGCTTGCAGCAACAGCTCCCGCACCGCGATCAGCGGCAGCCCCACCAGCCCGGTCTGGTCGCGTGATTCGATCGCCTCGCACAGCGCGATCCCCAGGCCTTCCGACTTGAAGCTGCCAGCGCAATCGAAGGCCGGCTCGGCATCGACATAGCGCTCGATTTCCGCCGCGTCGAGGCGGCGGAAGCGCACCGTGGTGAGATCCAGCGCCTCGTGCAGCGCGCCGCCGGCACCCTGGGTCAGGGCCACCGCGGTGAAGAAGCGTGCGCTGTTGCCCGACAGGCGCGTCAGCTGCTCGATGGCGCGCTGCCGCGTGCCGGGCTTGCCCAGCAGCTCGTCGCCGCAGGCGCAAACCTGGTCCGACCCCAGCACCCAGCGCTGCGGCCGGCGCGCCGCCACCGCCTTCGCCTTGGCCCGCGCCAGCCGCCGCGCCAGGTCCAGCGGCGCTTCGCCGGAGCGGGGCGTCTCGTCGCTGCCCGGCGCCTCCTGCTCGAACGGCACGCCCAGGCGCCGCAGCAGCTCGGCGCGGTAGCGCGAGGTGGAAGCCAGAATCAAGGGGAGCTGTGCGGAAATGGCGGTCATTGGTTTTTGACGGTCATGAATATGACAACTAGCATGCCGCCCATGAAAGACGGCATTCCTTTACGCGTCAAGGCTTCGGTCTCGGTTTCGCGCGGCAGCCTCTGGCATGGCGCCATCCCCGTCGCCAAATTGCCGCGCCTGGTCGCGGTGCTCACCGATGGCGAGGGCGAGCTGCAAGTGGACCTGGCGGCCGAGCGCGACAGCGCCGGCGTTCCCAGGCTGCGCGGCAAGGTCGCCGGCGAGCTGGGCCTGACCTGCCAGAGCTGCATGGCCGACTTCCGCTGGCCGCTGCGGATTGGCCTGGATTTGCGCCTGGTCTTCAGCGAGGCGGAAGAACGCCGCCTGCTGCATGAATGCGAGCCCTTTCTGGTGGAGGAAGATACTCTGCACCTGCACGATCTGGTTGAGGAAGAAGCGCTACTGGCAATCCCGATAGCCCCGCGCTGCGCGGCGTGCGGCGGAGAATGAGTTTTTTTGCCGGCATCGCCGGTAATACCGGCGTTTTGGCCGTGACTGTTAAAAAAACGGTTTTTCCCGACTTTTCTGCTAAAATCCGCTCCCTTTGAGGCGCAGTCCGCACCTCCGGAGTTGAGTCATGGCAGTCCAGAAATCCAAGAAATCCCGCGCCCGCCGTGGCGATCGCCGTTCCCACGATGCGCTGACCGGCCCCGCGCTGTCGGTTGACCCGACCTCCGGCGAGACCCACCTGCGCCACCACGTGACGGCCGACGGTTATTACCGCGGCAAGCGCGTGATTGCCGCCAAGGCCACCCCGGAAGTTCCGGAAGCCTGAGCCCCCAAGGCCGGGGACGCGCCCAATCGTGATCTCCGCCTAGATCTCGTGTGACTGCGCCAGTCACATTAGCCATCGATGCCATGAGCGGCGACCACGGATTCGGGGTCGCCGTTGATGCTTCGCTGCGCGTGTTGGCCGAATATCCCAATCTCCAGCTGATCCTGGTGGGTGACGAGACCGCGCTGCGCAAGGCCCTGCGTGCGCACCACCATGCCGCCGATGCGCGGCTGCAGATCCAGCCCGCCAGCGAAGTGGTGGCGATGGACGAGTCGCCTTCCAAGGCGCTGCGCAACAAGAAAGACTCCTCGATTCGGGTGGCGATCAACCTGGTCAAGGAGAAGCGCGCCCAGGCCGCCGTGTCCGCCGGCAACACCGGCGCGCTGATGGCCATTGCCCGCTTCGTGCTCAAGACCCTTCCCGGCATCGACCGCCCGGCGCTGATTTCGCCGATGCCGGCGGTGCGCGGCGTGACCCATGTGCTCGACCTCGGCGCCAACGCCGATTGCACCGCCGAGCAGCTGCTGCAGTTCGCGGTGATGGGCTCGGCCCTGGTCGGCGCCCTCAGCGGCATCGAGCGCCCGCGCGTGGCCCTGCTCAACATCGGCGAGGAAGAGATTAAGGGCAACGACAACATCAAGGCCGCCTCGGCCATGCTCGCCGCTTCCTCGCTCAACTACACCGGCTACATCGAGGGTGACGGCATCTTCCTCAACCCGGTTGACGTGGTGGTATGCGACGGCTTTGTCGGCAACGTCGCGCTCAAAGCAGGCGAGGGCGTGGCCAAGCTGATGACGCACTTCATGCGCGAGGAATTCACCCGCAGCCTGCCGACCAAGCTGGTGGCGCTGATCGCGCGCTCGGTGCTGCGCGCGCTGGCCAAGCGCATGGACCCGCGGGTCTACAACGGCGCCAGTTTCCTCGGCCTGCAGGGCACCGTGATCAAGAGCCACGGCGGCGCCGATGCGCTGGCCTTCGCCAACGCCATCAAGGTGGCGATCCGCGAAGTGGAGAAGGACGTACCGGCGCGTATCAGCCGCCTGCTCGGCGCCGCCATTGTTCCGCCGCCGGTTGCCGTCGCCGCCGGCAAATAAACTCCCGGTGGTTTTTCAGTGAACCGCTACCGCGCCAATCCGCGCCTGCTGCCGCTGCTGCTCGCCGGCCTGGCGATGCTCGGGCCGTTCTCGATCGATACCTTCTTTCCGGCCTTCGGCCGCATGGAACACGACTTCTCGATCGGCGCGGTGGCGATGCAGCAGACGCTCAGCATCTACCTCGGCGCCTTCGCCGTGATGTCCCTGCTGCACGGCCCGCTGTCGGACGCCTACGGGCGGCGCGGCGTGATCTTCTATGCCCTGCTGCTGTACCTGTGCGCCACCATCGGCTGCGCCCTGGCGCCGAGCTTCCACTGGCTGCTCGCCTTCCGCATGCTGCAAGGCATGTCGGCCGGCGCCGGCGTGATCGTCGGCCGCGCCATCATCCGCGACCAGTACTCCGGCGCCGATGCGCAGCGCCTGATGTCGCAGGTGACCCTGATCTTCGGTGCCGCTCCGGCGCTGGCCCCCATGGTCGGCGGCTGGATTCTGTATTTCGCCGGTTGGCGCTGGATTTTCTGGGCCTTGACCGGATTGACCGTGCTGCTGCTGCTGACCTCCCTGCTGGCTTTGCCGGAGACGCATCCGCGGCAGCGGCGCACCCCGATCGACCTGCGCCATCTGCGGCGCACCTACGGCCTCATCGCCAGCGATACGCGCCTCATGCTGCTGTCGGGCGCGGCCGCTTTCAACTTCGGCGCGCTGTTCCTCTACATCGCCTCGGCGCCGGTGGTGGTGCTGGGCCTGCTGCATCTCAACGAGCGCCAGTTTCCCTGGCTGTTCCTGCCCACCATCGGCGGCATGACCCTCGGCGCGGGCCTGTCCGGGCGGCTGGCCGGGCGGCTCAGCGCCGCGCGCACGGTCACGCTTGGCTATGGCCTGATCTTCGGCGGCGCCGCGCTGGCCCTGTTGCTGAACAGCTTCCTGCAGCCGATGGTGCCGTGGTTCGTCCTGCCGATCGGCATCGGCGGCATGGGCGTGTCGCTGGCCTTCCCCACGCTGACCCTGCTGATGCTCGACCGCTTTCCCGCCGTGCGCGGCGCGGCGGCTTCGGTGCAGGCGGCGATGTCGATCGCCGCCAGCACCCTGATCGGCGGCCTGCTCTCGCCGATGGCGTCGGACAACGGCATGTCGCTGGCGCTCGGCTCCCTGGGCCTGAGCAGTTGCGGCCTGGTCTGCTGGCTGCTGTACCGCCGCATCACGCCGCATATCGCCTTGGAGGTGGTGCCGGCCACGCAGGCTGCGGGCATCACATCGGCTTCCGTGGCGGAACCACGTTAGTTTTTTGAGTTGAGGTGCATGCGGCAGTCCCCTCTCCCGCTTGCGGGAGAGGGGAGCTCTAGATGGCTAAAGCAGGCCTGCTCTAGTTGGTCTTTTTAGGCGCATTCCGCGCCGGAATCTTCGCCGCGGTCTGCACCGAGGCCAGCAACTCGGCGCAGTTGTGGTCCTGGCCCAGCCCGAGCTGGATGGTCGGCAGCAGCGCCCCCAGGGGCGTCAGGAACACGCCCAGCGCCACCGCCGCGCCGGCGCGGGCGCCCAGCACCAGCGGATCCGGATGAATGCTCGGGTTCTTCAGCGGTCCGCGGATCAGGATTGGCGCGGCCAGCGAGCCGATGCTGAAGCGCTTAGGCTCAGTGGACAGCTTGTAGTCCACCTGCTCGTCACGCAGGTTGATGCTGCCGCTGCCGGTGACATTGGCCGCGCTGGTGTCGAAGATGAAAGTGCGCGTATCGAGCACGCCCTGGTTCAGGCCGAAATCGGTGACCAGGCAGCGCAGCTGCGCCTGGCGCGGAATGCCCAGTGCCGCGATCACGGTATTGCCGAAATCCAGGCCGGCCAGGTCCACCAGCACGGCCGACAGGTCGCCGCCGCTCATGAACAGTTTCATCTCGCCGTTGCCGTGGCCCAGCATCTGCGCCAGCGAGTTGCCGTTGGTGTCGATCTTGGCGTTGCCGCCGATGGTGCCGGCGCCCTTGAACATGCCGGTGGACTGCATGATGCGCGACAGGTCCACCTGGCGGAAATCGATCTCCGCCACCGCATGCACCAGATCCTGCTGGCCGTCGAGTTTCAGATTCAGCACGATCGCGCCGGTGCCCACGCCGAAGGACAGGGGTTGCAGGCTCAGGGCGCCGTCATCCACCTTGAGATTGGCCACCAGGTTGTCCAGTGGTGTGGACTCGCTCTCGATATGCGCGCCCTTGTAATGCACATCGAAATCGACCGAGCGCAGCTTGGGCAGATTGATCGGCGTGTCCGGCAGCAGCTTGCCGCTGGCATCCTGCTTGTCGTGTTGCTGTTGCTGCGACTTGCTCAGGTTGGCCGCATTGTCCTTGCCCGGCGCCGCGCCGATGAAGCCGCGCAGATCGGCCAGCACCACGCGCTTGGACTCCATTTCCGCCCTGAAGTAAGGCCGCACGCCGCCCAGCTGCACCTCGATATTGCCCGCCAGGTCGCTGCTGCCCACAGTGCCGGCGAAATCGCGGAAGCGGACTTTGCGCCCTTCGTAGTCGAGCTGTCCGCCGAGGTGATAGGGCGGTGTTGGCGCCAGCGGAATGCCGGTGAGCGGGTAGAGCGCCGCCAGATCGTCGCCGGCCAGCTCCAGCTTCAGATCGGCGCCGCCGAACTTCAGCGGCTCCAGCAGGGTGCCTTGCAGGGAGACCTTGGTAGCGCCATGAGCCAGCTTCAGATCGACCGGGTAGCGGTCCTTGGGATCGCGCAGGCCCAGCACCGAGCCGCCGATGAAACGGCCGCTGATCGCCTGCCCGGCATAGCGCCCGTCGGCGCCGATATAAATGCTCGGCTCGCCGCCGTCCTTCGCGTCCTGGGTATGGATCTCCAGCGTGAAGTCCGACTTGAGCTGGGGATCGAGGAAATGCACCTGTCCGTCACGGATGTCCAGGTTGCCGATATCCACGCTCCAGGGGCTGGGCGATTGGCCGCCGCTGCCGCCGAGAGCCAGCTTCCAGTTCGGCGCGCCGGAGGCATCGGGCCGCAGGTCGCCGACCGGATGCACGATGTCGATCTCCGTCAGTTTCACGCGGTGATCGAACAGGGCGCGCGGATCGATCCGCAGTGCCAGCCGATCCACCGTCAGCAGGCTGGGCCCATCGGGAAAACTATCCGGGTTGGCAATCGCGACGCGCTCCAGCACCGCCTGCGGATAGCGTGACAGATGCACGTCGAAATGACCCAGCGTGACCTTGCGGCCGAGCGCCACGGAAGCCTGCCGTTCCACCACCGGACGGAACCAGTTCCAGTTCCACAGCAAGGCCAGTGCGACCAGCAGCACGGCCACCGCTCCAAGGATCCTGGGCCAGCGACGGCGTATTGGCATGAGCATTTCCGTCCTTGAGCTTGTAAGAATTATGACCCGAACAAAGTCCGGGCGTTCCCCGGCACCGCCCCGGCGAAGGGCGGCGCGATTCTGCATATGGTGCGCGGCATCCGCCGACACCGACCGCCAATGCAGTGGACGGGGAGTTCCCGTGCTGGCCTAGTCGTTGACGATCTTGTTGAGCTTCTGCTTCTTGATCTTGCGCCGGATCATCCTGGCGGTCTTGCGGAAGATCGGCGGGATCAGGTCGAGAATGAAGTTCCTGACCAGGTTCACCGGATCCAGCTTCACCTTCACCGGATTGTTCCTCGAGATGTAGTAGATCGTCTCGTTCGACTTTTCGGTAGGCTTCCAGGTGTTGGTGTAGTAGTACAGCGCCAGAGACTTGCGCGCCACCCCGTCCGGAGTCGCCAGCGGCACCGGGTGCCCGTGCAGGGATTCGGCGGTGGTCGAGAACACCACGCAGCGGTTGAACAGCGGGGCGATGGAGCGGGCCATGGTCGAGGTCTGGTCGTGCCACAGTTCCAGATGGCCGTTGTACTCGTTCTTCCAGTCCTTGTTCAGATACAGCAGCAGGTTGATGCGGCGCTCGAGATTGTATTTCTTGAGATGGTTGAAATCGGAATGCACCTCGAGGAAGCCGCCTTTCTCGATCCAGTGCAGTCCACCGCCGAAGTTGGACGGGTCGGCCAGCAGGTTGGGGATTCCGGTGAGCTTCTCCATGTAGGCCAGGAACGGCCCGGAATTGAGGAAATTGACCAGCCGCGCGGTATCCGGCCCCACCGTTTCCGGCTTGTAGCAGAATTTGTTGTGATCGGTCTTGCGGTCGAGGAACTGGGCGTCGGTGCGGGTGCGATCGACCACGGCCGTTTCGGCCAGCACCGATTCCAGCACCCCCGCATCGAAGAAATCGTCGATCGCGATGTGCGGGAAGGGCGCGTTGCCGGCATAGCTCTGGTGGCTGCTCTGGCCCAGTTCAAGCAGGGACTGGCTATCGGTGAGATAGGTGATCATTTTTCCATCGTATTGCGTGCGGCTATTTGACGAGCTGGTTCAGGTCCAGGATCGGCAGCATGATTGCCACCACGATGACCAGCACCACGCCGCCCATGATCACGATCACCATCGGCTCCATGATGCCGACGGTGGTGGCAACCAGGGTTTCCAGTTCGCGCTCCTGGTTGGTGGCGGCGCGGTCCAGCATCTCGTCGAGCTTGCCGGAGGCCTCGCCCGAGGCGATCAGGTGCAGCGAGATCGGCGGGAACAGGCGGCTCTCCGCCAGCGACTTGTTGAGCGAGGCGCCTTCGCGCACGCGCCTGGCGGCGGCGTCCACCGCCTCGCGCATCGGCAGGTTGGTCACCACCTGCGAGCCGATGCGCAGCGCATCCAGGATCGGCACGCCGCTGCCGAAGAGGATGCCCAGGGTGCGCATGAAGCGGCCGGTGTTGCCGCCGCGCACCAGCCGGCCGATCAGCGGCAGGCGCAGCTGCTGGCGGTGCACCTTGCGACGGAACTCCTCGTTGCGCATGGCGCGGTTGAACAGGAACAGCGCCACGCCGATGGCGATGGCCAGGTAGATGCCGTAATTGCGCAGGAAATCGCTGACGGCGATCAGGCCGAGCGTGATTCCCGGCAGCTGCTGGTTGATGCTGGCGAACACGCCGACGATCTTCGGCACCACCACCGTCATCATGGCGATGATGACACCGACGGCGACGAAAGTGAGAATGATCGGATACATCAGCGCCAGCATCAGCTTGCTGCGTAATTGCTGGCCGCGGTCGGCGTAGTCGGCCAGGCGTTCCAGCACATGATCGAGACGCCCGGCCTGTTCGCCGGCTTCGATGGTGGCGCGGAACAGGGTGGGGAAGGCGCCGGGAAATTCGGCCAGCGCGCTGGCCAGGCTGTTGCCCTCCACCACCCGGGCGCGCACGCCCAGGGTGACGCGCTGCACGCGTTTGCTTTCGGTCTGCTGCGATACCGCGGTCAGCGCTTCGTCCAGCGGCAGGCCGGAACGCGTCAGGGTGGCCAGCTGGCGGGTAAACAGCGCCAGCTCGCCGCTGTTGAGGCTGCCGCCGCTTTTCAGGCTGAAGGTCTCGCGGCGCTGACCCTTGCCCGCGGCGACCTCGTGCACGTACATCGGCGTCAGGCCGCGATCGCGCAGTATCTGCCGCACCTGCCGCGGCGTGTCGCCCTCGATCAGGCCCTTGCTGTTGCGTCCGCCTGCATCGAGCGCGGTGTATTCGAAAGCGGCCATGGCTCAGACGGGAATGGGTAATCGGGAGTGGGGAATCGTCGAAGAAGCCACGGGAATACGATTTTGCGAATCCCGATTCTCCATTCCCGATTCCCGGCTTTTATTCTTCAATCGTCACACGCAGCACTTCGCCGAGCGTGGTGTCGCCGGCCAGCACCTTGTTGCGGCCGGACTGCAGGATGCCGGGGCTGTTCTCGCGCGCGGCGGCTTCCAGCACCTGCTCGGAGGCATTGTCGTGGATCATCGCTTCCAGGCGGCGGTCCACCTCGATGATCTCGTGGATGCCGCTGCGGCCGAGAAAACCGGTGTGGCGGCACACCGGGCAGCCCACCGGCTTGTACAGCGTCACGTCCTGGCGCTGCGGCACAGCTAGCTGCTCCAACTCGCTCAGCCGCGGCGAATAGGGCTGTTTGCACTGCTTGCACAGCGTGCGCACCAGGCGCTGCGCCATCAGGCCGACCAGGGAGGACGACAGCTGGTACGGCTCCACGCCCATGTCGCGCAGGCGCGTCACCGCGCCGACGGCGGTATTGGTATGCAGCGTCGACAGCACCAGATGGCCGGTCTGCGAGGCCTGCACCGCGATCTCGGCGGTTTCCAGGTCGCGGATTTCGCCCACCATCACCACGTCGGGATCCTGGCGCAGGATGGCGCGCAGGCCGCGCGCGAAGGTCATTTCGACGCGCGCGTTGGTCTGGGTCTGGCCGACGCCGTCGATGTAATACTCGATCGGGTCCTCCACCGTCATGATGTTGCGGCTGCGGTCGTTCAGCACCGACAGCGCCGAGTACAGCGTGGTGGTCTTGCCCGAGCCGGTGGGGCCGGTGACCAGCATGATGCCGTAAGGGCGGTGAATGATGCGGCGCAGGGCGCTGATCTGCCGCTCGTCGATGCCCAGGTGTTCCAGGTCGAGGCGCTCGGCCTGCTTGTCCAGGATACGCATCACCACCCGCTCGCTGTTGGTGCCGGTGGGGATGGTGGAGACGCGTACGTCGACCTTGCGGCCGCCGAAGGCGCGGCTGATGCGGCCGTCCTGCGGCAGGCGTTTCTCGGCGATGTCGAGCTTGGCCATGATCTTGACGCGCGACACGATCTTCGGCGCCAGCGAACGCGGCGGCGACAGCACTTCGCGCAGTACGCCGTCGACGCGGAAGCGCACCGTGACGCGGCTCTCGAAGGTCTCGATATGGATGTCCGAGGCGTTTTCCTTGATCGCCTCCACCAGCAGGCCGTTGATGAACTTGATGATCGGCGCGTCGTCGTCCGATTCCAGCAGGTCCTGCGCTTCCGCCAGCGCAGCGGACAGGCTGTCCAGGTCGGCCTGGTCCTCGGTCAGGCCGTCGGCCAGCGTGGAGCTGGTGCCCGACTGGCCTTCATAGGTGCGCTGCAGCAGTGCATCGAATTCCTCCGGCGGCACCGTGCGCAGGCGTACCGGGCGGCGCAGGAAGCGGCGCACTTCCTGGATCGAGTCGAGGCTGACGCCGTTCTTGCATACCAGCTCCACCGCGTCGCCCAGATCCGCCGCGACGATCAGGCCGTGGCGCTTGGCAAAGGCGAACGGCGGACGGCGCAGCTCGACCGGAGTCACTTGCATCTCCATGCGCGTGATTACTGGCCGGCCGGCGCCGGAGCGCTGCTGCTGTCGGCGGGGGGGGGCGGCGCCGCGCTGGGCGCCACATCCTGGTTCGCGGCGGGTCCCGGCGCCGCGCCGGGCGCCACATCATGGTTGCTGCTGCCGGATCCCGCCGGCGGCGACGAGGCCAGCCCCGCGGGCATGGTGCTCTTCTCCAGGTACTCGTCGTAGTGATACAGCACCGGCGGACGCCCGCCGATCAGCGGCACCGGGCCGTTGGAAGCGTCGATCTGCGAATGCCGCGCATCCTCGTACTTGCGCTTGGTGTAGTAGTCGCCCTCGGTGCGCTCGCGCAGGATCACCGGGTGCATGAAGATCATCAGGTTCTGCTTCGTCCGTTCGATGCTGCGCGACTTGAACAGGGCGCCGATCAGCGGAATATCGCTGAGCAGCGGGATCTTGGTCACCGTGTCGTTGACCTGGTCGCTGATCAGGCCGCCGATCACCAGGATCTGGCCGCCCTCGATGCTGACGGTATTGCTGACCGTGCGCTTGTCGGTGATCAGGTTGGCGGTGCCGGCGGTGCCGCTGGCGATGTCCGAATCCTCGAACTCGATCTTCAGGCGCACCGTATTGCCTTCGCCGATGGTGGGCGTGATGCCCAGCTTGATGCCGACATCGGTCTGGTTGATGGTCTGGAACGGATTGACCGCGCCGTTGCTGACCGTACCGGTGTTGGAGAACGAACCGGTCAGTTCCGGCACCGACTGGCCGACTTCGATCTTGGCTTCCTCGTTGTCCAGGGTCACCAGCGAAGGCGTGGCCAGGATATTGGTATTGGCGTCGCTGGCCAGGGCCTTGATCAGGCCGCCGAAGATGGAGCCGTTGCTGCCCGAGGACCCGATCAGCGCGGTGCCGCCGCTGCCGATCAGGCCGGCGGCGGCACCGATCAGCGCGCTGCTATTGCTGCTGAGGCTGGTGCCGGTGGTAGTGCCGGAGGTCGATGCCAGGCTGCCCAGATTGGACAGGGCGGTAGAGGTGCTGGAATTGAGGATGCCGGCGGCGGCGATGGTATTGGGGCTGTAGGCGATCCAGTCCACACCCAGCTGGCTGGTTTTGTCGGCGCTGACGTTGGCGACGATCACTTCCACCAGCACCTGCGAGCGGCGGATATCGAGCTTTTCGATCACCGCGCGCACCTGCTGCATGACCTTCGGCGGCGCGGTGATCACCAGCGCGTTGGTGTCCTTGTCCGCCAGTACGCGCAGGTCTGGGTTGCTGCCGGCCGCCGCGCCCAGGGCCGCGGTCGAGCTGGAGCTGGAGGGCGCGGTCGAGACCGGCGTGCTGCTGTTGCTGCTGCTGCCGAACGAAGAGGTCGAGCCGGAGGAGCTGCCGAACATCGAGCCGCTCTTGGAGCTGGACGACTTGCTCGGCTGCGCATTGCCCATCAGCAGGGCGGCCGGGTTGTCGGCGCTGGCGTAGTGCAGGTAGATCACCTGCGTGTCGCCCTTGTTGTTGCCGGGCTTGTCCAGTTCCTTGATCAGCGTGATCAGCTTGTCGCGCTCGGCGCGGTCGCCGCCGATCAGCACGCTGTTGCTGTGCGGATCGGAAATGACCGAGGACTGCACCGCGCCGGGGTCGGCTTGGCGCGACTGCTGCGCCAGGGCGGTCAGCACCTTCACCACGTCGTCCGCCGCGGCGTTGTCGAGATGGATGATCTCGATGTCGCGGTCGCCGTTCTGGTCCATCTGGTTGATCAGGATTTCCAGGCGCCGCACGTTGGAGGCGCGATCCGACAC
>JAMFRN010000071.1 GCA_026224805.1 Nevskia soli
CATCACCCAGGCGGCGCAGCGCGCTTGCGCCGAGGGCCTGCCGCTGACCGCCGCCAACCTGGAGTCGCGCCTGGTCACCGCCGATCTGCCGCACCCCGACCTGCTGATCCGCACTGGTGGCGAGAAGCGCATCAGCAACTTCCTGCTGTGGCAGCTGGCCTACAGCGAGCTGTATTTCAGCGATGTGCTGTGGCCGGATTTCGATGCGGCCGAACTGGAGCGTGCCCTGCACTGGTACGCTGGCCGCGAGCGGCGCTTCGGCCGTGTGCCGGAAGGCGTTTAAGGACTCCTCATGCTATTGCAGCGCGTCATCACCGCCCTGGTTCTGCTGCCCCTGGTACTCGGCGCCTGCTGGTACGCCCCGCCATTGTGGTTGTACTTGATCTTCGGCGGCGCCGGCTTGCTTGGCGCCTGGGAATGGACCGCGATGATGGGGCTGCAATCGCCCCCGGCTCGCTACGCCTACCTGCTGCTCACCGCTGCAGCCCTGGCCGGGGCTTGGCTGGTGCGCGCCTGGTGGCCGTGGATTGCGGCGCCCAGCTTGGCCTGGTGGATTTTCACCTTCTTTCTCATCCCCGGCTTCCCCGGCAACCTGCAGCGCAACAAGCCGCCGCTGCCGGCGTTGGGTCTGCTCGGCCTGGTCTGGCTGGTGCCGACCATCCTGTGCCTGGTCCAGATGCGCGAGCACGCCGGCGGGGACGACCCATTGCGTCTGATGTACGTTCTGGCCCTGGTCTGGGCGGCGGACGTCGGCGCCTATCTGGCCGGCCGCAACTTCGGCCGCAACAAGCTGGCGCCTACCGTCTCGCCCGGCAAGACTCGTGAAGGGGCGCTGGGCGGCCTGCTGCTGTGCGTGGTGTACGCTTGCACCGCGGGCTCCTACGTGTTCCAGCCCGCGGGCCTGAAGCAGCTTAGCCTGTTGGTGGGCTTGAGCCTGGGGGGGGCGGCGCTATCCATCGTCGGCGACCTCGGTGTGAGCATGTTCAAGCGTCTGGCCGGTCTCAAGGACAGCGGCAAGCTCCTGCCCGGCCACGGCGGCATCCTCGATCGCATCGACAGCCTGCTGGCGGCCGCCCCGGCCATGGCCCTGGGCCTGCACTGGCTGCGGCTTTGAAGACCCTCGCACAGCCTGGCATTGAACGCAGACGCCCCGCGCACGGTCGAACTCGTCGCGAAGCGTCATACTTGGGTATCTTTGCATTCATTGAAGCCGGTTCGGTAACCACCAGTGCGGCACGCCGCGGCGGTTCCGGGGAATTTTTACGGGCCCCTGGCCCGGTCTGCGGCAGCGGACGGCAATGCGCCGGTCCGCGCCGGGAGCGCTGTTGATGATTGAGTACGTGCAGTCGGGCGTGCATAACGCCCTGTGGTTCATCGTCGCCATCGCCATCATGGTGGCGTTCCACGAATTCGGGCATTTCTGGGTGGCGCGGCGCTTCGGCGTCAAGGTGCTGCGCTTTTCCGTGGGGTTTTCCTTTGGCGTGTTCAAGCCGCTGTGGCGCTGGCGCGGGCGCGACGGCGTGGAGTACCAGATCGGATCGATTCCGCTGGGCGGCTACGTCAAGCTGCTGGATGAGCGCGAGGGGCCGGTGGCGGAAGCCGACCTGCCGCGCGCCTTCAACCGCCAGCCGGTGGGGGTGCGCATCGCGGTATTCGCGGCCGGCCCGGTATTCAACTTCATCCTGGCGATCGTGTTTTTCTGGCTGATGCTGATGGTCGGGGTGCCCGGCCTGAAGCCGGTGCTGGCGGAGCCCGCGGCGGGTACCGCCGCCGCCGCCGCCGGCCTGCATGAAGGCGACCGCATCGTCAGCCTGAACGGGCGGGCCATCGACAGCTTCGACGCCCTGCGCACCGATCTGATCAAGAATGTGTTCACACGGCAGCAGACCGGCCTGGTGGTGCAGGGCCAGGACGGCGCGCGGCGGCCGGTGACGCTGGACCTGGGCAAGGTGCGCAGCGACCCGCAATACCTGTTCGACGACCTCGGCCTGGACGTGTACCAGCCGCCGATCGAGCCGGTCCTGGCTGCGATCACGCCGGGCAGCCCGGCCGATCAGGCGGGCCTGAAAGCGGGCGACCGGGCGGTCGCGCTGGATGGCGTGCCGCTGAAGAGTTTCCAGGAATTTTCGCGCGGCGTGTCGGGCAAGGCAGGGCAGGTCATCAAGCTCGATGTGCAGCGCGGCGGCCAGTTGCTGCACATTTCGGTGATCCCGCTCCTGGTCACCGACCATGGCGTGAGCATCGCCCGTATCGGGGCGAGTGCTAAGTTGATGGCGAAGGACGACAAGTTGTGGCAGGATTTGCAGATTAAACAGCAGTATGGACCGGTGGAGGCGATGCCGCTGGCATTGCAGGCCACCTGGGACACGGCCGTGACGGTAGTCGAATTCGTCGGCCACATGTTTGTTGGTGATATTTCTACCAAGAATATCAGCGGGCCGATCAACACCGCCCAGGTGGTGGGATTGTCGGCAAGCATCGGCTTGTGGGCGTTTTTGAAAATCATCGCCATCGTCAGCCTGAATCTGGGGATCGTCAATCTGTTGCCGGTCCCCCTGCTTGATGGCGGGCAGATTCTGTATGGATTGGTGGAGTTGGTGAAAGGGTCTCCCCTTTCCGAGCGTGCGCAGGCGTTTGGCCAGCAGATCGGCCTGACGTTGCTGGTGTTGTTGATGGGACTGGCTTTTTACAACGATTTAGCACGCCTTATAGGCTGACCCGGAATGGGCTTTTTGAGATCTAAACGACGCGGGATTCCTGTTGCCCTGAGCTTTCTGGCCGTGATGGCGCTGCAGGGCGCTGCCTGGGCGGTGGAGCCGTTCAAGATCCGTGAGATCCGCGCCGAGGGCTTGCAGCGCCTTGAAATCGGCACGGTTCTGACCTATCTGCCGCTGGCGGTGGGCGACGAGCTCAACGACAACACCTCGCGCGAGGCGATCCGCGGCCTGTACGGCTCCGGCCTGTTCCAGGACGTATCGCTGAACCGTGACGGCGACGCGCTGGTGATCAAGGTCAAGGAACGCCCGGAAATCGCCAGCTTCACCATCAAGGGCAACGACAAGATCGGCGGCGACGAGCTCAACAAATCGCTGAAGGACTTGGGCCTGGCGCAGGGCGAGCTGTTCAAGCGCGAACTGCTGGATCAGGTGCAGCAGGAACTGCGCCGCCAGTATTACGCCAACGGCTTTTACGATGTCGACATCGATACCCACGTCGACACCCTGCCCAACAACCGCGTCGACATCAAGATCCAGGTCACCGAGGGTTCCGTCTCCAAGATCAAGGAGATCAACATCCTCGGCAACAAGAACTTCCCCAAGGCCGAGTTGCTGGAGCAGCTCAAGCTGCAGAACAGCCTCTGGTGGAAATTCTTCCAGAAGAGCGATCGCTACTCCAAGCAGCAACTCGGCGGCGATCTGGAAGCCCTCAGTTCCTATTACCAGGACCGCGGCTACCTGCAGTTCAACATCGTTTCGGTGCAGGTGGAGCTGTCTCCGGACAAGAAGGATGTGTACGTCACCCTCAACCTCGAGGAAGGGGACAAGTACACGGTGAAGGGCCACCGTTTCTCCGGCGAGACCGTGCTCAACGAGGACTTCCTCAACCGCCTGGTGAGCACGCCCGACGGCAGCCAGTTCTCGCGCCGCGAAGCGACCGAAAGCTCGGATCGCATCGAGGCCGCCCTGTCCGATATCGGCTATGCCTTCGCCAAGGTGACGCCGCTGCCGGAAGTGGATGAGTCGAAGCGTCAGGTCAGCCTCAATTACTACATCGAGCCGGGCAAGCGCGCCTATATCCGCCACATCAATTTCGTCGGCAACGCCGGCACCAACGACGAGACGCTGCGCCGCGAAATGCGCCAGCTGGAAGCCTCGCCGTTCTCCAAGAGCGCGGTCGAACGCTCGCGCGTGCGCCTGCAGCGCCTGCCGTTCATCGAGTCCGCCGAAGTCGAAACCAAGCCGGTTCCGGGCGCCGACGATCTGGTCGATCTCGAATACAAGGTCAAGGAGCGCCAGCCCGGCCAGGTGCAGTTCGGCGTCGGCTACTCCGGCTCGCAGGGCTTCCTGATCAGCGCCAGCGTCAGCAACTCCAACTTCCTCGGCACCGGCAACACGGTGTCGCTGACCGCGGAAAACAGCTTCCTGACGCGCCAGCTCAACCTGAGCTGGACCAATCCGTATTTCACCTCGGACGGCATCAGCCAGACCATTTCCACCTACTACCGCCGGTCCAAGGGCGTCATCCGCTACAGCTCGGGCTTCGACTACAACGTCCTCGGCGCGGATCTCACCTACGGCATCCCGCTGTCGGAATTCACCTTCCTGCGCCTCGGCGGCGGCGTGTCGCGCACCGCCATCCAGACCTTCCCGGGCAACACTTCCGACCAGGTGCTGGACTTCGTCATCAGCAACGGCACCACCTACAACGAGTACCAGCTGCACACCGGCATCGCGCGCGACACGCGTAACCGCACGTTCTTTGCCAGCAGCGGCTCGCTGTCGCGCCTGAACGTGGACATCGCCATCCCGGGCAGCGACCTGAAGTACTACAACGCCAGCCTGCAGCAGCAGCTGTATATTCCGATGCCGATGAAGTTCTTCACCGAATTCGACGGCACCGTGGGCTACATCAACCAGTACGACGGAACCCAGGGCGTGCCGCCGTACCAGAACTACTTCGCCGGCGGCCCCAATACCGTGCGCGGCTGGCGCGACGGCACGCTGGGTCCGAAGGACACGCCGAACGGCAATCCCTTCGGCGGCAAGCTGCGCACCACGGCGCAGACCACCCTGGTGTTCCCGCTGCCGGTCGTGAGCGACAACAAAACCACGCGCCTGGGCGCCTTCTTCGACATCGGCAACGTCTACGCCAGTGACTCCGATTTCAGGGTATCCCAGCTGCGCCAGGGCACCGGCATCGCGTTCAGCTTCTTCACGCCGATCCTGGGCCTGCTCGATTTGAGCTACGCTTTCCCGCTGAACCCGAAACCGGGTGACGAAACCCAGCACTTCCAGCTGACTTTCGGCTCCGGCTTCTGATTATTCCAACGACAGATGCTGTTTTCCAACGATACAAACACTTAGAGAGACTGACATGATGCAAAAGCTTATTCGTGCACTCGGCCTTGCCGCAGTGCTGGTGGCCGTCTCGGCCACCGCCCAGGCCGACATGAAGATCGCCGCCGTCAGGAACGATCTGCTGCAGAGTTCCGCCCAGATCAAGGCGGCGCAGGCGCAGATCCAGGCGGAAGTCGACAAGCGCCGCGCCGCGCTCGAAGCCGAAGGCAAGCAGCTCGCCGACGACGTGCAGAAGTACCAGCGCGACGGCGCCACCATGTCGGTGGATCAGCGCGACAAGACCGAAAAGGATCTGAACACCCGCAAGGCGCAGCTCGATTACGACCAGCATAAGGCCCAGGACGAGCTGCAGGCGCGCAGCCAGGAGCTGCAGGGCGCCGCGATCAACAAGATCCGCGATGTGATCTTCCAGGTCGGCAAGGAAAAGGGCTACGACCTGGTGGTGAGCGATGCCTTCATCATCAATCCCGCGGTGGACATCACCGACGATGTGCTGAAGCGCCTCAACGCGCAGGGCGCTGCGCCCGGCAAGTAAAGCGGCGGAGAATACGGCGGCGCTGGCTCGCGGGGGACGCGGCATGGCTGAACCGGCCGATGACATTGCATACACGCTGGGCGAACTGGCGCAGCGCTTCGCCTTGAAGCTGCAGGGCGATGCGCAGCTGCGCATCGCCGGCGTCAGCGCGCTCGATCCCGGCAAGCCCGGCCATCTCAGTTTCTGCGCCGACCCGCGGCGCCGTGCCGAGCTGGCTGGGACGCAGGCCGCGGCGGTGGTGGTGAATGCCCGCGATGCGCAGGCCTACTCGGTCAACGCCCTGGTCGCGCTTAATCCGGAGCTGGCTTTCTACCGGATCGCCAAGCTGTTCGACACCAGCCGGCGCTTTGAGCCGGGCCGGCATGCCGCCGCCGTGGTGGCGCCCGGCGCCGCGATCGGGGCGGGCTGCTGGATCGGCCCGCAGGCCGTGATCGAGGAGGGCGCGAGCGTCGGTGAAGCCTGCTTCATCGGCCCCGGTTGCCTGATCCGCCGCGGCGCCGTGATCGGTCCCGGCAGCCGCCTCGAGGCCAATGTCTATGTCGGCGAGCGCTGCCGCCTGGGCGCCCGCGCCCTGGTGTTGCCGGGCGCCGTCATTGGCGGCCGCGGCTTCGGCTGGGTGCCTACCCCGCAGGGTTGGGAGGAGAAGCCGCAGCTGGGGGCGGTGTCGGTCGGCGACGACGTGGAAATCGGGTCCAATACCACGATCGATCGCGGCGCGCTGGAGGACACCATCATCGGCAACGGCGTCAAGCTCGACAACCAGATTCAGATCGCGCATAACTGCCAGATCGGAGAGCACACGGCCATCGCCGCCTGCGTCGGTATTGCCGGCAGCACGGTCATCGGCAAGCGCTGCATGATCGGCGGCGCCGCCGGCATCAACGGCCATATCCGCATTGCGGACGATGTGGTGG
This sequence comes from Nevskia soli, assembly GCA_026224805.1. GTDB lineage: Bacteria > Pseudomonadota > Gammaproteobacteria > Nevskiales > Nevskiaceae > Nevskia > Nevskia soli_A. Next base: position 6,528 of record JAMFRN010000071.1, read on the forward strand.
TGCTGGGCATGGCGATGGTGACGAAGTCGCTGACCGCGCCCGGGGTGTATGGATCGGGCTTGCCGATCCAGCCGGTGCGCGAGTGGCGCAAGCAGGTTGCACGTATCCGGCGTTTGCCGCATGTTGAGCAGCGCCTGGAAGAGATTGAAAAAATACTAAGGCTGGAGCCGAAACCCGGAGACGCGAGTGAGCCAGACGATATTTGATATCCGCGCCATCATGGGGATGCTGGCGCACCGTTCCCCCTTTCTGCTGGTCGACAAGGTGATTGCCTATGAAAAAGGCAAGTCGCTGACCGCGATCAAGAATGTGACCTACAACGAGCCGTTCTTCACCGGCCATTTTCCCAATGTGCCGACCATGCCGGGGGTGCTGATCCTGGAAGCCCTGGCGCAGGCTTGCGGCCTGCTCACCTCCCAGGACACCGGCATCCGCGCCGAGTCGGGCGTGATCTTCTATTTCGCCGGCATCGACAACGCGCGCTTCAAGCGCATCGTGGTTCCCGGCGATCAGCTGACGCTGGACGTGGCGATCGACAAGATCAAGCGCAACCTGTGGCGCTTCAAGGCCAAAGCCACGGTCGACGGCGAACTGGCCTGCGAGGCGGATCTGATGTGCGTGTTCAAGCGGCCCCCCAGCGCTGAAGAGGGCGCGGCCGCCGAAAAGAGCGGCGAATGAGCGGGAGGATTCATCCGACCGCGGTAATCGACCCGGCGGCCGAGCTGCACGAAACCGTCGAGGTCGGCCCGTATACGGTGATCGGCCCGGGAGTGAGCATCGGCGAGGGCAGCTGGATCGGGCCGCACGTGGTGCTGCAGGGGCCGATGCGCCTGGGCCGGCGCAATCGCGTCTACCAGTTCGCCTCGCTCGGCGAGGTTTCCCAGGACAAGACAGCGAAGAAGGACGACGCGACGCGGGTCGAGATCGGCGACGACAACACCATCCGCGAATACGTCACCATCCAGCGCGGCACGCTCAAGGAACAGGGCCTGACCCGCATCGGCAACGATAACTGGATCATGGCCTACTGCCATATCGCCCACGACTGCCTGATCGACGACCACACCATTTTCGCCAACGGCACCACCCTGGCCGGGCATGTGCATGTCGAGGATTTCGTGGTGTTCGGCGGCGTCACCATGGTGGCCCAGTTCTGCCGCATCGGCGCCCACAGCTTTTCCGCCGGCGGTGCCGGCATCACCCGCGACGTGCCGCCGTTCGTCATCGTGCAGGGCAATCCGGCGGCGCCGCGCGGCATCAATATCGAGGGCATCCGCCGGCGCAATTTCACCGCCGAGGACATCGCCGATATCAAGCTTGGCTATCGCACCATGTTCCTGGCCGGTCTGCGCCAGGAAGAAGTGAAGGCGGAGCTGGCCGAAATCGCCCAGCGCTCGCCGTCGGTGCGGCGCATGCTCGAGTTCGTCGAAAGCTCGAAGCGCTTGATTCAGAAGTAGGGGCGCAATCCATGCGATTCGCCCTGATCGCAGGAGAAGCATCGGGCGACCTGCTCGGTGGGGCGTTGGTGCATGCCCTGCGCAAGCGCTTCCCCCAGGCCAGCTTCTACGGCGTCACCGGCCCGCGCATGCGTGAAGCGGGCTGCGACAGCGTCGACACCATCGACCGGTTGTCGGTGATGGGTGTGGCCGAAGTGCTGCCCAAGCTGCCGGATATCCTGCGCCTGCGCGGTGAGTTGTGCCGGCGCTTTGCGGCCGACCGGCCGGACTGCGTCATCGGCATCGACGCGCCGGACTTCAACCTGGCGCTGGAGCAGCGCCTGCGCCAATTGGATTTGCCGACGGTGCACGTGGTCAGCCCCAGCATCTGGGCCTGGAAGGCCGGGCGCGTGAAGAAAATCGCCCGCGCCGCGAATCTGGTCCTGTGCCTGTTCCCGTTCGAGCCGCGCTACTACGACGGACATCCAATAAAGGCCGAGTATATCGGCCACCCGCTGGCGGATGAACTGGCCGAGCCGGTCAGCCGGGAAGACGCGCGCCGCCTGCTGGAGCTGCCTCAGACGGGCCCCTGCGTGGCCATCCTGCCTGGCAGCCGCGGCGGCGAACTGAAATACCTGGCCGAACCCTTCGCGCAGACGGCCGCCTGGCTGGCGCAGCGCATGCCGGAGCTGTCCTTCGTGGTGCCCCTGGCCAAACCCTCGTTGCGCCCGGTCTTCGAGCGGGCGGTCGCCACTCATGCGCCGCAGCTGCGCTGGAAGCTGGCGGACGGGTACTCGCGCGAGGCCATGCGTGCCGCCGACGTGGTGCTGCTGGCTTCCGGCACCGCCACCCTCGAATGCCTGCTGCTGGACCGGCCGATGGTGGTCGGTTACCGCGCCTCCGTGCTCACCGCCTGGCTGGTGCGCAAGCTGATTAAAATCGACCGGGTGAGCCTGCCCAATCTGCTGTGCCAGGAACCGGTGGTGCCCGAATACATCCAGGAGGTAGCGGACGTGGCACATCTCGGACCCGCTGTGCTGGAACTGCTGAGCCAGCCGGCGGCGCGCGAGCGGCAGACCGCGCAGTTCGCCGCGGTGCGCCAGGAGCTGCGCCGCGGCGCCGCCGACAGCGCCGCGGCGGCCATTGCCCGGCTGATCGGCCGATGACCGTGCTGACCGCTGGCGTCGATGAAGTGGGCCGCGGCTGTCTGGCCGGGCCGGTGTACGCGGCCGCGGTGATCCTGCCGGAGCATCATGGCATCGTCGGCCTGCGCGATTCCAAGCAGCTCACGGCGGCGCGGCGCGAGCGGCTGGCGCCGCAGATCCAGGCCGGCGCGCTGGCCTGGGCCATCGGCATCGCCACGGTCGAGGAGATCGACCGCATCAACATCCTGCGCGCTACCTTCCTGGCGATGGCGCGGGCGGTGCAGGCGCTGAGCCTGTCGCCGGCGCTGTGCCTGGTCGACGGCAACCAGGCGCCGCAGCTGGGCTGCGAGGTGCGTGCCGTCATCGGCGGCGATGCGACGGTGGAATCCATCATGGCGGCCTCGATCGTGGCCAAGGTGGCGCGCGATGCCGCCCTGGTGCAGATGGATGAGCGCTATCCCGGCTATGGCTTGGCGCGCCACAAGGGTTACGGTACGCCGCAGCATTTGGGTGCGCTGCGCGAGCTGGGACCGAGCCGGGAGCACCGCATGAGCTTCGCGCCCTGTGCGCAGGCGGCGGCTGGCCGCGACGTGGCCGCATGAGCTTCGTTCATCTCCATCTGCACACCGAGTTTTCCCTGGTCGACAGCCTGATCCGGGTCGAGCCGCCGGCGCGCAAGAGCGGCGGCCGCAATGTGCAGTCCCTCACCGGGTGCGCCGCGCAGCTGGGCCTGCCTGCGCTGGCCATCACCGACCAGGACAACCTGTTCGCGATGGTGAAGTTCTACAAGTTCGCCGAAGCCGACGGCATCAAGCCGCTGATCGGCGCCGATATCTGGCTGCAGGAGCGGGCGGAAGGCGAGAGCCCCGAGCGCGTCACCCTGCTGGTGCAGAACCAGACCGGCTACCGCAATCTCACCCGCCTCATCTCGCGCGCCTATAACGAGGGCCAGGGACGCGGCCGGCCGCAATTGCGGCGGGAATGGGTGGAAGAGGCCAGCGCCGGCCTGATCGCCCTGTCCGGGCGCCATGGCGGCATCGGCGTGGCCCTGCTCGGCGGCAAGCTGGACCGGGCGCGCGAAGCGGCGGCCTGGTGGCAAAGCCATTTTCCAGACCGCTGCTATCTGGAGATCACCCGCTGCGGCCGTACGGACGACGAAACCCATCTCCAGGCTGCCGTCGCCTTTGCGCGCCACAGCGGCCTGCCGGTGGTGGCCAGCAACGATGTGCGCTTTCTCGAGCGCGAGGATTTCGAGGCGCACGAGGCGCGCGTCTGCATCGCCTCGGGCCGGGTGGTCAACGACGAGCGCCGGCCGCGCGAGTATTCGCCGGAGCAGTACCTCAAATCGGCCGAGGAGATGCAGGCCCTGTTCGCCGATCTGCCCGAGGCGGTCGAAAACACCCTGGAGATCGCCCGCCGCTGCACCCTGAGCCTCAAGTTCGGCCAGAACTACCTGCCGGATTTCCCGGTGCCCGAAGGCGTCACCATGGCCGACTACCTGCGCCAGCTGGCCACCACCGGGCTGGAGCGCCGCCTGCAGCAGCACCCGCCGGCGCGGCCGCTGGAGGAATACAACAAGCGCCTGGACTACGAGTTGGGCATCATCGAGAAGATGGGTTTCGCCGGCTACTTCCTGGTGGTGGCGGACTTCATTGCCTGGGGCAAGGGCAACGGCGTGCCGGTCGGCCCCGGCCGCGGCTCCGGCGCCGGTTCGCTGGTGGCCTATACCACCGGCATCACCGACCTCGACCCGCTGCCCTACAACCTGCTGTTCGAGCGCTTCCTCAACCCCGAGCGCGTGTCGATGCCGGACTTCGACGTCGACTTCTGCATGGAGGGCCGCGACCGCGTCATCGAGTACGTGGCGCAGCGCTACGGCCGCGACCACGTCAGCCAGATCATCACCTACGGCAGCATGGCCGCGCGCAACGTGGTGCGCGACGTCACCCGCGTGCTGGGCCAGCCCTACGGTCTGGGCGACCGCATCGCCAAGCTCATTCCGGGCATCCCGGCGTTCAAGGCGGAGGCGGAAAAGTTCGGCCGTTCCACCCTGGAACATGCCCTGGTGGACGGAGAGCTGAAGCAGGCTTACGACGCCGACGAGGAAGTGCGCGCCATCATCGACCTCGGCATGGTGCTGGAGGACCTGACCCGCGGCGTCGGCGTGCATGCCGGCGGCGTGGTCATCGCGCCCAAGGCTCTGACCGAATACACCCCCACCTTCTGCGAACCGGGCGGCGCCGGCCTGCGCTCGCAGTTCGACATGAAGGACCTGGAGACGGTCGGGCTGGTCAAGTTCGACTTCCTCGGCCTGCGCACGCTGACCATCATCCAGGCGGCGGTGGACCAGATCAACGCGCGCTGGCCGGAGCGCCAGCTCGATATCCTGGCACTGCCGCTGGACGACCCCAAGACCTACCAGCTCTACGCCTCCGGCTTCACCACCGCCGTGTTCCAGATGGAATCGCAGGGCATGCAGCGCGCCTCGGTGGACCTCAGGCCGGACCGCTTCGAGGACATCATCGCCCTGATCTCGCTGTACCGCCCGGGCCCGATGGAGCTGATTCCCGAGTACGTGGCGCGCAAGAACGGCAAGAAGCCGGAATACCTGCACGCGGAAATGGAGCCGGTGCTGGGCAACACCCTGGGCATCTTCATCTACCAGGAGCAGGTGATGCAGATCGCCCAGCAACTGGGCGGCTACACCCTCGGCGGCGCCGACCTGCTGCGCCGCGCCATGGGCAAGAAGAAGCCGGAGGAAATGGCGCAGCAGCGCGATATTTTCGTGCAGGGCGCCTCGGGCCGCGGCATCGACGCCGGCATCGCCTCGCAGATTTTCGACCTGATGGAGAAGTTCGCCGGCTACGGCTTCAACAAGTCGCATGCCGCCGCCTATGCCCTGGTGTCCTACCAGACCGCCTGGCTCAAGGCGCACTATCCGGCGCAATTCATGGCCGCCGTGATGTCGGCGGAAATGAATCACACCGACGCCGTCGTGGTGATGCTCGACGAGTGCAAGCGCATGAAGCTCGAGGTGCTGGCGCCGGACATCAACAGCTCGGTATTCCGCTTCACCGTCAACGACCAGGGCAAGATCCTCTACGGCCTCGGCGCCATCAAGGGCGTGGGCGAGGGCGCGTTGCAGGGCATCGTCACCGAGCGCGATTGCAACGGCCCGTTCCACGACCTGTTCGATTTCTGCCGCCGCATCGACACGCGCCGGGTCAACAAGCGCGTGCTGGAAGCCTTGATCTTCGCCGGCGCTCTCGATGGCCTCGGCGTCAACCGGCCGAGCCTGCTGAAAACCCTGCCCAAGGCCCTGCAACTGGCGGAGCAGACCGCCGCCGGCGCCAGCGCCGGCCAGGACGATCTGTTCGGCCTCGGCGCCCCGGCCAGCACCACCAGCGCCAGCGTCACCGCCGAGCAGGAGCCGGAATGGCCGCCCAACGAGCAGCTGGCGCGCGAGAAGGAAGTGCTGGGCCTGTATTTCTCCGGTCACCCGATCGAGGTTTACCGTCCGCTTATCGACCAGATCTGCAGCGGCACCCTCAAGGCTCTGATCGCCGAGGCGCCGCCGCCATATGGCGGCGGGGGCGGCGGGGGTGACGATGACGACGGCGCGCCGGCGCCCCGTCGTGGTGCACGCAAGACCGTGATGTTCGGCGCCTGGCTGGCCGACATCCGCAATGTCGGCGGCGAACGGCCCGGAAAAATCGTGGTTCTGGACGATCGCACCTCCCAAATCATCTGCTGGTTGGGCTTCGATGAGTGGCAGAGGTTCCAAAACACGCTGCGGAGGGATACGCTGGTGTTCGCCAGCGGCGAGATTCGAGCGGTGCAGCGCGAGGGCCGGGATCTGGAACACCGGCTTTACCCGAAAAGCTTCTGGGATCTCGACGCGGTGATGCGGGAACGCGCCGACCGCGTCACACTGAACTGGCAGAAGCCGGCGGTGGAGCCCGCGGCCCTGCGCAGCCGGCTCGGCGCCTGGCGCAGCGATCACGGCGCGGCTGTGACGCTGGAGTACTGGAACGGTCGCGCGCGTGCGACACTGGATTTCGGCCCGCAGTGGCGCATGCGGGTGGACGAGGCGGCGCTGACCGAATTGCGCCGGCTCCTTGGGGACGGGGCGGTACGAGTGGACTACAAGCGCTTTGTGGCGCCGCAGTCTGCCAAAATGGACTATGGCTATGGCGAGTGAACTGAAAAGTTTGGCGACTTATCTGGATTTCGAGCAGCCCATTGCGGATCTTGAAAAAAAGATCGAAGAGCTGCGTTTCATGACCGGCG
>JAMFRN010000072.1 GCA_026224805.1 Nevskia soli
CCTCAACATTCCCAATGGTATTGCTATCGACGCCAGCGGCAATGTCTGGGTTGCGAACGGCAATTCCAGCCTCAGCGAATTCAACTCTGCCGGCACGGCGCTGTCCGGCAGCGGCGGCTATACCGGCGGTGGCCTCAACGGGCCAGAGGGCATCGCCATCGACGCCAGCGGCAATGTATGGGTTACGAACAATGGGAGTGGCAGCCTGAGCGAGTTCAACTCTGCCGGCACGGCGCTGTCGGGCAGCAGCGGCTACACCGGCGGCAGCCTCAGCGGACCAGAGGGCATCGCCATCGACGCCGGCGGCAATGTCTGGATTGCGAACTATCGGAGTGGCAGCCTGAGCGAGTTCAATTCTGCCGGCACGGCGCTGTCGGGCAGCAGCGGCTACACCGGCGGCGGCCTCAACGGTGCCTATGGCATCGCCACCGACCCCAGTGGTGATGTGTGGATATCGAACGACAACAACACCCTCACCGAGCTGATCGGCGTTGCCGCACCCACCCGCACGCCGCTGGTGAGCGCCATCAACAACGGATTCACACCATGAGGCCCGCTCGCTCAAACAAGGGAGTGGCGCAGACCTTGGCATTCCGCGGCTTGAGCCTGTGCCTGCTGTCTGTCGTCGCGGCATGTTCCGGCGGCGGCTCGGGTGGTAGCAGCAATAGCAGCAGTAGCAGCAGTAGCAGCGGAAGTAGTAGCAGTAGCAGCAGCGGCGGTAGCAGTAGCAGCGGCACCACCATTCATGGCCAGGTGCTGGGCGGGCAGTCGCCCGTGGTTGGCGCGACGGTGACGATCTATGCGGCGGGGCAGCCGGCCTCTACTGCCGCCACTCAGATCGCCACCGCGACCAGCGATGCCAACGGCAAATTCGACCTGGTCTTCGATTGTTCGGCGACGGCGCTGCCGATGCCGGCTACGCTGATGTATGTGACCGCACATGGCGGCAACGCCGGCAGCGGCAGCAACAGCGGCATCGGCCTGATGGCGGCGCTGGGACAATGCCAGAGCCTTCCGGCGACCATCGACATCGACGAAATCACCACGGTGGCGGCGGTGTTCGCACTCGATCAATTCTTCGATTCCGCGCAGGGCATCCAGGGAGATGCGCCGGGCCTGCCGAACGCGATGGCGATGGCGGCGGCGCTGGCCGATCCGGGCAGCGGCGCGCTGGCCTCTTCGCTGCCGGCGGCGGCGGCTTGCGCTGCAAGCGGTGCGCCGGTGAACTGCGCCACCGAGCAGCGCATCGACGCGCTGGCCAATGCGCTCGGCGCCTGCGTCAACAGCACGGGCGCCGGCTCAAGCACCTGCACCGAGCTGTTCCATTGCGCGGTGCCGGGGGCGCAGTTCAACGGCGGCGGCGACTGCACGCTGCCCGGCGGCACCGCGCCGGCGGACACCCTGACGGCGGCGCTGTCGATTGCCCGCAATCCCGGCCTGGTAGCGGCGGCCGGCATCTACGATGCGGCGGTACGCAATCCGCTGTTCAGCCCGACGCTGGCCAGCGCTCCCGGCGACTGGGCGCTGAGCCTGAACTACGCCGGCTTCGGCCTGAGCGAGCCGACCGCCAGCGCCATCGATGCGGCGGGCAATGTGTGGATCGCCAACTACAACGGCGGAGTGGTCAAGCTGAGCCCGCTCGGCGCGCTGCTGTCGCCGGCGGGCGGCTATGCGGGCGGCGGACTGGAAGAGTCCTTCGGCATCGCCATCGATGCCGCCGGCAACGCCTGGATCTGCAACGAGCAGAGCGTGGGCAGCGTCAACTCGGGGCGCGGCAGCCTGACCGAGCTGGGTGCGGACGGCAACGTCATCTCCAGTCACGGCTACAGCGGCGGCGGCCTCGATTTTCCGGAGTCGGTGGCGGTGGATGCGGCCGGCAACATCTGGGCGGGGAATTTCGGCAACTCCACCGTCAGCGAATTCAGCCAGTCCGGCGCGGCGTTGTCGCCCGCTGCTGGTTTCGACGGCGGCGGCATCAGCTTTCCGGCGGGGCTGGCCTTCGATCCTTCCGGCAACCTGTGGATAGCCAACCAGGGCCTCAATACGGTCAGTAAGCTGGGCCCGGCGGGCGCGGCCGTGTCGCCCGCGGCTGGCTATGGTGGCGGCGGCCTGGACGTGCCGCAGGCGATCGCGGTGGATCAGCAGGGTCATGTATGGATCGCCGATTACTACGGCAACAGTGTGGCCGAGCTGGGGGCGGCCGGCGCGGCGCTGTCGCCGGCGGGCGGCTACGGCGGTGGCGGTCTTGCTGCACCGGGAGGCATCGCCATCGACGGCGCGGGCCGGATATGGACGACGAACTTCCGCGGCGCCAGCATCAGCGAGCTGGACGGTGCGGGATCGGCAACGCCGGGCGCGGTGCTGTCGCCCACGGCTGGGTTCACCGCCGCAGGCATCGACGAGCCGTTCAGCCCGGCCATCGACGGCGCCGGCAATCTGTGGACGGCGAATTTTGCCAACAACAGCGTGACGGTGTTCATCGGCATCGCCTCGCCGGTGAGGACGCCGATGATCGGCCCGGCCGCGAGCCCTTGAGCATGCATCCACCGGCGAGCGATATGGGCGACTGAGCCGCATGAGCCTGACCCGGCAGCAGTGGCCCAGAGCCGAGGCCCTTTTTTGCATGGCGCTGGAACTGCCCGCGGCTCAGCGCGGAGCCTACCTGCTGCGGGCATGCCCGGACGACAGTGCGTTGCGCGAGGAAGTGGCCACCTTGCTGGCGGCGGCGGAATCCGGAAACGGCTTTCTGTCGCAGCCGGTGGCGGTGGTGATCAGAAGTGACGTCGACGCCGCAGCCGCCAGGGATCGTTTGCGGCGTGCGCTTCAGCGGTTTCAGGCCGGGGAAGATTCGGATGACCTGTACCGCACGCTGGCGCATATCCTGTGGGCGCGATTGCGCAAGTCCAGGTAAACCGCGCTGCTTCCCGCGGCAGCAAACGGCTAAAGAGAGTTGATCGGGCTTTGCCTAGCTACGCAGTTCTCGTTCCAGCCAGGCGCGCGCCGTCGCCCAGTGCCGCTGCACGGTTCGTTCGGAAAGGCCCAGGGCCTCTGCGGTTTCGCAGTCGTTGTAGCCGGCGAAGAAGCGGCACTCCACTACTTTCGCCAGCATCGGGCGGACCCCGGCAAGCTCGTCCAGCGTCTGGTGCACGCGCAGCACGGTCTCCTCGTCCTCCACCACGAAGTCGGCGATTTCGTCCAGATCGAGCCTGGCGCCGCCGTCGCGTTTGGCTGCGAGCTGGGCGCGAACGCGGTCGATCAGGATGCGGCGCATCGCCACCGCGGAAATAGCCAGGAACTGGCTGCGCGAGGTGAACAGCGGATTGTCGGCCAGGCGCAGATATAGCTCGTGCACCAGCGCGGTGGTTTGCAGGGTGTCGGCTCTGCCCAGGCGCCGGCGTTCGCGGCGGGCGACGCTGCGCAGCTCCTGGTAAACCAGCGGCAACAGCTGCTCGACCGTACCCGGCGGCAGTTCGCCGTCTGCAACCTTGAGTTCAGCCGCCATCTGTCCCTCCTCTGTGGCATCAGTATGTCAGGGATTTCCGGCAAATTGTGTGACGTGGCGCGCTTCCAGTGAGGTGTGGATGGGAGGTCGCATGAGCCGGGTCCGGCGGCAGGGGCCATGGGCCGGAGTAGCCTCCCGGCTTGCGCTGCAATCCAGGCCACGCCCTTCTGCGGGGCCCACTGACACATTGCCGGTGCTGAACGTTCGCGACAGGTCCAAGCGTCACGCCCGAGATTTCGGCGCAGATCGCGATGAGGCGATTTTGCACCCGGATGTCGCGGGCTTGCGGATTCGGCTCCATTCGCTTCAGGTGATAAAAATATTTCCCGGTCACCTGCGTTTTCGGCTCTTCCCCAGCGGCAAGCCAGGCCTGGGTCAGGTGTGCCTGGCCCATGTCATCGGGCGCGCCGGGTCCACCCATTGTGGTTGGGACCCAGGCGGGTTCCAGCGAATTCGAGAAAACGGCGGGCCAACGTCGCGCAATGGCGAAGGCGAGCAACGCGTCGCAGCCGTCGATGGCCAGGCCGCTGCGGTTCTCCATCAGGGCATGGCCCAGATAAGCCAGCCTGGATTCCTGGCCCTTGGCCTTCTTAAACAGCCGGCACTCCGGATCAGTCTTGGATTCGTGGGTGTCGTTGCTCCGCTTTTGCCCTCGGAAATCGACTTCGGCATTGGAGCCCGAGCTTGGCGGCTTGGGATCGTCCTTGGGCTGAAAGCTCTTCATCGAGGCCCACGCTTGGATCAGCGTGCCGTCTACGCTGAAGTGCTCGTCGGAAACCAAGCCATTGTTCCGCGCCTGCCGTACCACTGCGCTCAGCAACTGCTTGCCAACATCGTGATCGACCAGCCGGTCGCGGTTCTTGGCAAAGGTGGAGGCGTCCCACACCACATCATCAACCTCCAGCCCAACGAACCACCGGAACAGCAGGTTGTAATCGAGTTGTTCCATCAGCAGCCGCTCGCTGCGGATCGAATAGAAGATCTGCAGCAGCAGCGACCGCATCAGCCGCTCTGGTGGTATCGAGGGACGCCCAGTGTGCGAGTACATCGCCGTCAACGCCACACCCATGCTTTCCAGCGCAGCGTCCGCCAGCACGCGCACCGCGCGCAGCGGATGCTTCGGCGGCACCCGGCTTTCCACAGACACGTAGCTGAACATCGCTTTCTGAGGGTCTTCGGCTCCGCGCATACTGTTGTCCGTTCTCGCTATCGTTTCAACATTCCAGCACATTCCGGGCCGGGTTTTTCAGCAAGCTGTTAGGGCTCTAGCATCTGTTTTGGGCGGCGCAATTTCAATCGACAGCGCGAAGATTCTGGATTTTCCGAAACCGGTCACTCGAGAGTGACCGGATGGGCTGTCAGGTGCCCAATGGAAGGTGGTGGCAAATGACTGCTTCCAACCAGCGAAGTCAAGGTGACGACCGTCCGCTCCCGGCCGGTGAATATCTAAGTCTGAGCGGCAGCTTCTGGCCCTGTGAAGACATGGGGGCGCTTTCCTGAAAGCCGCCGTTGGCCGTCGATTCGCGCCGAACGGAGAGGCGCGTGCGCGTCTGGCAACTGGGGGTCAGCCGGGTAGGGGGACGAATGATTTGTCCCCGTTATCATGGGTAGGGACGAGCAGGCAGCCGACCCTTTGAGTCATTGCTGAGTTGCTGCCAGATGCCAGATAAACGGTCGGCGGGAGAGTTCAATCGCCAACCGGCTCGACAGTTGCCGGTCGTAGTCTGGTTGGGCTTTGTTAAAGCGCGTGCAGCACCGAGACCCACGCTGCCACTGCAGCAGCCGCGCCGATAGCAAAGATCACGATCCAGCGTTCGCTGGGCTCCGGGTTGTAGCGCGGAAGAGTCCTGCCGAACGCCAGTATGAGTTGGTAGTGAGCCAAGATGGCGAGCGGATAGGCTGCGACAAGAATTATAGATGCCGCACAAGCTGGAGCGGGCAGGTGGCGATAGGCCCACGACTGCGGGTGAGCAGCAAGCAGCGGAAGTAAGACCAATAAAAAGCAGAGCATCGCGGCTCCGAGAGCCAACCAATCGGCCCAAGGGATCCAATTAATTTCGAGAGAGTGCTGCATCCGTAACTCCCGTTGTATACGGAAAATGAGCATCGCTACACCTAGAGCGACAATGATTCCAGCAATCCCTGTTAGGGTGC
>JAMFRN010000073.1 GCA_026224805.1 Nevskia soli
CGCCTGCTGCAGAAGTGCGACTATGACGTCGAGAAGGCGCAGCGCGGCATTGTCTACATCTACGAGATCGACAATATCTCGCGCAAGAGCGAAAACCCATCCATTACCCGTGATGTGTCGGGCGAGGGCGTGCAGCAGGCTCTGCTCAAGCTGGTCGAGGGCACCATCGCCAGCGTGCCGCCGCAGGGCGGCCGCAAGCATCCGCAGCAGGAGTTCCTGCAGGTCAACACGGCCGGCATCCTGTTCATCTGCGGCGGCGCCTTCTCCGGGCTGGAGAAAGTAGTCCAGAACCGCACCGAGAAGGCCGGCATCGGCTTCTCCGCCGACGTCAAGTCGCAGAAGGACTCGCGCCACATCGGCCAGCTGCTGTCGATCGTCGAGCCGGAGGATCTGATCCGTTACGGGCTGATTCCGGAATTCGTCGGCCGCCTGCCGGTTCTGGCGGTGCTGGAGGAGCTGGACGAGCGGGCGCTGATTTCGATCCTGCGCGAGCCGAAGAACGCCCTGGTGAAGCAGTTCGCCAAGCTGTTCCAGATGGAAGGCTGCCAGCTGGAATTCCGCGACGACGCCCTCAACGCCATCGCGCGCAAGGCCAAGGAGCGCAAGACCGGGGCCCGCGGCCTGCGCACCATCTTGGAAAACATCCTGCTCGACGTGATGTACGACCTGCCGTCGATGCAGAACGTGTCCAAGGTGGTGGTGGACGAGTCGGTCGCCAAGGGTGAGGCCAAGCCCTTCGTGGTCTACGAGAACGTCGAAGCCCCGCGCCGCGACGTCAAGAACTCGGCCTAAGCCCCTGCCGCTGAACCCGAAAAGGCCGCCGCAGTCGAAACTGCGGCGGCCTTTTTGTTGTTTTGGTGCTTTTCGCTTGTTTCAGCAGTCCGGTCATGGATGACCGGTAGTTTGGACAGGACGTCTACCTTGAAATTGCCCTGATCCGCTCGCATTTAGCTTGTGTACTGCATAATAACGTCGTAAGAAATAACGAGGTCCAGCGTGTCCCAGACGAACGAAAATTCAGCCCCGGTTCTGCCCCTGCGCGATGTGGTGATTTTCCCGCATCTGGCGCAGCCCCTGTTCGTCGGGCGCGAGAGATCGGTGAAGGCGCTCACCGCCGCCATGCAGGATGGCAAGCGCATCCTGCTGGTGGCGCAGAAGCACGCCGATACCGACGAGCCCAGTACCGGCGATCTTTACGATGTCGGCACCCTGGCCAGCATCCTGCAGCTGCTCAAGCTGCCGGACGGCACCGTCAAGGTGCTGGTGGAAGGCGCGCAGCGCGCGCGCATCCTCAGCCTCGACAACAGCAACGACTATCTCACCGCCCAGTTCGAGCCGATCGCGGCCGACGAGGGCCAGCCCGGCGGCAGCGAGACCGACGCCGTAATGCGCGCCACGGTCGCCACCTTCGAGCAGTACGTCAAACTCAACAAGAAGGTGCCGGCCGAGCTGCTGCCGTCCCTGTCGAGCATGGATTCGCCCGGCCGCCTGGCCGACGCCATCGCCGCCCATCTCAACCTCAAGCTTGAGGACAAGCAGAAAGTCCTGGAGCTGACCGATCCCAAGCCGCGCATCGAATATGTGCTGGGCCAGCTGGAAGGCGAGATCGACATCCTGCAGATCGAGAAGAAGATCCGCGGGCGGGTCAAGTCGCAGATGGAGAAGAACCAGCGCGAGTACTACCTGAACGAGCAGATCAAGGCGATCCAGAAGGAACTGGGCGAGCTGGAAGATGCGCCGAACGAGCAGGAAGAACTGGCGCGCAAGATCGACAAGTCCGGCATGCCCAAGGCCGCCAAGCTCAAGGCCAATGCCGAGCTGAACAAGCTGAAGATGATGCCGGCGATGTCGGCCGAAGCCACGGTGGTGCGCAACTACCTGGACTGGCTGACGCAGGTGCCGTGGAAGAAGACCACCAAGGCCACCATCGACCTGGCCGGCGCCGAGACGCAGCTCGATACCGATCATTACGGACTGGAGAAGGTCAAGGAGCGCATCCTCGAGTATCTCGCCGTGCAGAGCCGGGTGAAGAAGCTGAAAGGTCCGATCCTGTGCTTGGTCGGTCCGCCGGGCGTGGGCAAGACCTCGCTCGGCCGCTCCATCGCCGCCGCCACCAACCGCAAGTTCACCCGCATGAGCCTGGGCGGCGTGCGCGACGAAGCTGAGATCCGCGGCCATCGCCGCACCTACATTGGTTCGCTGCCAGGCAAGATCATCCAGAGCATGTCCAAGGTGGGGGTGAAGAACCCGCTGTTCCTGCTCGACGAGATCGACAAGATGAGCATGGACTTCCGCGGCGACCCCAGCTCGGCGCTGCTGGAAGTGCTGGACCCGGAGCAGAACAACAGCTTCAACGACCATTATCTGGAAGTCGATTACGATCTTTCCGACGTGATGTTCGTCTGCACCGCCAACACCCTCAACATCCCCGGTCCGCTGCTCGACCGCATGGAAGTGATCCGCATCCCCGGCTACACCGAGGATGAGAAGCTGAACATCGCCAAGCGCTACCTGGTGCCCAAGCAGATCAAGGCCAATGGCCTCAAGGACGAGGAGCTGGAGATCGCCGACGGCGCCATCCGCTCCATCGTGCGCACCTATACGCGCGAGGCCGGCGTGCGCAACCTGGAACGCGAGATCAGCAAGATCGCGCGCAAGGTGGTGAAGCAGATCCTGCTCAAGCCGACCGAGAAGACGGTCAAGGTCACCGAGAAGAACCTGGAGAAATACCTCGGCGTGCAGCGCTTCCGTTTCGGCCGCGCCGAGGAAAAGAACCAGATCGGGCAGGTCACCGGCTTGGCCTGGACCGAGGTCGGCGGTGAGCTGCTGTCGATCGAGACGGCGCTGTCGCCTGGCAAGGGCAAGCTGACCCAGACCGGCAGCCTCGGCAATGTTATGCAGGAGTCGATCCAGGCGGCGCTGACCGTGGTGCGTTCGCGCGTCAAGAGTCTCGGCATCGATCCGGAGTTCTATCAAAAGCACGATATTCACGTGCATGTGCCGGAAGGCGCCACGCCCAAGGATGGTCCTTCCGCCGGCGTCGCCATGTGCGTCGCCATGGTCTCCTCGCTGACCGGCATCCCGGTGCGCGCCGATGTCGCCATGACCGGCGAGATCACGCTGCGCGGCGAAGTGCTGCCGATCGGCGGACTCAAGGAGAAATTGCTGGCGGCGCAGCGCGGCGGCATCCGCACCGTCATCATTCCGCAGGAAAACCTCAAGGATCTCGCGGAGATTCCGGACAACATTAAGGCCAAGCTCGACATCACGCCGGTACGCTGGATCGAGGATGCGCTGCGCCTGGCGCTGGAGCGTGTGCCGGAGCCGAAGAGCAACGTCGAGGGCGGCACCAATCCGCCGACTCCGCCTGGAGAGGGGTTGCGTCCGCATTGATTGTTGCGGCGCAATTTCAGCGCTTTCACCGCAGCGGGAGCATCCTCGGGTCGAGGAAAACCTGGTGCGGTGAAACGCTGAAAACCCCGCTCGCACAAGCGCAAAACACTTGATTGACGCTTGCAGCCGACGCTTGGTATAAGACTGCATCCGTTGCCGTAGCGAACAACTTTCAGGGCTGAGCGTGCTTGCGCGCGCCGCTACCGAGTTGGGGACGGCCGACCACAGCGGTTCGAAATTCCTGGCATGAAGCCATTCACACAAGAGGGGGATTCATCTAAATGAACAAAGCAGAACTGATCAATTCGGTCGCCGACAAGGCTGAGCTTTCCAAAGCCGATGCCGCACGCGCTGTCGATGCATTCGTCGAAGTCATCACCAAGGCTCTGAAGAAGAACGAGAAGGTTTCCCTGGTCGGCTTCGGCACGTTCGACGTGCGCAAGCGCAAGGCCCGTACCGGCCGCAATCCGAAGACCGGAGCCCCCCTGAAAATCGCCGCCAGCAAGAATCCTTCCTTCAAGGCTGGTAAGGCGCTGAAAGACGCGGTAAAATAGTCGACCTTCGCGGGTATGACATCCCGCCGGGTGCTTAGCTCAGTCGGTAGAGCATCGCCCTTACAAGGCGGGGGTCGACGGTTCGAGCCCGTCAGCACCCACCAGGTTATTGGTACAAGTTTGAAGTTAATGCGGAGCGGTAGCTCAGTCGGTTAGAGTATCGGCCTGTCACGCCGAGGGTCGCGGGTTCGAGTCCCGTCCGCTCCGCCACATTAATTATAAAAAGGCGCTCGAACGGGCGCCTTTCTTGTTTCCGGACTGATCAATTTATGCTGCAGACCATTCGCGACCGCATGACAGGCCCGATTCTCTGGGGCATCGTCGGCATCCTGATCGTGCCTTTCGCCTTTTTCGGGATTCAGTCCCTTCAAGGCAGCGGCGGCGCCGATCCCACGGTTGCCGAAGTGGGCGGGGTGAAGATCACCCAGTCGCAATTCCGCAATGCCTACCAGCAGGCCTACCAGGAACTGCAGCAGCGCCTGGGCGAGAATTTCCGCGCCGACGAGCTGCAGCAGGCGCAGCTGCGCGACAATGTAATGAAGGGGCTGGTGCAAGATCTGGTGCTGCAGCAGTACACCCAGCGCACCGGTTACCGCATCGACGATGCGGGCGTGCGCGAATACCTGGAAGCCATGCCTTACTTCCAGGAAAACGGTCATTTCTCGGCCGATCGCTACAGGAACATGCTGAAAAGCGCCGGCCAGTCGCCGGAGCAGTTCGAGGCGCGGGCGCGCCAGCAGCTGCCGATCGAGCAGCTGCGCGGCGCGGTGCTGGACAGCGCCTTCATCACGCCGCGCGAGAGCGAGGCGGCCTGGAATCTGCTGCACCAGCAGCGCGTGTTCAGCTATGTGAAGTTCGAGCCGGCCAAATACCTGGCTACGGTTGCGATCACCGACGACCAGATCAAGCAGCGCTACGAGCAGAAAAAGGACAGCTTCAAGGCGCCGGAGCGCATCAAGCTGGCCTATGTCGAACTGGCGCTGGACCAGCTGCCCAAGGCGACGCCGCCCAGCGCCGACGTGCTGAAGGCGATCTATGAGGCCCGCAAGGCCACTCTCTTCTCAGTGCCGGAGCAGCGCCGCGCCAGCCATATCCTGATCGCCTTCGGTGCGGACAAGGATGCGGCGAAGAAAAAGGCCGAAGACCTGTACGCCAAGATCAAGGCCGGCGCCGATTTCGCCGAGCTGGCCAAGGCCAATTCCGACGATCCGGGCTCGAAGAACAAGGGCGGCGATCTCGGCCTGGTCAAGCACGGCATGATGGTGCCCAAGTTCGAAGCGGCCCTGTTCGCCATCGACAAGGCTGGCGATGTCAGCGAGCCGGTGCAGACCGAATTCGGCTGGCATCTGATCAAGCTGGATGAGCTGAAGCCGGCGCAGACCCAGCCGTTCGACGATGCCGCGGTGCAGAAGCAGCTGCTCGACCTGTACAAGCAGCAGGATGCCGTGACCCGCTTCAACGACATGTCCACCAAGCTCGAACAGATAAGCTTCGAGAACTCGGCCTCGCTCGACCCGGTGGCCAAGGCGCTGAACCTGCAGATCAAGACCACCGAATGGTTCACCCGCAAGGGCGGCGGCGATATTGCCGCCAACCAGGCGGTGATCGCCGCCGCGTTTTCCTCCGACGTGGTGAAGGACGAGAACAACAGCAAGCCCATCGCCCTCGATCCGCAGCATCTGGTGGTGATCCGCAAGGCCGAATACGAAGCGCCGCGCCAGCTGCAGCTGGCGGATGTGACCGACCAGATCCGCACCGAGCTGAAGGACGAAACGGCCAGGGCCCAGGCCCAGGCCGGCGCCGCGGCCCTGCTGAAAAATCTCGATGCAGGCCAGACTTTCGAGGCCGCCACCAAGGTTGCCGGCGTCGCTCCGGTCAGCCCCGGTTCGGTGCAGCGTGACAACAAGGACCTGCCGCCGGCCCTGCTTGGCGCCCTGTTCAAGATGCCGCACCCGGCGTCGGGCAAGCTCGGCTATGGCGAGGCCAATCTCGATGGCGGCGACATCGCCGTAATCGCGCTGTCCGCGGTCAACGATCCAGCGACGCAGTCCACCGACACCAAGGACATCCAGGGCTCCGGTACGCAGCTGCGCGATGCGCTGGCGGGCTCCGAGTTCTCCGCCTATCGCGACGCGGTGCAGAAGCAGGTCGACGTCAAGATCAAGGCGGCGCCGGTGACCAGTGACGCGGACCCCGGAAACTAAAAGCAACTGTAGGTCGGCTCAAGCGTAGCGGAGCCGACAGCACTCGCAAGCAAAAGAAAGGCCCGGATCTACCGGGCCTTTTCCATTGATGGTTGGCATGTCGGTACCGCTGCACCCCTCGATACGCCCATGAAGCCGGGCTACTCGGGACCGGCTTGAACCGACCTACCCTCCGCTCAGGCTCTCCAGCGTAAACCCCATGAAGCGGAAACCGGCATCGACATAGATGATTTCGCCGGTGATGCCGGAAGCCAGATCGGAGCAGAGGAAGGCGGCGGTATTGCCCACTTCCTCGATGGTGACGTTGCGGCGCAGGGCCGAGCCTTTCTCCGCATGCGACAGCATGCTGCGAAAGCCCTTGATGCCGGCGCCGGCGAGGGTCTTGATCGGGCCGGCGGAGATGCCGTTGACGCGGATGCCCTCGGGCCCCAGCTCGCCGGCCATGTAGCGCACGTTGGCCTCGAGGCTAGCCTTGGCCGCGCCCATCACGTTGTACATCGGCACGTAACGCTCGCTGCCGAGGTAGGTCAGGGTCAGCAGGGCAGCGTTGCGGCCCTGCATCAGCGGACGCGCCGCCTTGCCCAACGCGGCGAAGCTGTAGGCGGAGATGTCGTGCGCAATGGCGTAGCCTTCGCGCGTCACCGTTTCCAGGTAGCCGCCGGCCAGCAATTCGCGCGGAGCGAAGCCGATCGAATGCACCACGATGTCGATACCGCCCCATTTTTCCTTGAGCGTATCGAACACCGCGGCGATTTCGGCATCGCGCGTCACATCCAGCGGCAGCACGATATCCGAGCCGTGCTCGTGTGCCGCATCCTCGACGCGCGGCTTGAGCTTCTCACCCTGGTAGGTGAAGGCCAGCTCGGCGCCCTCGCGATGCATCGCCTCGGTGATGCCGGTGGCGATGGAGCGTTCGCTGGCAATGCCGGTGATCAGTACCTTCTTGCCGCTCAGGAATCCCATTGCCAGCGCGGTATTACATCGGCTGGAAGTTGATCGGATAGTGCGCCACGTCGAACGGGGGCACGCTCTTCGAACCGAAGTTCAGCAGCTTGATCCGCTGCACCACTTTTTGCTCAAAGTCGGGATCATTGAAGCTGCTGGAAACCACCGAGCACTGCAACACGGAACCATCCGGCGCGATCACCAAGTGGACCACGATCTGACCCGCGCTGATGCTCGGGTTTTCACGGGCGGCCCGGTTGTAGAGCGAATTGAAACCGGCCTTGTTGCGATCGAAAACTTCCTGTACTTCCTGGATGCTGCGGCCGTTGTCGACCTTGCCGTTGGCGCCGGCCTTGCTGACATCGCGGCCGAAGCCCAGCGAGCTGTGCACCGTGCCGGTACGGCGTGAGCCGAGGCCGGTACCGCTCTGCGTGCTGGTGACGCCGCCGGTGCCGCCGATGCCGCCGCCACTATTGGCTGCCGCGGACTGGGCGATGGCTTCTCCCGAGGCGGCACCGCCGATGCCACCCTTGGAGGTGATAGTGCTGGAAACCAGCGGCTGGTCGCTGAGGGTGTTCAGGTTCTGGTCGCGCAGGTCCTGCAGCTGGTCCTGGATGACCTTCATTTCCTGGGTTTTCTGCGCCACCTCGCGGGCCGTTTGCTGCGGCACCGGCGCCGGTGTCGGCTTCTGCACCGGCTGCTTGGCCGGAGCGGCCTGCTGCGGCTTCTCCTGGCTGTCCTTCGGCGCCGGCTTGGGCTGTTCCGGCGGCGCCACTTCGCCCGGCTGCTGTGCTACTAGCTCGGCGTAACGGGCGCCGTTGAACTGGCCTTCGTCAGTCTTCTTGGTTTCCATCTGGAAGATGGAAAGCAGGATCGCCAGGATGATCGCCGGGATGCCGACGAACAGGACGATGCGACGGAACCGGCTATCGGCCTCCGCCGACAGCGCCCAGCTTTCCCAGCGGATCTGTTGCGGCATGAGCTGTGCGTTCATGGCGCCACCGCCCGGGTGCTGCGGTGATTGACCGACAGCGAGATTCTGGCGAACTGCGCCTGGCCGGCGGTGATCATCACTTTCTTCAGCAGGGAGTAGGGGATGTCCTTGTCCGCCATGATGTTAATCTCGCCACGGGTCAGCGCGTTGGGCGCGGCGCCCTGGATCTGCGCCAGCGGCACCAGCAGCAGCTGCGATTTGAGCTCGGGCAGGACGTCGCCGGCGGAGGCTTCGGCCTGCGCCACCGTCATCACCGCCTGGCCCTGCAGGGTGATGTCCTGGCCCGTCACCATCAGCACCGGGGTGTCGTTCGGCTGCTGCATGGTGACCGAGGACGGCAGTTCCAGCGAACGCGGGCTGCGGATGGTCTGCACGCTGGTCGAGGTGAGCAGCAGGAAGAACACCAGGCAGGTGAAGATGTCGATCATCGACACCAGGTTGAGCGGCACCGTGTCGCGCTTGGTGGCCTTGCGCAGCATGCGGTTGCGCATGAAGTTGGAGCGCATTCTCATCATGGCTTGGCTCCTGCGGCCGGTGCCGGTGCCGACGCGCCGCCGTTCAGCTTGGGCGCATCGCCCATGCCGATCTGCGGAAACAGGTCGCGCTGCGGATGGCCGGGGGTGCCTGGCTGCACGCGCACCGTGTCCATCACCTGTACCAGCGTGTCGTAGGCGACGCTCGGATCGAGCAACAGTGTGATCTTGTCCTCGCTCGGCTCGCGGTCCTTGATCTGGCTCAGCAGATCGGCCAGGCCGTGCAGGTCATAGGCACCATTGGCATTGGGGAAGTCCTTCACCGC
Organism: Nevskia soli; assembly: GCA_026224805.1. GTDB lineage: Bacteria > Pseudomonadota > Gammaproteobacteria > Nevskiales > Nevskiaceae > Nevskia > Nevskia soli_A. Next base: position 8,890 of record JAMFRN010000073.1, read on the forward strand.
GCCGCTGGCATCCGCCACGGTAAGGCCGTCCGGACGCACGATCACCTTGAGATCCTTGGGCTGCTGTTGCGGCGGGGTGGCGTCCGAGGAGGGCAGGTTGACGCCCAGGATCGAAACGCCGAGCGCGTTGACCAGCAGGAAGAACACCAGCACCGTGAGGATGTCGATCATCGACACGATGTTCAGCTCGGTGGCGCGCTTGCGCCGGGCGCGTCGCGTGGCGCGACGCATGTTGCGCGACAGACCTTGCATCATGAGCAGATCATCCTTTGTGGAGCGATGACCGGCCCTTAGTTCTTCAGGCCCAGGCTGTTGAGGAACTTGATCGAGGCCATTTCCAGGTTATCCACCAGCTCGTCGGTCATCGACGTCAGCCAGGCGTGGATCAGCATGAAGGGCACGGCCGTCATCAGGCCGAAGGCGGTGCAGTTCATGGCGATGGAGACGGCCTCGGACAGCTGGTCCTGCTTCTCGGCGGGGTTGACGCCGGACAGCGAGGAGAAGCCGTGGATCAGGCCGATGATGGTGCCGAGCAGGCCCAGCAGGGTGGCGACGTTGGCGAAGGTGGCCAGGTAGTGGGTGCGGCGCTCCAGCTGCGGCGTCACTTCCATCAGGCTTTCCTCCATGGCGCGCTCGACGTCCTCGCGGCTGACATGGCCTCTGGAGCGGGCGATGCCGTAGCCGAGCACACGGCCGATGGCGGTGGAAGAGCTTGCGGCCAGTTTTTCTGCGTCTTCATACCGCCCGGAGTTGACCATCGGTAGCAGCTTCGACCACAGCGTGCGGTTTTCGCTGTAGGCGCGCCGCAGGTAGGCAAAGCGCTCGATGGTGATGGCGATGCCGAGCACCAGCACTGCCAGGATGGGGTACATGAACACGCCGCCGTTTTGGAAGAAACGGGTGACGGTGGCGAACAAATCCATGGTGATTCCTCTTTGAGCTAGATGACTGTGTAGGGCGACGGTGTAGGGGGTTGAAATCTACGGCTGATGCGGCTTACTTCTTGTTGCCAAGCTCGGCCTGGCGATATTCGGTAATGGTGTCGTAATACGAATTCTGGCGCCTGAACACTCCCGGATCGAGGGGCGCCATTTGTTCTTGCACAATTTGCGCCGGCCGATCCATGCCGCGCTGAGCGTACTCATTTTTCCAGGGGGTCAGGTACAGGCCGATCGGCGACTCGCGGTCGCCGATGATGGTCGTGCCCGAAGTGTCGTCCGCCGCGCCCTTCTGCGGCGCAGCGTCCTGCCCGCCAGACTGGGCCCAGGCAGGCGAAGCCACAAGCAAGACGCCTGCCATCCCCATCACCACCAATGATAATGATCTCATTGCTTATGCTCCACTGTCGGTGCGGTACCTGACGCGGAAGTCGTACCTGCGGCAGGTGTCACCTGACCAGCGGTAGGCGACGTGTTGCCGGCCGGCTGCGGCAACCCATCCTGCAATTCGTTGATCCATGCGGTTACCACCGGCCTGCTGTCCTTGCCTGCGATGTTCTGGTATTCACGATATTGCGCCAACGCGTCCTGCGGGCGCTTCAGGTAGGCATCGTAAAGGATGCCCGGGTTCAAATGCGTGACGGGGTTGTCGGATTTTAGCGCGATTGCCCGCAGATAAGCCTGCTCGGCGTGGCCATAGTCGCCGTTTTCCCGGTACAGGCTGCCGAGCCAGCCCCAGGCGAAATCGTCCTTGGGATTGAGCGTGGCGGCGCGGGTGAAGCTGGCGATGGCCAGATCGCGCTGCTTGCCCTGGGCCTGCAGCACGCCGAGGTCATTGAGCGGGCCGCCGTATTGCGGGAAGTCCTGCGCCAGCTTGGCGAAGGCATCCTTGGCGTCCTGCGGCTTCTTGTCCTTCATCAGCTGCAGGGCGGCCTGGAAGCGCTGCTCCGGATCGCCTTTGTCGGGAAGTTGCGACGCGGACGCAGCTGCGGTCGGAGCAGGGGCTGGAGCAGGGGTCTCCGGCTTCTGCACGCGCGAGGCGCAGGCTGCCAGCAGCAGCGTGGCCGCCAGCGGCAGCCAGGGTCCGGTACGGAAATTAATGCAGCGATTCATAGCGTTCCTCGTGCTGCTCGCGCTTGCCGTACTGCGCGGGAGACAGCTCGGCCAGCGCATCGACGCTCTTGCGGATCGACGGATTCCACAGCCCCTGCGAGACGCGTTGCAGGTTGGCTTCATGCGCCTTGATGGCCTGCTCGTCGAACGGCTCGGCCTGTTCCTCCAGCAGCAGGCTGTACTGATCCAACTCGTCGCCCTTCAGCTTGGCCGGCCGCTCCGAATTGGTCAGGGCCTGGGCGAAGTCGTGGTAGACGTTGCCGATTTCGTAAGTCGCCGCCGTGCTGGTATCGGCATATCCATAGTTGGCGGCGCGCTCAAGCGCCTGCACCGCGGCCTCGGTGGCCTTCTTGCGCACCGGCAGCGTCTTGGCGATGGGCAGGCTGATCGACACCGCACGCGCTTGCTGGGCCGCTTCGCGGCCCAGTTCCAGGCTGGCCTGGGCGGCGGCGAGCTTGCTGCTGTCGGTGCGCCCCGCGCCGGCCATATCGTCGGCGCTGACGGCTTCATGCAGCAGGCCGACATAGCGGACATGGTCGCCGCTGGCCAGCGCCATCTCGGTCAGGCGATTGCGGGCCTGCACGCTGCGGTCGAGCGGCTGCGGATAGGTCTTCAGATAGGACTCGTAGGCGCCGGCCGCGAGCTGCGGCTGTTGCGCCTGGTCGTACAGGGTGGCGGACAGCCAGGACGCCTCGCGCCGCGTGTCGACGCTTTCCGTCGGGCGCTGGGCGATGCGCTGATAGGCCGCGGCGGCCTGCGACGGCTTGTTGTCCTTCTGGTAGGCCAGGGCCAGCTTCTTGTCCACGTCCGCGGTCAGCGGATTGGTCGGATAACGGCTGCGGAAGCCTTCCAGGGACTGCTCCGCCGCAGCCCAGTCCGGAATGGCAACATAGGCGGAAGCCGCATCGAAATCCGCATTGGGCCGGATGCTGGCATCGGGCGCCACCTGGCCGACACGCTGGAAGAATTGCGCGGCCGTGCGCATGTCCCCCGCCGTCCTGGCGGCGTCGCCCTGCTTGTAGACGGATGCCGCCAGCTGCTCCACCACCACTTTATGGTTGGCGTCGGTCGCCGGGGTCAGCGCCAGCAGCTGGGTGTAGGCCGCCTCGGAGTCCGCATACTTGCCCTGCGCGAACCTGGAATCGGCCAGAACGCCCAGGCTCTGGCTGCGCAGATCGGCGGGCGCCGGCGGATTGAGCGCCAGGACCCGGTTGGCCAGCACCACGGCCTGATCCAGATCCTTGATTTCGTAAAGGTCCTCCGCCGCACGGGTGAGCACCGGAGCGGTCTGGTCGCTGTTCGGGAAGGTATCGGCGTACTTGACGCTGGCCGCCACCGACTTGCGCAGCACATCAGGCCGCTCGGCCGGCTGCACTTCCTTGCCCAGGCGCTGCCAGGCCTGCACCGCGGCATAGGCGGCTTCGGGCGCCTTGGGATTGTTGGGATAGCTGTAGGCGGTCTTCTCGTACTGCTCGGCGGCATCCCGGGTCTGGCCGCCGTCATACAGGGCGTCGGCGTAGAGCAGGTTGATTTCGGGCAGCTTGGGATCCTGCGGGTAAATGGTCAGGATCTTGCGGTACCAGCCGGCCGCGGCGACGAAATCGGCACTCTTGGCGGCGGGATCGCTGGCCGGTTCGAGCTGGGCCTTGGCGTGATAGTGCTTGCCCAGGTCTTCCAGGTCGCTCCGTAGTTCGGTCATGACTTCGGCGCTGGGCTGCCTGCCACCCCAATAGGGTGCGGCCGGGTCATAGGCCGTGGCGTAACGTTCCTTTTCCTTTACCACCAGATCGTTGAAGCCGCCGTCCTGGTAGGCGGAAATCACCCGCGTCTGGAATTGTGGCGCGCTGGGATGCGTGGGATGGCCGTCGATAAATGCCTCGTAGGCATTGGCCGCATCGGTGTAGCGGCGCTTTTCCAGCATCTGCTCGCCGAGCGCGTTGTAGACCAGCGGGTAGAAGCGCGGCTGGGTGTTCTTGGCAAAATAATCGTTGATTGCCTTGCCGCCGCCGAGCGCGGCGAAGGACAGGCTGGAGACGCGCAGCGAGTCGCGCGCCAGATCGGACTTCTCGGCCGGCACCGCTTTCAGCGCGGCTTCCGGATTATCCAGTTCTCCTGGCGGCAGCTCACGGTCGAGGATGGTGAAGAACACGCCGATGTCTTCACTGTATTTCTGCTGCTGATACAGCGACCAGCCGTATTTGTACTGCGCCGTGATGAAGAACGGCGTGCCGGGGCCGAAGCCCATGACGGTGTGGTATTCCTGCTCCGATTCGTCAAAACGGTTGCGTCCATAGAGCAGCTCGCCGGCGCGGAAATGCGCATCGGCGACCAGCGGCGAGGCCGGATAGTCGTGCTCCAGCCGCTGCAGCGTGGCGATGGCCTTGTCGGTGTCGCCGCTGTTCTGCTGGGCGCGCGCCAGCTGGTACAACACGCGATCGTTGCCCTTGCCCTGCGGCTCTTCCAGCAGCTTCTGGTAGATGCCGATGGAGTCCTTCAGGGCGGCGCCGTTGCTGGCGTTGCCGTTGTTGTCCTCGACCTGGACCTGCAGGTCGGCAATGCGCTTCTGGGCCTCGGCGCGGGTCTCGGGATCGGGGCTGAGCGCAAGCAGCTTGCGGTAGTTCTCCAGCGCCTTCTGCGGATCCGGTGCGATCGCCTCGGACTGGATGATGGGCAGCTTGTTCTGCGCCGGCTGCTTCTGGTTGGCCAGGGTCCGGATCGGCGGGGCGGCGTTCTTGACTACGTCGGGTTGACAGGCGGCCAAGATCAGGCAGGCCGCGGCGAGCGCTGCGCGCTTCATTTGGAATCACCTGTGTTGGGGCCTTTCAACTCGCTGTCGTAGATGCGGGCGAGCGCGAAGCGCGACTCGGTCAGCAGCTTCTCGTTCACGGTCTTCTGCTTCTCCAGATCATCGAGGGCGATGTTCTGCAGCAAGGTGCCCTGGGTTTGTTCGGCCGCGGCCAGCTGCGGCAGCAGCGCGTCGATGCGTGTGCGCAGGACCTGCATGTGCTCGAACGGTCCGACGAACTGTTCCGCGCCGGGGCTTTTCGCCAGTTGCAGCGGCACCGGCGCTTCGCTGTCCGGGCCATCGGGCGAGCCCTGCCCGTTGTACGCCGCCAGATGATTCGCCAGTTGCAACTGCTTTGCTGCGGCGGCATCCGGGGTTTCGCCGGCTTCGACGGCGGCGGCCCTGGCGTTGCTGGCCTGCAGCGGCGTCGGCGTCAGATCCGGCCGGTCCTGATCCTGCTCCTGTCCGTTGCGCGACTGATAGGTATGCTGCAGATCGCCCAGGCGCTTTTTCCAGATTTCCAGATGGCTCTGCAGCAGGCGGGTGTCGCGGAAATTCTTCAGCGCTTCCTGGAACGAATTCTCCGCCAGCAGGGTTTGCAGGTAGAAGGTTTCCGGCGCATCCGGCAGCGATTTCAACTTCCACATCCAGCCCGATTCGGCGGTGGGATCGTGGTCGATCATAGTCTTCACCATGCGGCCGCTGCGCACATGCTCCTCGGCCGAATCGAGACGGGTGCGCGTCTCTTCCAGCGAAGCGATGGCGCGTTCGTAATATTGTTGCGCCTGGATATGCGCGCCGAGCCGGTCGAGCACATAAGGAATCGCCAGCAGGCCTTCCTGCACGGCCGGGTCGATCGAATCGCGGCTGGTCAGCTCCACCCAGGGTACCAGCGCCTGGCGCAACTGGGCTTCCTCGTCGGCGGACCTGCCGTTGAGATGGAAGGGCGTCATCTTGGCGCGCTTGTAGATGCTGTCCGAATCGATGTAGCCGGGCCGCAGCAGCACGCCGATCGTGGCGAACGAGGTGAAGGCGGTCTGGTCCGGCGGCGTCTCGTCGCCGAGTTCGGCTTTTTTCTGCTTGCTGCCGCGCGGCGCCAGATAGGCCCAGCCGAGGCCGAGCAGGGCCTTGTTCGAGTACGGGCCTTCGGTGCGGACGCGGCCGAAGATCGGCACGGCGGTACCGCCCTGCTGCGTCTTGAGGAAGTGGTAGCCCAGGGTCAGGTTGGCTTTGTCGCGCAGCGCCAGCGAATCCGAATCGGTGGGCGTTAGGCGGCCGACCCGGTCCAGCATGTTGACGCCCTGACCGACGCGGCCATCGTTGATCAGCGCCACGCCGAGGTTGTAGCGCATGAAGTCGGTCATGTCGCCGCTGCTGGCCTGGGTCAGGATGTCGGCGGCTTCGCCGAAACGACCCTGCGCCAGCAGCACCCGCGATTGCAGGTCCTGCCAGTTGATCAGTAGTGCGGGCGGCAGCTGCTGGCGCACCGTGCTCAGCTCGGTGGAGGCCTGCTGGTAGTAGGCGCGCTGATAGTAGAAGTCCGCCAGCCGCAGGCGCGCCTGCGCCAGGCTGAGCGGATCTTTGGCGTCGGCGATCTGCTCGCGGTAGATCACCTCGGCCCGTTGCGGCAGGCCGAAGGACAGCGTGTCGGCGGCGAGGTCGCGGTAATAGGGCGGGGCAAAGCGCTTCTGCGGCGCTTCCGCCTGCACTTCGCGCAGCAGCGCCGCGGCGCTGAGGAAGCGGTTGTTGCCCGCCAGGTACTGGGCGCTGCGCACGCGCGGATCGTTGTCGCCGCCCGGGGTATAGATATTGGCCGCGTTGCCGACGTCGGCCGCGGCGGCGGCGCCGCTGGCAACAGCCAACACGAAACCGAGAAGGCGCTTCATTGTGCCGCCCTCCAATCGCGGAATTTCAGCTGGGGACGGGTCAGATAGCCATCGCGCTGCAAATCGAGCTCCAGTTCGGCGGGCTGCTCGGTTTTTTCGAAGCTGCCGTCGTAGGTGCCGCTGAAGGGGGGATCGCCGGGCCTGGCATCGGAATATTGGGCGGTGAACTGCGCATGGATGCGGTGCTGTCCCGGCGCGGCGTTGATCCGCATCAGCAGGTTCAGGCCGCGATCCTGCAGCGTCACCGACTCGCCCTCGCGGTACTGGTAGACCACCGGGGCGGTGCCGTCGACGGAAGCGCTGACGTCCTTGATCAGCATGCCCGGGATATGCACGCCGACGTAGATCGACACCCGGTTGCGCGCCGGATACAGGAAATCCTGTTCGGCGGCCTGCGCCTGCTGGATCACGTCCAGCGATTGCTCCTTGAGCTTCTGGATGTCCTGGTCGACATCATGCGCCGCAGGATCGACCGCCTGCGGTGTTGCCGCCAGGGCGACGATCGGCAGTAAAACTGCGGCAAGAAGTCCGTAGGCTCGAAGCGGTTTTCGTTTGATCATGGGGTCATGCAGGCGCATCGATGGGACGAGTCTAGCAAATGCTTCGCGGCTTGCGACAACTGGCGAAAAAATCAACGGATTTTGCTCTTGTAGCCATCCTTCCAGCGACGCAGCGCGGCAAATACCTCGACCGGGTCATGCAGCGGTTTCCCTGCATGCGCACTGGCCGATTCAGTCAGCGGCGGCTGGCTGCATCGCAGAAATGGATTGAACTGGAGCTCCCTTTGCACGGTGCTCGGCACGCTCGGCTGGGCGCGCCCGCGCAACTCCCGCACCCGTTCGATCTCGGACCCCAGCGCGGAATTCCCCGGTTCCGCGCTGTGCGCGAAATCGAGGTTGGACAGGGTGTACTCATGGGCGCAATACACCGCCGTATCGCCGGGCAGGGCGGACAGGCGCTGCAATGATGTGTACATCTGCTGCGGCGTGCCTTCGAACAGGCGTCCGCAACCGCCGACGAACAGGGTGTCGCCGCAAAACAGCAATTTTTGTGCGGCTTCGTGGTAGGCGATATGCCCCAGGGTGTGTCCCGGCACCGCCAGCACCTCGAAACTGACATCCAGTTCAGGTAAGGCGACGCGGTCGCCGTCGTCGAGCAGCTGGGTCAGCCCGGGAATTTTCCCGGATTCGGCGCGCGGTCCGTAGACCGGCACATCCCAGACGCGGCGCAGCGCGGCCAGGCCGCCGATGTGGTCGGCGTGGTGATGGGTGATGAGGATGGCCGTCAGCCGCAAGCCGCGTTCGCGCAGGGCCGCCAGCACCACCTCGCCGTCTCCGGGATCGACCACCGCGGCCAGGCCATCGCGGTGCAGCAACCACAGATAGTTGTCGTCGAACGCGGGGAGGGGTGTCACGGTTATCATTGCTGAACTCTGTAGGTTCAGATGCGAGGCGTCAACCATGCCCAACCGGCTCGCGATCCGCGGTGGTCAGCCGTTCAGCCGCTACACCCTCACCTTGTGGCTGCGCAGCCAGCGCGGCCGCCGCCTGCTGGCCCTGGAAGAGCGCGAGTTGCGGCGGGTGCTGCCGGACCTGTTCGGCCGGCATATCCTGCAGATCGGCAACTGGGGGCGCGGCCAGCGCCTGTTGAGCTCGGCCGACATGCTGCACCGGGCGGTGCTAGGCACCGTCGGCGAGCTCGAGGCGCAGTCGCTGGTCGAGCCGGAGCGGCTGCCGGTGCTGAGCCAGAGCGTGGATGCGGTGCTGCTGCCGCACACCCTGGAGTTTTCGCCGCTGCCGCACAACGTCCTGCGCGAGACCAGCCGCGTCCTCACCGACCGCGGCCGCCTGCTGATCCTGGGCTTCAGTCCCTGGAGCGTATGGGGGCTGCGGCAGTTGCTGGGGCTGCGCTATCGGGCCTTCCCCCCCGGCGCCCGTTTCGTCAACCCGGGGCGCCTGTGCGACTGGCTGGAACTGCTGGATTTCGAGGTGATGCTGGTGCGGCGCTTCGGCGTCGGCTTTCCCTGGGGCGCGCCGCGCACCCTGGGTGAACAGGCCGGGCTGCACAGCCTGCTCAATCCGTTCATGGAAGGCTATCTGATCATGGCCAAGAAGCGCGTCATCCCGATGTCCCTGGTGGGACGCCTGCCGCGCGCCCAGGTGCGTGCCCTGGTCGGCGGCGCGCTCGGCGGCGCCGCTTCGCGGCTGCCCGGCGCCCAGCCGCGCCAGGAACTGCCGCAAACCAACGAATAAACATTACCGTTAGGGATTCCGAAAATTTTGAAGACAGTGATCATCTACACCGACGGCGCCTGCAAGGGAAACCCGGGGCCCGGCGGCTGGGGCGCCCTGCTGCGCTGGAACGGGCACGAGAAAAAGCTCTGCGGCGGCGAGACCCTGACCACCAACAACCGCATGGAGCTGATGGCGGCGATCATGGCGCTGGAGTCGCGGAAGGAGGCCTGTGATGTCACGCTTTACACCGACTCGGTGTACGTCAAGCAGGGGCTCAACGAGTGGTTGCCCGGCTGGAAGCTGCGCGGCTGGCGCACTGCCGACAAGAAGCCGGTGAAGAATCAGGACCTGTGGCAGCGCCTGGACAGCGCCGCCTCGCGCCACCGCATCGACTGGCGCTGGGTCAAGGGCCACGCCGGCGATCCCGGCAACGAGGAAGCCGATCGCCTGGCCAATCAGGGCCTCGAGGAACATCGCGCCGCAGGGGTACAGGCATGAGTGTCGAGCGCCAGATCATCCTCGATACCGAAACCACCGGCCTGGAAGTGGGCGAGGGTCATCGTGTGATCGAGATCGGCTGTGTCGAACTGCTCAACCGCCGCGTCACCTCGAAGAATTTCCACCATTACCTCAACCCGGATCGCGCCATCGACCCGGGCGCGCAGGAAGTGCATGGCATCAGCGGCGAGTTCCTCGCCGACAAGCCGCGCTTCGCCGACATCGCGCCGGGCCTGGTCGAATACCTGCGCGGTGCTGAACTGGTGATCCACAACGCTGCGTTCGACGTCGGCTTCCTCGACAAGGAACTGGAGCGGGCCGGTTACAGCGAGCGCCTGGGCCAGATCTGCGGCATCGTCGATACCGTGTCGATGGCGCGGCGCCTGCACCCAGGGCAGAAAGCCAACCTGGACGCGCTGTGCAAGCGCTACGGCGTGGACAACTCCAACCGCGACCTGCACGGCGCCCTGCTCGACGCGCGGCTGCTGGCCGATGTCTACCTGGCCATGACCGGGGGCCAGGCGGCCCTGGTGCTCGACCGCGAGACCGCCGGGGCCAACTCCGGCAGCACCGCTCTCGAAGGTTTGCGCGAACTGCTGGAAACCGCCGCCGCGCCGTTGCGGGTGATCCGCGCCGATGACGAGGAACTGGCCGCGCACCGCGAACGCCTCGCAGGTGTCGCCAAGAAGAGCGGCGGCAAGCTGTTATGGAAAGACGACGCTCCGGTCTGACGCCCGGGTGCTTCAAGCCGCGACCGTAGGGTGGCCTGTGGCCGCCGGCTTTTCGCGTCATCCCGCTGCGCAGCGGCGGCCACAGGCCGCCCTACGATTTGCTACGCGCTTCGCATCAAGCGGCGCGCGCCAGCGCGGTGACCACCTCGAAATAAGGCGGCCGCGGCTCGCGCGAGGTGACGCGGCATAGCTCGACCTCGAGGCCACAGGCCTTGAGCCATTTCGCCAGGGCGTCGGGCGTCACGCCGAGATTGACGTGGTCATAAGCCTGCTTGGCCGCCTCGTGCTTGTGGGCGCCGAGCGTGGCGACGACCAGGCGGCCGCCGGGACGCAGCAGCGGGGCGGTTTTCGCAATCACCAGCTTCGGATCGTGGGCATAGCTCAGCGCATGCATCAGGAACACCTGGTCGAAGCGGCCGTCGGCGAAAGGCGGCGCGCCCATGTCGCCCTGGCAGAAGCTGACGTTGCTCACCGCGCCCAGGCGCTTGCGCGCCGCGGCCAGCACCTTGGCGCTGATGTCCATGCAGATGACGGAGCGGGCGCGTTCGGCGATCAGCTCGGCCAGCACGCCGTCGCCCGAGGCCACATCCAGCACGTCGCCAAGTTGCAGCAGGCCGATCAGGGCGTGCGCGGTCGCTTCCCAGGTGCGGCCGGGGGAATAGTGCAGTTCCATGCGCCCGGCCACCGATTCGGCCCAGGTCTGCCCGGATTTGCGCGAGCGCACCACTTCGTCTGCACGTTCGCGGTCGAGCCGCGCCTGGCGGTCGTCCAGCTCCTGCCGCATCAGCGCCCACAGCTCGGCCGCGCTGTTTTCCGCCGCCGCCAGGGTGTAGAGGGCCGCGCCGCCAGTGCGCTGATCCTGCACCAGACCCGAGCGCTTAAGGCGGGCCAGATGGGTGGAAACGCGGCTCTGCGCCAGGCCGGTGACCTCGGTCAGTTCGGCGGCGGACAGCGCATGGGCTTCCAGCAACAGCAGCAGGCGCAGCCGGCTGGGATCGGCCAGCAGCCGGCATAGTTCGGTGCTCTCGGCGATGCTCAGTTTCACAGTAGGAACCGTGGACATCCTTGTCCAAGCCCCCGCGCATCCATGC
>JAMFRN010000074.1 GCA_026224805.1 Nevskia soli
AGCCCTTGACGAACATCTCCGGGCGCAGCAGGAACTGCGGATTCGGCACGTTGCAGCGAATCGGCAGGGTATGCGTCGCCGGGTCGATGCTCGGGGCGATAAAGGCCACCTGCCCGGTGAAGCTCTGCCCCGGCAGGGAGCTGGACTGGAAGCTCAGCGTCTGCCCCAGCTTGAGCGCGGGATAGTCGCTGTCGTAGGTATTGGCGAACAACCATAGCGTGTCGAGGTTGGCCAGGGACATCAGCGCATCGCCGACATTGAGGTAGCCGCCCGGATCGACATTGCGCTGGGTCACCACGCCGGAGATGGGGGCGCGCACCTTGAGGTATTCGTCGACCTGCCCGGTTTTGGCCAGGTTGGCGACATCTTCCGGGGAGGCGCCCAGCACCTTGAGTTTGTTGGCAGCGGACTGGTAGGTGGCTTCGGCGTCGCCGCGCAGTTCGGCGTCGCTGCCATCTTTCGCAAGAGTGTCGCGGAAGCCTTTGGCGAGGATGAATTCGTGCTCGGCGGAGATGTAGTCCGGGCTGTAGATTTCGGCCAGGGCGTCGCCCGCCTTTACCGACTGTCCCTCGAACACGAAGATGCGGCCCAGGCGCCCGGCCACGCGCGAGGAGGCGATGCGCAGCTGCTGCTTGTCCAGCGACAGCTTGCCGGTGATGGGGATGGTGTCGGCCACCATCTGTTGCGTCGGCACGGCGGTTTTGACGAAGTCGGGGTTGAAATCCTGCCCGGCTTTCGCCGGCTCCGCGTCGGCGGCTTTATCCGTGGCTTTGGCCGACGGACCGATCCCGGCGGATGCGGGCGCGGACGCGCCGTGGCGTCCGGCGTAGTAGCCGGCCAGCAGGGCGAGCAGCACCAGTGGAATCAATAAGGCGAGCCGGCTTTTCATGTCATTGGCTGTCGGGGTCTTTGCCGATGGCGGCGGCGAGGGAGACATAAGCCTGCACGGCGGTATTCTGCGCCTGAATCAGGGTCAGTTCGGTATCGCGCAGGCCGGTTTGCGCGGTGAGCAGATCGGAGAAGCTGGTGCCGCCGTTGGAGGGGCCGTTGTTGCCATAGCCGGTGAGTGCCAGCCGATAGGCCATCTGCGCCTGCGGCAGCAGGTGTTCGCGGGTGAAGCGCAGCTGCTGCAAGGCGGTTTCCAGGCTGTGGTAGGCATTGGCCACGCCCAGATCGACTTGCTGCAGATTGGCCTGCTGTCCCGCCTGCGCCGCTTCGAGCTGCGCCTGGGCCTGGCTCAGGCCGGCTTTTTCCTTGGCAAAGCCCCAGGTCGGCAGATTGAAGCTGATGCCCAGGGAATACATGCGCATGGTTTGCAGCTGCACCACCGAGGGATCGGCGTAGCTGCCCGCGCTGAGCTGGAAATCCGGCCAGAACGACTTGTGCGCCAGGGCCACGCCCTTGTCGGCCGCCTCGACCTGGAACTCGCCGCCGGCGATCACCGGATTGGTCTTCTGCGCCAGCTCGATCAACTGCTCCACGGTCTGCGGCGGTAGGCGCGGGGTATCGTCCTGGTTCTGCACCTGCAACGGCGTCTGCGAGGGCTGGCCCAGCAGGGTGTTGATCTGCTCGGCCATGCTCCGGATCTGCTTGTCCAGCGCATAGCGGTCGTTCTGCAGGCTGCCGACCGCGACCTGGGCGTTGAGGAACTCGACATAGGCCGCGGCGTTGTTGGCATAGCGGACCTTGGCGATGGCCTTGATCTCCTCCAGCCTTTGCAGATCCTCGTCCATGAAATGCAGCTGGTCCTGCAGCGCCATCAACTGGTAGTAGGACAGCTTGAGCTGCGACACCAGCTGCAGCTCGAGGCTGTCGTACTGGCGCCCCACCACCTCGGCCTGGGCCCGGGCGATATCGCCCGCCAGGCTGCGCTTGCCCGGCCATAGCAGGGGCTGGGTAAAGTTGTAATAAGCGTAGAAACCGGAGTTGCGGTTGAAGTCGAAGGGGCCGCCGGTGTTGGCCTGCTCCAGCAGGCTGAACTGCGGCGCCGGCAGCGCCTCCGCCTGGGGCACCATCAGGCGCGCCGCGAGATAGGCCTGATGCGCCTGCCGCAACTGCGGATTGCCATGCCGCAGCGCGACGACCAGATCGTTCAGCGTCCAGGTACCCGCCGGCGCCGGATCAGCGGCGGCAGCCGGAGCCATTGCGGCGCACGCAAGAGCCAGCGCCGCGAACAGCGGCCTGCCGAGCGGCCTGCGGTGACGATTGCTGGATGGCGGGGACACGGGCGGAATGGAAACAGGACCGGAATCAGGATCGGGGGGCCCGCGGGGGGCAGAGACCTTCGGCGCGCAGGCTATGCCCAATTGCTTTCTCGAACCTTACGGCCGAGAGCCGCCGAAGGTTAAGTCAACTTATCAGTGGGGAGAAGCCACGCGGCGGCGGCCGATCGAAGACGATGCGCAAGGCGAGGACCCTGGCTTGATACCAGCACGCTTCACAAACTGGTCCTTCAGGGCCTGGCGCAGTCCGGGGAAAACGCTGCCGCAAAGGCTACAGAGTGGTGAAAAACAGGGCGGAACTCAGCGCCATGCCCAGCAGCAGGGCTTGCGCCAGCCGCCCGGCACGGGCGCAGGCGATGATGAAAGGCAGCAGCACCGGCAGGATGAAGCGGAAGTCGCTCTGGCAGGAAAATGGATGGGCAATGCGTGCGGCCAGCACGCTCGCCAGCCACAGCAGGCTGAGCAGGATCCAGGGCGCTTCGCGCCATACCGTCGGCGCCGACCAGCGCAACGCGGCGGCCCGCACCATCAGCAGCGCGATCAGCCACAGCAGCACCACGCCCCAGATGATGGCGATGACGCGATGCAGCGTCCCTACGAAACTGAATTCGCCCGATAGCGCCGAGCGCAACAGGAAGTTCCAGAAGTTGGCGCGGCCGGTGGCGTCGTCGCGGGTGTCGAGCCAGGGCGTGCTGAGGAAGACCGGAATATCCAGCGGCAGGAAATAACGGAACTGGTTGGGCACGCGCAGGTTGGCGTCCAGATTGCCGATGTTGCCGATCAGCCAGTTGGAAAGCTGGCCATGGCTCCAGTAATAGAAATTGCGACCGAAGCTGAGCAGCATGCCCGTCGTCATCAACGCCGTCGCCGTGCCCGCATCGATCCAGCGCCGCGTCTTGCGCCATCCGCCGGCGCGCAGCAGGCGCAGCGCGATCAGCGCCATCGCGGCCGCGGGCAGGGCGAAAGCAGTGCCCTTGCACAGCAGCGCCAGGGCGATGCACGCGGCCATCGCCAGCAAATGACGCCGCCGTCCGCCGCGCCACCAGCGGAACATGAACCAGATGGCGACCGCCGCGGCAGCGTATAGCGGCGGGTCATTGCCGATACGCAGACCGTGGATGATGCCCGAAGGCCACAGCACCAGGGCCGCTGTCGCCACGCCGAGCACCAGCGGCCGGCGGCGCAGGGCCAGCCGCAGGGTCGCCATGGATGCGGCGAGGAATACCAGCCACAAGGCGAGCGCGAACGCCTGCAGCGCCTGCGCCTCGGGCAGGCCAAGCCATTGTGCCCAGCGCCAGACCAGGGCGCCGCCGATGTAGTACAGCGGCGGCTGTGCGTACTCCCAGCCCTGCCCCGGCAACGGCAGAGCCAGGTGCGTGGCGAGGTACTCGACATAGCCGAGATGGCCGCTTTCGCCAAAGCGCTTGACGTCGTAGTTGCGCCAGGTCCACGGCGTCGCCGCCCAGTAGCTGCAAAGCACCAGCAGCGCGATGCCCAGCAGCACGGTTTGCCAGCGACGCAGCCGGAACGCCCGCACCAGGGCCAGAGCCCAGGGCAGCAAGGCCGCCGCCAGCAGCAGGCTGCGCCAGCCAGGCACCGGATCCAGGGCCAGACTGCCATTCCAGGCGTAGTTGTCGACGACGAAATCAAGTTGGTTGGCGCCGCGATGCAGCCAGGGCGACAGGTCCATGTCGAAGCCGTAGCGCCAGTCGCTCAGGCTGCCCGCCGGCACGCCTTCGAGCGGCACCGCCTGGCCGTTGATGCTCAGGCCAGTGAGCCGGTCGTCCGGTGTGATATGCCAGCGCCGCGGCGTCAGCCAGTTGACCGGCAAGCTGACGCTGAGCCGGTTGCCGTTGCTGATCTCGCTGAACAACCAGGGCATTGCAACCGCCCCCCCGCCGCGTCCGCTGGCGAGATGCTGGATGGCCGTCAGGCGCGGATAGACCAGTCCCAGCGCCAGGCTGATGCTCAGCAGGCCGACGAACGCCAGCACAATCGTGCTCGCGCCTGACAACGGCTTGATGATCTTCGCAAACGACATCTGGCCCCCTGAGCTCAGCGTCAGCATACCGCTTGAGCGTGCCGGCTGGCTTGGCGGCCCAGGCGAGAACCGGCGCCATGAGCAGCAGGTCGCGGTAACTATTGCGGAATGGCGGGTACACTGGGCGGATGGCCGGAAAATCGACATCGGGGGCGCAACGAGCCCAGGCCATGCGTAATTACTTTCGCAGACACTATAGTTGGTGCCGTCCAGGGATAAGCTGGCGCACCTGCCGGGAGAACCCATGCGGCTGCTGTTGATCGAAGACGATGCGCAAATCGCCGAAAGCCTGGGGCGCGCCCTGCGCCGCGGCGGCGACGTGGTCGACATCTACGGCACGGCCCGCGACGCGGAGCAGGCGCTGCGGGCGGTCGATTACGCGCTGGTGATCCTGGACCTGGGGCTGCCCGACCGCGACGGCGGCACGCTGCTGCGGGGAATGCGCGCCCAAGACAACCATACGCCGGTGCTGGTGCTGACGGCCCGCGACGAGCTGAACGACCGCGTGCGCATGCTCGACCTCGGCGCCGACGACTACATGGTCAAGCCGTTCGAACTGGTAGAGCTGCAGGCGCGCATCCGCGCGGTGGCGCGGCGTGCCATCGCCCGCTCCGGCGGCGACATCGGCGTCGGCGGCCTGCGCTTCGACCTGGCCGAGCGCCGCGCCTACGCCGGCGATGTGCCGCTGGAACTGTCGCCGCGCGAGCTGGGGGTGCTGGAAGTGCTGCTGCTGCGGCGCAGCCGGGTGGTGAGCAAGGCGCAGATCCAGGAGCATCTGTGCGACTGGGACGAGGCGCTGACCGACGGCGCCATCGAGCTTTACGTCCATCGCCTGCGCAAGAAGCTGGAAGGCAGCGAGGTGGAATTGCGCACCGTGCGCGGCTTCGGCTATCTGCTGCAAGCGACGCCTGGCACGGAGTAAACCGTTTTGGCGCAAAGCTTTGCGGGTTTGCGCGGACGCCTGCTGCGGCTGCTGCTGACTCCGCTGCTGGCCCTGTTCGGCGTCAGCGGCTTCGCCTCTTATGCCCTGACCCTGCATTACACCAACGACGTCTACGACGGCTGGCTTTACGATTCGGTCAATTCGCTGGCGCTGCTGGTGGGGCGCGGCGATCACGGCGTGATCCTGGACCTGCCGCAGCCGGCGGCGCGGCTGCTGGAATGGGACGTGGCCGATACCACCTATTACAAGGTGTCCGGCGCCCGCAGCGGGCTGATCGCCGGCAACGCCGACCTGCCCGCGCCGGGGCCGGACTTCGACACCTACCGCGACGCCCGCCTCTATGACGCGGTCATCGGCGACCGCCCGGTACGCGTTGTCGCGCTGGAGCTGCCGGCGCAGGCGCTCGGCGAAACGGTGACGGTGGAAGTGGCCGAGACCTTGAGCAAGCGCCGCTCGATGGCGCGGCAGATCCTGCTCGGGGTGCTGCTGCCGCAGCTGCTGCTGATCTGCGCGGCCGCTGCCGCCATCTGGCTCGGCATCCAGCTCGGCCTGGCGCCGCTGGCCAAGGTCGCCGCCCGGCTCGACGGGCCGGAGCCGCCGCAACCGCTGCCTGGCGCAAAGGGCCGGGCCGGGCTGCTGATGCGCGTGGTCGGCGATCCGCTGTTCGGCGGCGTGCTGGTGGCGATCGCCTTGGCGTTGCTGCTGCTGTTGCGCCAGCAGATCAACATTTCGTTCTCGCTGCTGTTCCTGAGCGCGGTGATCGCCAGCGCCTGGCTCGGCGGCAAGGTGCTGGGCTGGATCGCCGCGATCCTGTGCACGCTCGCGGTGGAGTACTTCTTCATGCGGCCCTACTACAGCCTCGGCGTGACCTACCAGGAGGCGCCGTATTTCGTCGCCTTCATGGTGTCGATGATCGCCGGAAACTGGTTCGGCATCTGGCGCAAGAACATGGACCTGACCTTGCGCCGCGCGCGGGATGAGCTGGAATCGCGCATCCAGGCCGGCGGCATGGAGCTGGAAACTTCACAGCGGCGCTTCGTCGCCGACGCCGCCCACCAGCTGCGCACGCCGCTGACCGCGCTCAAGCTGAACATCGAGCAGGCGATGAAGGAAGCGGAAACGGAGAGCTTGCGGCAGCCGCTGCGGGAAGCCTCGCTGGCGGCGGATCGGGTGATCCGCCTGTCCAACCAGCTGCTGCTGCTGGCGCGGACCGAGCCCAAGGCGCTGGCGGCGGTGCCGTTCGAACCCTTCGATCTGGTGGCGCTGGCCGCCGAAGTGGGCGCCGAGTGGGTGCCGCGGGCGCTGGAAAAGAATATCGACGTGACGCTGCAGGCGCCGCCGCGCCGCATCGAGCTGCGCGGCAGCCGGGTGCTGATCGCCGAGGTGTTCAACAACCTGCTGGAAAATGCCGTCAAGTACCACCCGGGCGGCGGCAAGATCACCATTACCCTGTCCGCGCACCCCCATCCGACCCTGACGATCAGCGACGACGGGCCGGGCATTCCGGCGGCGCAGCGGGCGAACGTGCTGAAGCGCTTCTACCGCGGCGCCCGCAACAGCATCGACGGTAGCGGCCTGGGGCTGGCGATCGTGCACGAAATCGTCAACGCGCACGGCGGCAGCCTGTTGCTTGGCGAAGGACTGGACGGACGCGGCTGCGGCGTACGCGTCGATTTTCCCGTGATGGCCGGCTGAACCGCTGCGGATGCCGGGCTAGCCGCCCGCCCGCAGCCGCTCCTCGATGAACCTGCTCCACACTTCGTCCGGCTGCCATACCGCGAGCAGGTCGCGCTCCGCCACTTCGCGGGCCACGCCCAGGCGCAGCACCCGGTAGAGAAAGACGAAAGCGGAGACCCGCTTGTTGACGGCGCAATGGACGAAGACGCGGCGGCCGGCCTCGGCCTGCATCAGCGCGCCGAAGCGCGCGAAGTCATCCGCGGTCGGCGCTTCCCACACCACCGGCAGGTGGTGGTAGCGCAGGCCCTGCGCCTCCACCGCGGCGGCTTCATCGGCCACGGCCCATTGCGAATCGGCCGGCAGCAGGTTGATCACGGTCTGGTAGCCGGCGCTGCGTACCGCCCAGAACTGCTCGGCGCTGGGCTGGCCGGCGGTGGCCAGCCGGTCGTCGATGACACGCAGTTGCGGGATCGCCTTGACCGCCTCGTTCTCGAATGGCTGGGGCGTGAGGCCGCGGCGGATCATCCAGTCGCGCAGGGCCAGGCCGGTGGCGGCCGGCCAGGGACGCAGCTGCTCCGGCGCCACTTTCTTGTATTCCACCAGTTCCTCGCCCAGCACGATCTCGCCGGCGGCGACGACGTGATAGGCGATGATGATCTGGTTCATGCGCTGGAACGGATAGTGGCCGATGAATTCGGCGACGCGGCCTTTCAGCCCCAGCTCCTCCTCCACCTCGCGCAGCACGCCGGAGGCGGGATCGGGATCGTCCTTCTCGAGGAAGCCGGTAATGAGGGCGAACATCTTCGGCGGCCACATGCGGTTGCGCGCCAGGATCACCTGGCCCTCGTGCTCGACCACGGCAGCCACCACCGGCACCGGGTTGTCCCAGTGCACGAAGCCACAGTTGCTATCCGGACAGCGCAGGCGCGGCGGCGGCTGGTCAACCTCGCCCATGGCGAGCGGCTTGGTGCAGCGCGGGCAGAATTTGAAGGTCTGATTCACGTTTCGTCTCCACCAAGTGCTACGAAGGTGCCGCTGTGGCGCACCACTTCCCGGCCGGCGCTGCGCAGCGTGCTGTGGATGGTGATACGGGCCCGCCGGCGCTTGCGCAGGGTGTCGAGGAAGCGCGTCCATTCCGCCGCCGGCAGGCTGCTCGCCGAAAAAAACTCTTCGGCCACCGGCTCGAGAAACTCGCACTCGCTTTTCTGCACCACGATGCGCGCCTCCAGCCCTTCCTGGCGCAGGGACTGTTGCAGCAAGGCCCAGCCGCTGACGATGCCGAGGGTGGCGAGACTGCCGCCGAAAGCGGTGTCGCGGTGGTTGCGGTTGGGTGACAGCGGCGCCACCAGCTCGATGGCGCCGTCGCCGCTGTGCAGCACGCGCAGCTGCATCGCGGCGGTGAGCGGAATATGGCGATGCAGGTATTCGGTCAGGGCTTCGGGTGACATGCGCGGGGGGCTGAACCGCCTCCGGGATGGAGGGCTGCGCGCACCTTACCGCAGCATGCCGCCAGCGGCCAGCACAGAGCCCATGGGCAACCGGGGGGCCGGCGATCTGCTCCGAACGCAGGAGGCTGGCGCCGGCGCTGGCTGCAATGATGCCGCCGCCGGACACGATCCGGAACCGATCAGGGAGCCGGCTCATGCCACAGAAGTGGACACTCGCCGAGATGCCGCGGCTGGACGACAAGCTGGCCGTGGTGACCGGGGCCAATCGCGGCCTGGGGCTGGAAATCTGCGTCGGCCTGGCCGGCGCCGGCGCCACCGTGGTGATGGCCTGCCGCGACGCGCGGCGGGCCGAGACGGCGGTGCAGGAGATCCGGCGGCGGGTGCCGCAGGCGCGGCTGGAAGTGATGCCGCTGGACCTAGCCGACCTGTCCTCGGTGCGGCGTTTTGCGCAGGACTTCAACACGCGCTTCAGCCGCCTGGATCTGCTGATCAACAACGGCAGCGCCATCATGGTGCCGCTGCAGAAGACCCGCGACGGCTACGAGATGCATATCGGCACCAATCATCTCGGCCACTTCGTACTGACCGGCCTGCTGCTGGACCGGCTGGAGGCCACGCCCGGCTCGCGGGTGGTGAATACCTCCAGCATGGCGCACCGCCTGACCAAGGGCCTCAAGCTCGACGACCTGCACTTCGAGCGCCGGCCCTACAAGGAAATGGATGCCTATGGCCAGAGCAAGCTGGCCAGCCTGATCTATACCTTCGAGCTTGACCGGCGCCTGCGTCAGGCCGGCTCCGGCGTCATCGCCGCCGCCGCGCATCCGGGCTGGTCCAACACCAATCCGGACCAGGGGACCGCGCTGATGCGCTGGGCCAATTCATTCATGGCGCAGCCGGCGGCGATGGGCGCCCTGCCTTCGCTCTACGCCGCCACGGCGCCGGAGGTGCGGGGCGGCGACTACCTGGGCCCGGGCGGCTTCAAGGAGCTGCGCGGCCACCCGGCCAAGGTCGGCAGCAGCGACGAGGCGCGGGACCCGGAACTGGCCGCCCGGCTTTGGGCGCGGTCTGAACTGCTGACGGGCGCCAAGTACCTGTCAGGTAGCTGACGCCGGGGCGGGCTTGGCTCATGATGGGGTTCGGGATCCGGTCCGGATCCTGAGGGAGGAGACCCCGCTTGCCAAGCTGCCATAACTGCGACGCCGCCAATCCGGACGGCGCCAGATTCTGCAACCAGTGCGGCACCCGCCTGGGCAACGAAGCCTCCGCCGAGGCGCCGCGCCGCGTCTATACGCCGCGGCATCTGGTGGAGCGGGTGCTCAACAGCCGAGCCGCCCTGATCGGCGAGCGCAAGCGGGTCACCGTGCTGTTCGTCGACATCAAGGGCTCCACCCGGCTGGCCGAGCAGGCCGGTGCCGAGGCCTGGCACCTGATCCTGGACCGCTACTTCACCCTGCTCAGCGGCGCGGTGCACCGCTACGAGGGCACCGTCAACCAGTACACCGGTGACGGCATCATGGCCCTGTTCGGCGCGCCGCTGGCGCACGAGGACCATGCGGTGCGCGCCTGCTTCGCCGCGCTGGAGATGCAGCGCCAGGTGCGGCTTTACGCCGACGAGCTGCGCCTGTCCTCCGGGCTGAACCTGTCGATCCGCGTCGGCCTCAATACCGGCGAAGTGATCGTCGGCGCCATCGGCGACGACCTGCGCATGGATTACACCGCGCAGGGCCTGACGGTGAACCTGGCCGCGCGCATGGAGCAGATCTGCGAGCCGGGGCGCATCTACGCCACGCGCAATACGGCGGCGCTGGCCGAGGGCTATTTCCGCCTGCGCGACCTGGGCGAGATGGCGGTGGCCGGCATGGATCTGCCGCTGCGGGTCTACGAGGTGGAAGGCGAAGGCGTCATCAAAACCCGGCTGGAACGCGGCCTGGCGCGCGGCGCGGCGTGCTTCGTCGGGCGCGAGGCCGAGCGCCTGCAACTGCGCGCGGCGCTGGACGAGGCCCTGGCCGGACGCGGCCAGGTGGTGGCGGTGGTAGGCGAGGCCGGCATCGGCAAGAGCCGGCTGTGCCATGAGTTCGCGCAGGACTGCGAACGCGGCGGCATCGCCGTGCACCGCGCTACCGGTGTGCCTTATGCGGCGGCGATGCCGTTCCACCCGGTGCAGACGCTGACGCGCCGGCGGCTGTGCCTGCCCGACGAGGGCGGCGCGGCGGAACTCAAGCGCCTCGCCGCCGGCGCCCTGCTGCTGTTCGACCCGGCCTCGGTGGCGCTGCTGCCGCGGCTGCTGGAATTTCTCGGCAGCGGCGAGGCTGCCGCGGTCGGCGCCGGCGCCACCGCCGACCGCAGGCAGCTGTTCGAGCTGCTGGCGCGGCTGCTGCCGCGCGCGGATGCGCCGCAGGTCCTGCTGGTGGAGGACCTGCATTTCGCCGATTCCGGCAGCGAGGCCTTCCTGGAGATGCTGATCGCGCAGGTGGCCGGCACCTCGACCCTGCTGCTGCTCAACTTCCGCCCGGACTACAGCGCGCCCTGGCTGGAGCGGCGGCCGCACCAGCGCATCGGCATCGGCGCGCTGGACCAGGCGCAGATCGAGGCGGTGGCAAGCGATCTGCTGGGCGCGCATGCCAGCGTGGCCGCGCTGCCGCAGGAGCTGAGCCGGCGCGCCGGCGGTAATCCCTTCTATGTCGAGGAAGCGGTGCAGGCACTGAGCGAGACCGGGCATCTGCAAGGCTCGCACAGCGCCTACACACTGGCGCGCGCCATCGGGCGCTGGCCGATCCCCGACACGGTGCATGCCCTGGTGGCCGCGCGCGTCGACCGCCTCGGCGAAGCCGACAAGAACCTGCTGCAATCCGCCGCCATCATCGGCCTGGAGTTCCCGCAGCAGGTGCTGGCGCGCCTGGCCGATCTGCCGGCGGCGCAATGCGCCGAAGGCCTCAACACCCTGCACAGCCGCGGCTTCGTGCAGCCCAAGGCCGATGCGATCGGCATCTATGCCTTCAGCCATCCGCTGAGCCAGGACGTGGTTTACCGCGCCCAGCTGGAAACGCAGCGCAGCGCGGCGCACCGCCGCCTGGCGGAGCTGCTGGAGGGGGAACACCCGCTGACCGCGCCGCCCGACGACGACGCCGTGGCCATTGCCCATCACTGGCACCGCGCCGGCGATTGGGTGCGGGCGGCGGAATGGAACCTGCGCGCGGCCAGCTGGTCGTCGGCGCACGGCGCCAATGCCTCGCTGGCGCAGTTCCGCCTGGCGCAGAAGAATCTGCAGCGGGCGCCGCGCAATGCCGCCACCGACCGCCTGCGCATCCAGTCGCTGGCCGGGCTGGTGCGCATGGCGCAGTTCACCGACATCGCGCCGGAAGAAACCGAGGCCGCCTATGTCGAAGCGCGCGACCTGGCCGAGGCCAACCGCGACACCGCATCCCTGGCCGAGCTGCTGATTTCCTACAGCGCCGAGCAGCTGCACCGCGGCGACGCGCGCGAGGCGGTGCGCCTGGTCGGTGAGGCAGTGCGCCTGGCGGTGGACAGCGGCGCGCTGGAGCTGATCAACCGCTTCCGCTTGCAGCTGCTGCTGGTGCACAGCACCGCCGGCTATCCGCGCGAGGGCGCCGAGCTGGTCAGCGAAGCCGGCGGCGACGGCTGGCTGACCGAGCCGCTGGGCCCGGAGAACTTCAATTCGCGCGCCTTCCACGCGCTGATCCTGGGCTGGCTCGGTCGCCTCGACCAGGCCCATGCGCAGCTGCGCGCGGCGCTGGCCTATGCCGAGCAGGAAGGGCGCGCCACCAGCTGGATGCACACCAACTGGATCGACCTGGCCGGCTTCAGCGGCGACCACAGCGGCGTGCTGCAGCAGGGCCAGCTGGCGCTGCAACGCGCCGAGATCGGTGGCAGCTCCTATTTTCGCGCCATCGCCCTGCGCGGCCTGGGCCTGGCGCATGTGCTGCTCGGCGACGGCGCGGCGGCGGTGCGCGTGCTGGAGCCGGCGCTACTGCTGGTGGCGCGCGGCGCCAATGCCCACCAGTTCCAGGCCCAGACCCTGGCAACCCTGGCCAAGGCCTATGTGCAGCTCGGCGCCTACGACCGCGCCCACGCCACCGCCAACGCCGCCATCGCCAGCGCGCAAAGCTCGCACTCGCGGGTGTGGGAGCTGACCTGCTGGGTCGCTTACTTCGAACTGCCGGCGCAGGGCCCCTGGAGCGGCCGCGTGGCGGAAGGCCTGCAGCGCATGGGGCAGCTGATCGACGCCACCGGCGCCGAGGTGCAGCGCCCCTGGTGGTGGCTGGCGCAGGCGCGCTGGGCCACCACCCCGGCCGAAGCCGCCGGCTATCGGGCGCGGGCGCTGGAGAGCTTCGCCAGCATCGGCGCGCATGGGCATTTACGCAGGCTGGCGGCGCAGGCAGCCTAGGCTTGGTCGGTGGTATGCCTGGGCTGAAGTGGCTGATACGAGCTTGTTGCCTCTCCCGGAGGGAGAGGGGTTCAAGGTACCGCCAGGTCCATCGCCACCAGCGGCGGCAGCAGGAACATCAGGGCGACGAAGAATGCGAACCAGATCATCTGTTGACGCATGGCGGGCTCCTTTGCCGGTGTGCCACAGGCGCAGTCTCCGCTCCGCGCCTGGCGGTGGATTGACCAAGCCATGCAAAGCGCGAGGAACCTTGTGCAGAATCGGTGCAGCGCGGTTTTCGCCGGCCGGCTGCTGCTAATCTGCTGGCCAATCCGGTCCCTGATGCGATGAGTGCAATGGAAAAAATCCTGGTGGTGGACGACGACCCGCATATCCGCGAGGTGGTGTGCTTCGCCTTGCAGAAGGCCGGCTATGCCACGGTCAGCGCCGAGAACGGCAAGCAGGCGCTGGATTGCTTCGGCCGCGAGCGTCCGGCCCTGGTGGTGCTGGACATCCTGATGCCGGAGATGGACGGCACCGAGGTCTGCCGCCGCCTGCGCGCCGCGCCGGCCACCGCGCACACGCCGATCCTGTTCGTCTCGAGCAAGGACGACGAGGTCGACCGCATCGTCGGACTGGAACTGGGCGGCGACGACTACGTCGCCAAGCCGTTCTCGCCGCGCGAGCTGGTAGCGCGGGTGCGCGCCATCCTGCGCCGCGCCACGCATGTCCCGACGCAAGCGCAACAGGCGCTCAGCCACGGCCGCCTGCGGCTGGACCTGGACCGCTACGAAGCGTACTGGGACGACAAGCTGGTGGTGCTGACCCTGACCGAGTTCGGCATCCTGCGCACCCTGATCGAGCGACCCGGCAAGGTGTGCAGCCGCGATCACCTGATGAACACCGCCTACGAGCTGCACAAGATCGTCAGCGACCGCACCATCGACAGCCATGTGCGCCGGGTTCGTGCGAAGTTCAGCGCGCTGGGTGCCGATCCGGTGGAGACGCTGCATGGTGTGGGCTATCGCCTCGGCCCCTGCGAGTAAGTCCGATCAGCGCCCAATCAATAGTAGGGCGGCCTGTGGCCGCCGATTGCTCCGTCCGAACGGCGCGGCAGCGGCGGCCACAGGCCGCCCTACAACGGCTACGTCATACCGGCGCAAGCCGGTATCCAGAGCAGCGGAGGTACGCCCTCCGAATCCCTGGATACCGGCTTGCGCCGGTATGACGCTGTTACGTATGGAGCCACAATAGCTTGAGCGTTCCAGCCCAGGAACTTCAGCGCAAACCCAGCGGCCTGTTCCGCCTGCGCCTGCGCACCATCCTGCTGCTGATCAACCTGGTGGTGCTGGTACTGCCGCTGGGCAGCATCTTCGTGCTGCGCATCTACGAGAGCGCGCTGATCCGCCAGACCGAGTCGGAGCTGATCGCGCAGGGCGCGGTGATCGCCGCCGCTTACCAGACCGACTATGCGCGGCTCGCCGGCCACCATGAGCCGCATGCACCCGGCGACGTGGCAGCGCTGGATTACGGCAATCCGCTCCTGTGGCACCCGCCGCAGAATGCGGGCAACAGCCCCTGGCGGCCGCGCAGCGCGCAACTCGACCTGGCCGACGACAAGGTGCGCCCGCCGGTACCGGATCCGGCGGTGGCCGACAGCGCTGCCGACCCCATGGCGGAAACCTTGGGCCACGAACTGACGCCGGTGCTGCGCGGCGCCCAGCTCTACACCCTGGCCGGCATCCGCGTGGTCGACTTCAACGGCATCGTCGTGGCCACCACCAGCGAGGATCTCGGCGCCTCGCTGATCACGCGCGAGGAAGTGAGCCGTGCGCTGCAGGGCGAGCCGGTGAGCCTGCTGCGCTGGCGCGGCAACGAGACGCCGACTTTCCTGGAGTCGGTCATCAGCCGTGGCGCGCATGTGTCGGTATTCGTGGCGCAACCCATCGTCCACGACGGCCGCGTGCTCGGCGCCGTGCTGCTGGTGCGTACGCCCGCCAACATCAAGCAGGCCATCCTGGGCAAGCGCACCGCCCTGCTGCGCGGCGCGCTATTCCTGCTGCTGGTGGTGCTGGCGCTATCGCTGTTCACCTCGCTCACCATCAGCCGCCCGGTGCATGCCCTGATCGAACAGGCGCGCCGCGCCGCCCGCGGCGAGCGCGGCGCGGTGACGCCGCTGCGCCATGCCGGTACCCGCGAGATCCACGAGCTGTCCGAAACCATCGCCGCGATGGCCGCCACGCTGGAAAGTCGCGCCGCCTACATCCGCGACTTCGCCGCCCACGTCTCGCACGAATTCAAGACCCCGCTGACCTCGATGCAGGGCGCGGTGGAACTGCTGCGCGAGCACGACGCCGACATGTCCGGCAGCGAGCGCGAGCGCTTCCTCGGCATGGTCGCCGCCGACGCCAGCCGCCTGGAACGCCTGGTCCGCCGCCTGCTCGAACTGGCCCGCGCCGACGTGCTGCAACCGCGCCGCGAGCAAGCCGCTATCGCCGACATCGTCAACGCCGTGGCCACGCGCCAACGCGAACTGGGACTCGAAGTCACCGTCGACAACCAGGCCCCCGGCGCCCGCCTCGCCATCGCCCCGGAAATCATCGACTCGATTCTCGGTACGCTCTGCGACAACGCCCGCCAACACGCCGGCGCCGGGGCGAGGGTCACCATCCGCTGCATCACCGACAGCGCGACTCGGCAGCTCCTGATCGACTTCAGCGATAACGGGCCTGGCATTTCGGCGGCGAATGCAGCGAAGATTTTCGAGCCGTTTTTTACCACGGCGCGGGAGCGCGGCGGTACGGGCTTAGGGCTATCGATTACGCGATCGCTGCTGGCGGCGCATGGGGGCGGCATAGTGTTGCTGCCGACGCAGCAGGGCGCTATGTTCCGCTTGAATTTGCCGCTGGTGTTGGAACCGACGGTTTAGCGTTCGCAACTTTTGTATGCGCTGAAACTTTTGCGTACGCGCTTGCACACGACCATTGGAGCCGCAGATTGAAAGTGCGGTTCCGCCTTGAAGGCGGGTATCTTTTCTTTGTCTCGCCAAAGAAAAGATACGAAAAGAAAGGCGACCCGATGTCTGCACTTCTCGCTCGCCGCCGATTTCACCCACAGGCCATGAATGGCCTGTGGGTGAAATCGGCGGCATCCCTGCCTTGACCCGCGTCTACGCGCGGACCTGATCACCGCGAGCTGTGATGCTCGGCGCAGCCACACGGGGGAGAACGTCCACAGCCACATCAAAAGCAGAATCAAAAGTCTCGCGACACACTGCCTTTAGTCCCCTCTCCCCTTGGGGGAGAGGGTTAGGATGAGGGGTGGTTGCGGCGCGTAAGTCCAGAACTGGATTCCCGCCTTCGCGGGAATGACGCTGGTGAGGTTTTGCTTTTGATGTTGCCGTTGCTGTGCTTTGCCTTTGACGTTCCTCCCCGTGTGGCTGCGCCGAGCATCGCAAAGACGGAGTGGAATAGCCGCGCGCAGACGCGGGCGAGGCAGGGATGGCCTGTCTAAAAAGCCCGCTCCGGCTGCGAAGCGCAGGGAACCGATCAATCACCGCAGGTGATTGATCGGCGCAGACATCGAGGCGGCGTTTCTTGGTTACTTCTTTCCGCTGTAGGAAAGAAGTAACTCGCCGAAGGCGAAAAACTTCGCTAAGGCGTCAGGAGGATCCGGCACGCGCGCAAGCGCACGCTGCGCTGTTTCAGAGTCAGAAAAAGGCCGCGATTGATGCGCTTCGCTGCGCTCAGCACATCCTACGCAGCTCAGAATGACAAGGGAGAGGTTAGTGCCGGTCCCTCGATACGCCCGCCAAGGCAGGCACTCGGGACGAACGGAGTTCATTGTTGGTCTTGTAAAAAGCGCCCCTTGCCCCAACCCTCTCCCCACTTCGTGGGGAGAGGGAGAGAAAAATGATTACGGCTAACCCTGCCCCACAATACGCTACGCTTGTCCCCCCGACCCGAGCCCAGACCGCATGACACCCCCGGTGCTGTCGATCCAAAACCTATCCAAAAGCTACGCCTCCGGCCTGCGCGCCCTCAAGGACATCAACCTGGACATCCGCAAGGGCGAGATCTTCGCCCTGCTCGGCCCCAACGGCGCCGGCAAGACCACGCTGATCAGCATTGTCTGCGGTATCGTCACGGCGACGACGGGCCAGGTCAGCGCCGATGGCCACGACATCGTGCGCGACTACCGCGCGGCGCGGACCAAGATCGGGCTGGTGCCGCAGGAGTTGGCCACCGACACCTTCGAGACGGTGTGGGCAACAGTGAGCTTCAGTCGCGGCCTGTTCGGCCGCGCGCCGAACGCCGCCTACGTGGAAAAAGTGCTGCGCGACCTGTCGCTGTGGGACAAGCGCAAGGACCGCATCATGACGCTGTCCGGCGGCATGAAGCGGCGCGTGATGATCGCCAAGGCGCTGGCGCACGAGCCGGAGATCCTGTTCCTCGACGAGCCCACCGCCGGCGTCGACGTGGAGCTGCGCCGCGATATGTGGCTGCTGGTGCGCGGCCTGCGCGAGCGCGGCGTGACCATCATCCTGACCACGCATTACATCGAGGAGGCGGAGGAGATGGCCGACCGCATCGGCGTGATCAGCAAGGGCGAGCTGATCCTGGTGGAGGACAAGGTGACGCTGATGAAGAAGCTGGGCAAGAAGCAGCTAACGCTGCAGTTGCTGGAGCCGCTGCAGGCGATCCCCGCCGGACTGGGCGAGTGGCTGCTGACACTGAAATCCGGCGGCTGCGAGCTGGAATACAGTTTCGACACCGGCGCGGACGACACCCGCATTCCCGCCCTGCTGCGGCGCCTGGGCGAGCTGGGCATCGCCTACAAGGATCTGAATACGCGGCAGAGTTCGTTGGAGGATATCTTCGTCAGCCTGGTCAGCGAGCGCGCCGGAGCGGCGTCATGAGCGCGGCCGGCTCTTTCAACGCGCGCGGCGTGTGGGCGATCTACCGCTTCGAGATGGCGCGCTTTCGCCGCACCCTGCTGCAAAGCCTGAT
Source organism: Nevskia soli (assembly GCA_026224805.1). Lineage (GTDB taxonomy): Bacteria > Pseudomonadota > Gammaproteobacteria > Nevskiales > Nevskiaceae > Nevskia > Nevskia soli_A. The sequence continues at coordinate 17,725 of JAMFRN010000074.1, forward strand.
CGCTCCGGTGATCAGCACGGCGCTGTACTTCGTGGTGTTCGGCTCGGCCATCGGCTCGCGCATGTCGCAGGTCGGCGGCGTGCCCTACGCGGCGTTCATCGTGCCGGGGCTGATCATGCTGTCGCTGTTCACCGAGAGCCTGTCCAACGCCTCCTTCGGCATCTACTTCCCCAAGTTCGTCGGCACCATTTACGAGTTGCTGTCGGCGCCGATCTCCTCGGTGGAGATCGTGCTGGCCTATGTCGGCGCGGCGGCGAGCAAGTCGATCCTGCTGGGCCTGGTGATCCTCGGCACCGCAGCGCTGTTCGTGCCGATCCACATCCTGCATCCCTTGTGGATGATCGCCTTCCTGGTGCTGACGGCGGCGAACTTCAGCCTGTTCGGCTTCATCACTGGCATCTGGGCCAAGAGCTTCGACCAGCTGCAGTTCATCCCGATGCTGGTGATCACGCCGCTGACCTTCCTCGGCGGCGCCTTCTATTCCATCGACATGCTGCCGCCGGCCTGGCGCACGGTGACGCTGTTCAACCCGGTGGTGTACCTGATCAGCGGCTTCCGCTGGTCCTTCTACGAAACCTCCGACGTGGGCGTCGGCGTCAGCCTGGGCATGACGCTGGGCTTTTTCGCGCTGTGTCTGATACTGGTGACGTGGATTTTCAGAACCGGATATCGCCTGAAGAACTAATTCCGCCTTGAGTCCCCTCTCCCCTCGGGGGAGAGGGCCAGGGTGAGGGGTGGTAGCGGCGCATACGGCCAGAACTGGATTCCCGCCTTCGCGGGAATGACGCAGTCGTGGCGGTACCAAGTGTCGTTGACGGAAGCCTCTCAGCGCACCCACTGCGGGAAATACCCCAGCGTGTCCTGCAGCGCCGCATCATGCGCCGGCACCACCACGAGCCCCGGGTGCTGGATCATCAGCTTGTGCAGCAGCTCGATCGCTTGCTGCGTCTGTTCGCGATCGTTGTCCGCGATGAGGCTGGCCAGCAAGGACTTGGGCCGCGCCTCTTTCAGCGCCTGCGCCGACCACACGGTATCGCCGCAGAACAGGTACTGCTTGCCCGAAGCCACCGTCAGCAACAAGCCCACCGCGCCGGGCGTGTGCCCGGGCAGCGGCACCAGCACGGCGCTGCCGTCGCCGAACAGGTCGAGGCTGCGGGGAAAGCCGAAGTACGGTTTGTCCTCCAGCTCATAGGTGTGCCAGCGGATCGACGCCGGAGTGACCTGGGACGGAAAGGCGCGGGGAAAGCCGGGGTGGCGGTCCCAGTCGCGCTCCTCGGCGGTGATCCACACCTCCGCTTCCGGAAAATCCACCAGGCCGCTGGCGTGGTCCCAGTGGCTGTGGCTGAGGATGATGCGCGGCACCGCGATGCCGGCCTGGTCGAGCTGGTCCCGCGCCGGTGTCACCGGCGGCTCGTAGTAGAACGAGGGCCGGGCCCACCAGGGCATGTCCTCCTTGTATTGCGCTTCGATGTTGCGGCCGAGGCCGCTGTCGAACAGGAAGCTGCCGTGCGGGTGCTGCACCAGCACCGCGACATGATTGATCTCGATCTTCTGGAACAGGCTGCCGCCGGAATAGACCAACCCGGCCTGCGCATGGACGTGGCCGGTCTTGATCAGGGAGAACGCCACGCCGTTGCCGGATGCGGCGGGTGCATCGGCCCGTACTGCGCCGACGAAAAGGGTAAGGACCAGTAGCAGGCCGGACAGCAGATGTTTTCTCATGAAGCACTCCCGGAGAGATTGAGCAGTAGAGGCAGGCCGCTCCTGACCCGGCGCAGCGGCGCGCAATCGCGCTGCGCGCGCGACAGCAGCATCGCGCCTTCGATCAGGACCAGCAGGTGTTCGGCCAGATGGGCCGGGTTGGGGACCTTCAGGGCGCCGAGCCAGGCTTGCAGCCCCTGCTGCCACAGCGCATAGGCGCGGGCGCAGGCGGCCTGGATCGCATCGTCCAGCGCCGCCTGTTCCAGGGTGACGGTGGCGATGGGACAGCCTTTCTGGAAAGCCGAAGATTCGAATTCGGCGATGAAATGGTCGATCACCGCGGTCAGCCCGGGCAGTGCGCCGGGCTGGGCCATGCACAGCTCGCCCAGGCGCTGCGCCGTGACGCGCGCCGAATGGTCGATGGCCGCCACCGCCAGGTCCACCTTGCCGCCGGGGAAGTAGTGGTAAAGCGAGCCCTTCGGCGCCGCGCTTTCCGCCACGATCTGGTTCAGGCCGGTGTTGTGAAAGCCCTGCGTCTGCAGCAGGCGCGCGGTGGTTTCAATCAGGCGGACTCGGGCTACGGCTTCCATTGGCTTGTCTCTTCATGACTATAACGACTGGTCTATATAATCATGGACAAGTGAACGCCGTCAAATGGTAGTCGTTTGTGGGGCGGGCCGTGCCCGCCGATCCGCCCGCCCTAAGACGACGCGGCAGGCGTTTCCTGCTCCGGGTGCTCGGCAGCCAGTGCCTCGAAATCGGCGGCATAGTCGAGCAGGTGCGTGCGCAGGTGCTCGCGCTGGGCCGGTTCCAGGGTGGCGGAGATGTCGGACAACAACTGCAGCCAGCGCCCCCGCTCCACGGCCTCGGGCGAGCGCGGATCATCCGCGGTGTCGGAAAGAATGAAGTCGTGGAGGCGTTGTTCGAAGCCTGGTTGCGCCCGGGTCGCCAGCAAGGCGGCATAGCGGTCCAGACTGGCGTGCCGCTCCTGTGCCTCGGCGGGCGTGCTGAGCTGCACCCGGGCGGCCCACTGCTCGACCAGTTGGCGTTGTTGCGCGTTGGGCCGGCCGATCCAGTCGTGCAGCGTGTCGTCCATCCGCTCGATCATGTGCTGGCGGCGCCCCTGCTCGCTCAGCTTCTGCGTCTTGCGCGATCTGCGGTCGATCTCCTTGCCGATGCGCTGGATCATGTCCGCCACCTGCGCATCGCTCAATTCCACCTGCAGCCGGGCATATCCGGGCAGGGCCTCGCTCAGCAGATCGGTCCAGTTGGTGCTGACGCGGTCGCTGCAGGCCTCGAACTGTTCCCGGCTGAGCGCGCCGGCCTGCACTTGCGCAGCCAGTTGCCGCAACTCGGCCGCGTAGAGCGGCAACTGGGTGTGCCGATGCCAGCTCCACAGGCGCTGTATCTCCACATCGAAGGATTGTTTCTGCTGCGCGTTCAGGTCGACGTAATTGGAGGCCTGCCAGTGCAGCACGGTGTCGAGATGGTCGTAGGCCAGCCGTGTGACGCTGCAGCCGGCCAGCAGCAGCGCGCAACAGCAAACCAGGATTTTCAGCGGGCGCATCGGCGCACTCGGCTTTCCTGCGAAGAGAGGGCCAGCGTAAAGCAAAAGGCCCCCGGCTGGGGCGGTACCGTTTTCACCGGCCCGGGCCCGGCCTGGCCCCGCCCGATCCGCCGGAAACCGCCGTCGAACGCCCGCCTGCCGGCACTGTCATCCGGTCCTGGCAGGCCTCGTGCTAGCATCGGAGAGCACTGCAATCCTGATTTACGCAAAACGGCCACTCCTCCGGCCGTTGTCAGGGCCATCAATGGAGTGAGCCGGGCCATGTCATCTGTTCATACTCTGCACCGTATCGACGCCACCGACCGTGGCGGCACCCGCGACCTGCGCCGCACCGGCCTGCATCCCGACCACTGGTATCCGCTGGCGCGCTCGACCCAGCTGAAGCCGGGCAAGACCCTGGCCGTCAAGTTCGGCGGCGAGCCCATCGTGCTGGTGCGGCCGCTGGCGGGCCAGGGCGAGGTATTCGCGCTGGAAGACCGCTGCGCGCACCGCCAGGTGCCGCTGCACCTGGGCGTGGTCAAGGGCGATCGCCTGCTGTGCAGCTATCACTGCTGGGCCTATAACCGCAGCGGGCAGTGCATCAATGTGCCCTACCTCGACGAAAAGCAGACCCTGCCCAATGGCGTGAAGGGCTACGCCTGCCGCGAGGCCTATGGCTTCGTCTTCGTCTTCACCGGCAACCAGGCCCTGGCCGCCACCACGCCGTTCCCGGACCTGCCGACGTATTCGAATCCCGCCTACAAGCACCGCCTGCTCGACCGCACCATCAACTGCCACTACTCGTTCATGCATGAGAACCTGATGGACATGAACCATCAGTTCCTGCACCGCAGCCTGATGGGCAGCATCCGCCCGACCCTACTCGACGTGCGCGAGGGCGACGACTGGCTGGAAGCGGATTACACCTTCTCCCGCGCCGCCGGCAAGCAGCCGCTGGGCGAGCGCTTCATGATCGGCCGCGGCAAGCACGACGTGGCGAAGGACGGTCACGACCTGATGACCATCCGCACCGGCTACCCCTACCAGAGCTTGAAGTTCTGGACCGCGGGCTCCGGCACCGATGAGCCGGCACTGGACCTGTGGAACGCCTACATGCCCACGGACAGCGAGCAGCGCGCCAACCAGACCTATGGCCTGATCATGATCCGCAAGCCGGGCATACCCGGCATGATCCACCTGCTGTGGCCGTTCATTTACTGGTTCACCGAGGGCATCTTCGGTCAGGACCGCGTGATCGTCGAAGCCGAGCAGCGCGCCTTCGACGAGCAGGGCGCCGACCGCAACCAGGAAATTTTCCCCGCCATCCAGAAGCTGAAGGATCTGCTGACCCGACGCGGCGTGCCGCTGAGCGGCATGCGGGGCTGAGATGGACCGGCCAATCCTGCTGTCATCCTGAGCGCAGCGAAGGATCTGGCCGGATTTAGCGCAAGCCTTGCCTCAACCGGGCTTGATGGTCCGCAAGGCCAGCTTTCTCTTCTCGTAGCAATCGCGGCAGTAGGAACGGGTCTTGTCCCGTTTGGCGGCGAGCATGGCGATGGGGCGGTGCCGGTGGCAGGAAGCGCACCAGAATTCAGGCTTGGTGGGTGTCGTTGCGGTCAATGGTTTACGCCGTGGCGGGCGATAGCGGCTATGCCTAGTATGCGCCGATCCGGTCGGATTGTGCGGACAGGCTGCTATTCACTTGCCAATGCAGAAACTGGAAAAAATCCGCCCGAGCAGATCCTCGCTGCTGAAACGCCCGGTGATTTCATCGAGCGCCTGCTGCGCCAAGCGCAGTTCCTCGGCGATCAGTTCCGGGGAAGCATTTTTCGCGGCGTGGGCGCGGGCCAGGCGCAGCGAGGCCTGGGCCTGGCGCAGGGCGTCGAGATGGCGGCCGCGGGCGGTGAACAGGCCCTCGGCGCCGGCGGCGGCGAATCCGGCGGCGCGCTTGATCTCCGTGGCCAGCAGCTCGATGCCCTGGCCGGCGGCGGCGGACAGACGCAGGCGGACGCGGCCCCGGGTGTCCTGGTCGCGGCCCGGGGCGGCGCCGCTGAGATCGCATTTGTTGAACAGCAGCAGGGTTTCGATATCCGGCGGCAGGCGGGCCAGCAAGGAGGCATCGGCTTCGGTAAGACCGCTGCGGTCGTCGGCCAGGAACAGGATCAGCTCGGCTTTTTCCAGCGCGGCCCAGGCGCGGCGCACGCCTTCCTGTTCCACCGGATCCTGGGTGTCGCGCAGGCCGGCGGTGTCGATCACGGTGAGCGGCAGGCCGTCGACGACGATGTGCTCGCGCAACAGGTCACGGGTGGTGCCGGCATGGGGCGAGACGATGGCGGCTTCGGCGCCGGCCAGGCGGTTGAGCAGGGTGGACTTGCCGACATTGGGCTGGCCGGCGATGGCCACGGTCATGCCTTCGCGCAGGCGGCGGCCCTGCGCCGCCTCGCGCATCAGGTCGGCGGTGATTTCCACCAGGCCGGCCGTGCGGTCGTGCAGGGTCTGCGGCGTAATCCAGGGTACGTCCTCGTCCGCGAAATCGAGCGCGGCCTCGAGGTCGGCGCGCACCGCGATGAGCTCGTCGAGCAGGCCCTGCACGCGCCTGGAGAATTCGCCCTGCAGGGAATGCAGCGCGGCGCGCACCGCGCTGCGACTGGACGCGTCGATCAGGTCGGCCACGGCTTCGGCCTGGGCCAGGTCGAGACAGCCGTTGAGAAAGGCGCGCTCGGAAAATTCGCCGGGCCGCGCCGGCCGCGCGCCGGCGGCGCAGGCGGCCTGCAGCAGCAGGCTCAGCACCATCGGCCCGCCGTGGCCCTGCAATTCCAGCACGTCCTCGCCGGTATAGGAGCGGGGCGCGGGGAAATACAGCAGCAGGCCCTGGTCGACGCGCTCGCCGACGGCGTCGCGGAAGCCGCGCAGCACAGCCTGGCGCGGCGGCGGCAGGGCGCCGGCTAGGGATTCGCAGATGCGCGGCACCAGCGGCCCGGACACGCGCACGATGCCGACGCCGCCGCGGCCCGGCGGCGTGGCGATGGCGGCGATGGTGTCGACGGCGGCGCGTTTCATGTACGGCAGTGTAAACCCGCCTTCGTCACGAGGCCCAAAACAACAATCCCCGCCGGAGCGGGGATTGTTGTCACAAACCGTACGCGTCGGCGACGGCTACTTCTTCGACCCTTCCGCTTTCTTCAGGTCCGCCGCTTCCAGCCGCCGCGCGATGACCCATTGCTGCAGGATGTTGGTCATGTTGCTGACCAGCCAGTACAGCACCAGGCCGACCGGGAAGAACAGGAACAGGCCGGTGAGGAAGATCGGCATGATGTTCATCATCTTGGCCTGGGTCGGGTCCATCGTCGCCGACTGGCCTGACAGGCGCTGCTGCACCCACATGCTGATGCCGTACAGCACTGGCAGGACGTAGTACGGATCGGGGCCGGACAGATCCTGCATCCACAGCACGAACGGCGCCTGGCGCAACTCGACGCTCTGGTTCAGCACCCAGTACAGGGCGAAGAACACCGGCATCTGCACCAGCAGCGGCCAGCAGCCGGCGAGCGGGTTGAAGCCTTCCTTCTTGTACAGCTCCATCATCGCCTTGTTGAGGCGCTCGCGGTCGTCGCCGAAGCGCTCGCGCAGTTCCTTGATGCGCGGGCTGAACCGCTTCATCTTCGCAGTGGAGCGGTACTGCGCCTCGGACAGCTTGAAGAACAGCGCCTTCACCGTGAGGGTCAGCAGGATGATCGACCAGCCCCAGTTGCCGGTGAGTGTGTGGTAGTGCGACAGCACCCAGAACAGCGGCTTGGCCACCGGCGCCAGAATGCCGTAGTCCTCGACCAGCTCGAACTTGTGCGCGACGCCTTCCAGGGTGTTGCCCTGGGAGATCGGGCCGATGTAGAGCTTGGCGTCGTAGCTGTGCTCGGCGCCGTCGGCGACCGGCGTGAGATCGCCCAGGTACTGCGCCTGGTACAGCGCGCCGCCGGAGACCTTCTTGCCACTCAGGTCCGCGCCCTGATCCTGCGGCGGAATGATGGCGGTGACGAAGTAATGCTGCACCAGGGCGATCCAGCCGCCGGTCTGCTTGACCTCGTAGGCTTCCTTGTCGAGATCCTTGAAGGCCTTCTTCTTGTACGCGCAGTCGTCGCTCTTTTCCTTCTGCACGCAGACGCCGATGCCGAAAAAGCCGGCGGCGGTGTGCAGGAAGCCGGGGCCCGCCTGGGTCGGCGGCGGCGTGCGCTGGTAGCGCAGGAAGGCGGCGGCCTGCAGCGGGCTGCCGCTATGGTTGGCCAGGGTCTGGGTCAGGCCGATCTCGTAGCTGCCGCGCTTGAAATGGAACACCTTGCGCACGGTGTAGCCGGCGGCATCGGCGAACTCCAGCGGCACGTCGAGCGTATCGGCGCCATCGGCCAGCTTGTACTCGGCCTGCGGCGAGGTGAAGCTGGACTGGCCGCTGGTGAGCGGCTTCTCGGTGCCGGCCAGGCCGCTCTGGAAGGTGAAGATCTGACCGTCGCGGTCATCGAGCAGGTCGAGCTTCTGCTCGGGGTGCTTCTTGTCGGCGATGAAATCGCTCAGCTCGACCCGGCGCACTTCGCCGCCGGCCAGGGCGATATCCACCACCATGCGATCGGTCTGCACCTGCACCCGCTGCTGGGTGGGGCCGGCGCTTCCCGGCGCGATGTCGGTGGCGCCAGCCGCGGCGGCGCTGACCGGTACTCCGTTCGCGTCCAGCGTGGTATTGCTCGACGACGCCTGCAGCTGCGGTGGCTTGTTCGGGTAGTCGGTCTGCCAGGCCTGGTACAGCAGGAACAGGGACAGGCCGATCAACGCGATCAGCACCATGCGGCGATTTTCCATGGGAAGCTTCTACCTGGGCTTGCAGACGGTGGAGCAGTGGGTGTGCAGGTGTTCCGGAACCGGGTCGTGGCCGCCAGCGTTCAGCGGATGGCAGCGCACAATGCGGCGCAAAGCTAACCAGCCGCCTCTGACAGGGCCATGACGGTCGATGGCCTCGGCGGCGTATTGGGAACAGGAAGGGTAAAAACGGCAGCGCGGCCCGAGCAACGGGCTTATGAAGCGCTGGTACGCGCGGATGAATCCGATGAGTAGCCGCCGCATCGATCGATCACCTTGAGCCAGATCTCCGCCAGAGTCGCGCGCAGCTGCTCGTTGTTCATGCCATGCAGGCCCGGCATGCCGTAGAACACCAGGTCCACCGGGGGCAACCGCTGCTGATTGTGCCGGAAGTTTTCGCGGATCAGCCGCTTGATGCGGTTGCGGTCCACCGCTCGCGGCGCGGCTTTGCGTGCGATGGCCAGCCCGAGCCGCGGATGGCCTGTGCCATTGTCCGGCCGGCATACCGCGGCCAGCGGCGTCCGCGTGATCCTGAATCCCTTGGCGAAAGCCTGCTTGAATTCGGCAGGCTGGCGGATGCGGACGCGCCTTTGCAGCTGCGCGCCCCTATGCATCGGCTCCAACTCAATCCCGAACCCAATCGTGGGCTCAACCTCGAGCTCAAGCGGCTTACGGGATGAGACGGGCGCGGCCCTTGGCGCGGCGACGCGACAGCACCAGACGACCACCGACAGTGGCCATACGGGCACGGAAACCGTGGGTGCGCTTGCGCCGCAGGGTATGCGGCTGGAACGTACGTTTCATGACTGCTTGCTCGAGCGGGACAAAAGAGGTCTATTTTATAGGTCTAACGCGCCATCAAGCAACAGCGGATTCCCGGCTGGTCTTGGAACCACTCTTGTTCATCGTTGTAACTCCTACATTTTAACCTGTGGATAAGTCAGCGGCTAACAGCTAGACTCTTCGTCCAAAAAGCGAATGAAACATGGACGGGCGGGGCATGCTGAGAGAGGACCTTTGGGATCGGTGCGTCGAGCGCCTCGAAGCGGAACTTCCCGGCAAGGAGATTGGCACCTGGATCAGGCCGCTGCGCGCCGTGGTGTCGGCCGACCAGGTGACGCTACTGGCGCCCAACCGCGTGGTGATGGAGCGTGTGCGCACCGACTTCCTGCAGAAGATCCAGCGCGCGGTGTCGAGCCTTGCCGCCTATGACCTCCACGTCAACATTGCGGTGGGCAGCGGCGCGGAACCGCGGCCCGCGGCATCTGGCAGCGCCAGCGGCGCGGCGCCGGCGGAAGCGGACGAGTATTCACCCTTCGTCAAGGGTCGCCTCGATCCGCGCTACACACTGCAGACGTTCATCGAAGGCAAGTCCAACTCCCAGGCGCGCGCCGCCGGCCAGCATGTGGCGAGCAGCCCCGGCAATGTCTACAACCCGCTGCTCATTTACGGCGAGTCCGGCCTGGGCAAGACCCATCTGATGCACGGCATCGGCAACGCCATCTCGGCGGGGCGGGAGAATGCGCGCATCGTCTATGTTGGCGCCGAGCAGTGGTTCAACCAGATGGTGTCGGCGATCCGTTTCGGCCGCCAGGCCGAGTTCAAGAATTTCTATCGCTCGGTCGATGCGCTGCTCATCGATGACATCCATTTCCTTGCAGGCAAAGAGCATTCGCAGGAAGAGTTCTTCCACACCTTCAACGCGCTGATCGACGGCCGCAAGCAGATCGTGCTGACCTGCGACCGCTATCCGCGCGAGCTCGACGCGCTCGACGAGCGCCTCAAGTCGCGTTTCACCTGGGGCCTGTCGGTGCCGATCGAGCCGCCAGAGCTGGAAACGCGCGTGGCGATCCTGCTGGCAAAGGCCGACACGCTCGGCATCCGCATGCCCGACGATGTGGCGGCGCTGGTGGCGCAGCGCATCCGCTCCAACGTGCGTGAGCTGGAAGGCGCATTGCACCGCCTCAACGCCTCGGCGCGGCTGACCGGCACGCCGATCACCACCGAGTTCGCGCGCAGCTGCCTGAAGGACATGTTCGCGTCCTACGACCGCGCGGTGACACTGGAGAACATCAAGCGCACCGTCGCCGGCTACTACAACATCCGCCTGACCGACCTCAGCTCGGTGCGCCGCACGCGCACCTTGGCACGGCCGCGGCAGATGGCGATGTCGCTGGCCAAGGAGCTGACACAGCACAGCTATCCGGAAATCGGCGCCGCTTTCGGCAAGGACCACACCACCGTGCTGCACGCCTGCCGCAAGATGGTGGAGCTGAAACGGGACGACGAACGCCTGCGCGAGGACTACGAAAACCTGCTGCGCATGCTGACCAATTAATGACCTGTGCGCGGGCTTGCAAAGCTGGGTACGGAGGCTGGAATTGCCTGTGTATAATCCGGCGGATAAGCCTGAATATCTTTTTGTGCACAGCTTGCTAGATGCTAACCGGGCCTCGCACAGGTCCTGAATTCAGGCAAAAAGATAGAGCAAACTATTGAAAACGTTAGGATTTTAAGTTTTATCCAGCGTTTTATAGCCACACTATTAATACAGCTGTCTTTTATATTTAAAACCATATTTATCTATAGTCCACCTGCCCAAGACACTGAACTCGCTCCATGAATATCCAAATCCCGAGAGGCGAGCTGCTTTCCGCACTTCAGTCAGTGATCGGTGTGGTCGAGCGAAGACAGTCGCTGCCGATCCTCAGCAACATCCTGCTGGTGGCGCAGGAGGATGAGCTGGTGCTCACCGCCACCGATCTGGAGCTGCAGGTCGAGCGCCGGGTGCAGGTGCAGAACCTGACTCCGGGCAAGACCACCGCGCCGGCACGCAAGCTACACGACATTTGCCGCGGACTGCCGGAAGGCGCCACCATCGGCGTCGAGCTGAACCAGAACCGCCTGACCATGAAGTCGGGCAAGAGCCGGTTTACCCTGGCGACGCTGGATGCCGCCGAATTTCCCTCGCTCAGCGCTGCCGGCTCCGAGACCAAGTTGACGTTGACCGGCAAGGAGCTGAAGGAGCTGCTGAGCCGCACCCAGTTCGCCATGGCGCAGCAGGATGTGCGCTATTACCTCAACGGCCTGCTGCTGGAGATCCGCGCCAACCGCGTGCGCACCGTGGCCACCGATGGCCACCGCCTGGCCATGGCCGAGCTGCGCCGCGACACCGGGGTGAAGAAGGACCTGCAGGTGATCCTGCCGCGCAAGACCGTGCTGGAACTACAGCGCCTGGTGGAAGCGGACGATACCGAGATCCAGCTCAATCTCTCCGCCAACCAGGTGCAGGTGGACCTGGACGGCCTCAAGCTGACCTCCAAGCTGATTGAGGGCCGCTTCCCGGATTACGAGCGCGTCATTCCGGAAGGCTCGGACAAGACCGTGCATGGCGATCGCGGCCGGGTGCGCGCGGCGCTGTCGCGTGCGGCGATTCTGTCGAACGAGAAATTCCGCGGCGTGCGCCTGACCCTGTCCGGCAGCACTCTGCGCATCCAGACGCAGAACCCGGAGCAGGAAGAGGCGGAAGAGGAGGTCGAGGTGCAGTACAGCGGCACGCCGCTGGAAATCGGCTTCAACGTCGGCTACCTGCTCGATGCGCTCGACGCCATCGAAGGCAACGAGTTCATCATGGAGCTGCGCAGCGGCGACGCCAGCGGCCTGGTCTACGACGCGGCCAACAACGCCAACAAGTACGTCGTGATGCCGATGCGGCTTTGAGGGCTGACCTGCATTTCAAACTCAATTGACCTCATCGTAGGGCGGCCTGTGGCCGCGGGCTGTTCCCGCGCTCCGCAAAGCCGGCGGCCACAGGCCGCCCTACAAATACTTCGGCATCGAGCTTCATCCAGCGCCCCCTGGTTAAACCCCGGGGGCGTTGTCGTTTCCATTTCCGCGTTAACGCTGATCGCGCCATGCTGATCAGCCAGCTCCAGGCGCGCGACTTCCGTCTGTTCGGCAATCTGCTGCTGGACGCACACCCGCGCTTCAACCTGATCACCGGCGACAACGGCGCCGGCAAGACCTCGCTCTTGGAAGCCCTGCATGTGCTCGGACGGGGCAATAGCTGGCGGGTGCTGCCGGCGCAGCTGGCGCGCGACGGGACCCAGGCCTGGCAGGTGGCGGGGCAGATCGTCGATCCCTCCGGCGCACCGCCGGATCTGCTCAAGCTGACCTGGCGTGACCGGGAAATCGCCATCGAGTACGGCGAGGGTGAGCTGGCCCTGTCGGAACTGGTGCGCCGCTTGCCCTTGCAGATCCTCGATCCCGGCATGCACCGCATGCTGGAAGAGGGGCCGGGGATACGCCGCCGTTTCCTCGATTGGGGTGTGTTCCACGTGGAACATCGTTTCATGCCGACCTGGAAACGCGCCCGCCGGGCCCTGCGTCAGCGCAACGCCATGCTGCGAGAGGGCGGTACGCCGGCACAGCTGGCGCCCTGGAACCGGGAGTTGGCGGAGTCCGCCGAGCAGCTCAGCGCCCAGCGTCGGGCCCATGCGCTTGAGGTGGAAGCCCGCAGCCAGGCATTGCTGGCGGAGTTGCTGCCGGGCGAACGCTGGCAGCTGCGCTACAGCCAAGGCTGGGATGCGGACCGCAGTTATCTGGAAGTGCTGGAAGCTAGCCTGGAGCGGGACCGGCGCCATGGCCTGACCATGAGCGGGCCGCAGCGCGCCGAGCTGGGTTTTTACACCGCACACCTTGGGATGCATCCGGATGGTGAAGGCGGCGCCGCCAAGGCGGTAAAGGGCCGCATCAGCCGCGGCCAGCAGAAGCTGCTGGTGGCGGCCTTCGTCCTGGCGCAGTGCTGGATCGTGGCGGAGCGGGGCGGCAGGGTGCCGGTGCTGCTGCTGGACGATTTCACCGCCGAGTTGTCATCCGCGTTCCAAACGCGCCTACTGCAGGCCTTGCTGGCGTATCCCGGCCAGAAATTCGTCACCGCGCTGGAGCTGCCAGAGGCGATGAAAAACACCCTCGACGCCCATATGTTCCACGTGGAACATGGAATGCTGCGACCCGGTACAAACGGGTAAAATAGGCAGTCAGAAAAGAACTAGACGATGAACACTTCTCCAAGCGACGACACCAGCTACAACGCCAGTAGTATCAAGGTCCTCAAGGGCCTGGATGCGGTCCGGCAGCGGCCCGGCATGTACATCGGCGATACCGACGACGGCACCGGCCTGCATCACATGGTGTTCGAGGTGGTGGACAACGCCATCGACGAGGCCCTTGCCGGCTTTTGCACCGAGGTGCAGGTGATCCTGCACGCGGATAACAGCGTCTCGGTCACCGATAACGGCCGCGGCATTCCGGTGGACATCCACGAGGAAGAGGGCCGTTCCGCGGCGGAAGTGATCATGACCATCCTGCACGCCGGCGGTAAGTTCGGCGGCAGCGGTTACAAGGTTTCCGGCGGCCTGCATGGTGTCGGGGTGTCGGTGGTGAATGCGCTGTCGGAGCTGCTGCTGCTCGACATCTACCGCAACGGCCGCCACTACCACCAGGAATACCGCATGGGCGAACCCCAGGCGCCGCTGGCGGAGCAGGGCGAGACCGGCAAGCGCGGCACCATGGTGCGCTTCTATCCCAGCCACAAGATCTTCACCCAGACTGTTTTCCACTACGACATCCTGGCGCGCCGCTTGCGCGAGCTGTCCTTCCTCAACTCCGGCGTGCGCATCGTGCTGCGCGAAGAAGCCACGGTTCGCGAGGATGTCTACGAGTATCACGGCGGCATCCGCGCCTTTGTCGAGTACCTCAACAAGAACAAGGCGCCGCTGCACGAGACCATCATCTACGTCGACGCGGAGAAGGACGGCATCGGCGTCGAGGCCGCGCTGCAGTGGAATGATTCCTACCAGGAAGGGGTGTTCTGCTTCACCAACAACATCCCGCAGAAGGACGGCGGCACCCATCTCACCGGCTTCCGCAATGCGCTGACGCGCACCATGAACGATTACCTCGAGAGCGAGGGGCTGGCCAAGAAGGAAAAGGTCGAGCCGATCGGCGATGACGCGCGCGAAGGCCTCACCGCGGTGCTGTCGGTCAAGGTGCGCGATCCCAAGTTCTCCTCACAGACCAAGGAAAAGCTGGTCTCCTCCGAGGTCAAGGTGGCGGTCGAGCAGCTGATCGTGGAGAAGCTCAAGGAATTCCTGCTGGAGCGCCCGCGCGAAGCCAAGATGATCGGCGCCAAAGTGGTGGACGCCGCCCGCGCCCGCGAAGCCGCACGCAAGGCCAAGGAGCTGAACCGGCGCAAGAGCGTGCTGGACATCGCCGGCCTGCCGGGCAAGCTGGCCGACTGCCAAGAGAAGGACCCGGCGCAGTCCGAGATCTTCCTGGTCGAGGGCGACTCCGCCGGCGGCTCCGCCAAGCAGGGCCGCGACCGCCGCTTCCAGGCGATCCTGCCGCTGAAGGGCAAGATCCTCAACGTCGAGAAGGCGCGGCTGGAGAAGATGCTGTCCTCGCAGGAAGTCGGCAACCTGATCACCGCGCTGGGCTGCGGCATCGGCCGCGACGACATGAAGCCGGAGAACCTGCGCTATCACCGCATCATCATCATGACCGACGCCGACGTCGACGGCGCCCACATCCGCACCCTGCTCCTGACGCTGTTCTACCGCCAGATGCCGCAGCTCGTCGAGCGCGGCCACATCTACATCGCCCAGCCGCCGCTGTACAAGGTGAAGGTCGGCCGCGACGAGCGCTATCTGAAGGACGACGTCGAAGAAGCAAGCTACATGATGACGGTGGCCCTGAACGGCGCCGCCCTGTTCCCGAAAGACGGCGCCGAAGCGATCACCGGCGACGTGCTGGCCGAACTGGTACGCAAATTCAACCTGGCCAACGCCATCATGCTGCGCCTGACGCGCGTGATCGACCGCGCCGCGCTGACCGCCATCATGACCGGCGTGACGCTGGACCTGAGCACGATCGAAACGTCGCAGGTGTCAGCCGCCTCGATGGAAAAAACCATCAACGACCCGGCCGTGAAGGTAACCGTGCGTTCCGACGAACTATCGGAAAAACATATGCTGCGCATCGAGCGCATGCATCACGGGAACATCAAGGTCAGCGCCATCGACGCCGACTTCGTCCAGGGCGCCGACTACAGCGTGCTGGCCAGCGCAGCGGCCACGTTCCAGGGCCTGATCGGCGAAGGCGCCTTCGTGCGCCGCGGCGAAGGCGAGCGCATGAAGGAATCAGCCGTCGACGACTTCCACCACGCGATGAACTGGCTGCGCGACGAAGCCGAGCGCACCGTCTCGAAACAGCGCTACAAAGGGCTGGGCGAGATGAACCCCGAGCAGCTGTGGGAAACGACGATGGACCCGACCGTGCGCCGCCTGCTCAAGGTGCAGATCGAGGACGCGATCGCCGCGGACCAGATTTTCACGACCCTGATGGGCGACGATGTGGAACCGCGCCGGGCGTTTATTGAAAATAATGCGTTGAGGGCGGGGAATATTGATGTTTGATGTTGTTGTAGGTCCGTAGGGCGCCAAAGTAATTGCGACTCGCGCCATAATTCTGCGACTAAAAACCGTTAGTTAGCGCGACTGACCTATTTTCCGCCAACGTGAAACGCGGAAGTCGTTCCCAGCTCCTAGCAGCTGATGACACAGTGATTGAAATTCTTTGCGTCTGTGGTCCGACTTCACCCCGCAGCCATCTAGAATATGCATAACGAAATGCCCACTCATACGAATGGGCATTGTCGTTTCCGGGATTCGTCGTCTCCGTTCCGATCCGTTTTCGGCACGCGTGGACTTTGCTGCCTTGTGTGCTGCCCAGAGAAAAAGTAAATCATCATCATCGTCGGCGGTACTTCAGATAGAAAGCCCGACCAATTATTACCTCTTTCCGCGACTGAGGTGGCGTTCAGGCGATCGCAGTGAGCGAAGCTAACTCCCTCCGCAAACGTTGCCAACTCTTCGGCGGTCAATTTGACGGCCATGTCGCTATTGCCTTCAAGTCTCATCGCGGAAACAGGTGCTTGAACGCTCAATGCATCAAATTTGACGCGCCCTCCCCCATTAGCAGCGGCACGCGCGTAGGTCCGGTTCGCCTTCGTACCAGCAAATGTTCATGTACGCGTCTGACTTTCTTTGACCCTCGACATTAAGTGAGTATCGGAAGACAGAGACAACTCGTCCTGCAAAGCAGCAAGCTCAACTTTTCCACGCTGCGAAAGCTGGATAGCAGGTGACACGCCCTCTGCCAAGACAGTACGGATACCCTGGCACACCTCTCGGCTTAAAGTACGAGCACCTCCCATCCAACGAGCTTTGCCGCCTTCTTTCGCAGGCTCCAGCCAAACAATCCGTTTGGACCACTCGACCTCCTTCACCAGCCAACTGCGACCAGCCAGAAGAAGCAGCCTCTGAGGCTCTTCTCCGGTCAGCACTGTCGGATCGATGTAACCAACCTCGGCACTTCCGCATCTACCTGTCAGGAGCTGTGCGCCACTAAAGGAAGCCAGCAAATCGCGATAGTGGCCCCGGCCGAACTCTCGCTCTGTTTGCGGGCCGATGCGAACCAATCCCTCCGCGCTGTCCAGATAACTACGATGTAGGGTGGATTGCCCACTACCGCATGATATTGGCGGCCCAGAATACGCTGCACCTCTGCGATATCCTCACTGGCGTACAGGAGCAGCTTAGCGCGGCGTTGGAGCAGTTGAGGGTAAAGGATGCCGAACAGAGCTCGCTACTGCGCTCCCTCCTGGAGAATGCAAGTGGCGGTAGGAAACATTCTTCTAGTCGTCGTGCGCC
>JAMFRN010000075.1 GCA_026224805.1 Nevskia soli
GACGATCAGCACGCTGTTGGCGGTGGCCACGCCCATGCACATGATGGCGCCGGTCAGCGCCGGCACGCTCACCGTGGTGTGGGTCAGGAACAGCATCCAGACGATGCCGGCCAGCGCCGCGGGCAGGGCGGTGATGATGATGAACGGATCCAGCCAGGACTGGAAATTCACCACGATTAACAGGTACACCAGGATGATGGCGCCGATCAGGCCGAGCAGCAGGCCGTTGAAGGACTGCTTCATGGTCTGCACCTGGCCGCGCACCACCACCTGCGAGCCCTTGGGCACGTCTTTCTTGGTTGCCGCCACGATCTTGTTGACCTCGGCCGAAATGAAGCCCAGGTCGATGTCCTGCGCCGTCCCATAGATATCCAGCACCGGGGTGGCGTTGTAGTGACTGACCACGGAGGCGCCGACGCTGCGGTGGAAGCTCGCCACATTGGCCAGCAGCTGCGGCACGCCGTTGGTGCCCTGGCCGGTGCCGGTGGTCACCGGGGTGGTGGCCAGGTCGTTGAGCGAGTCCAGCTGGGCCTGCGGCGTCTGGGTGGCGACGTTGTACTGGGTGCCGGTCTTGGGTTCGATCCAGAACGAGGGCGAGGTCTGGAAGCTGCCGGACAGGGACACCAGGATGTTTCCGGCCACGTTCAGCTGGGTCAGCCCGAGCAGCTGCGCCTTGCTGCGGTCCACGTCGACATTGATCTGCGGATAGTCGAAGGCCTGCTGGATGCGCAGGTCCACCGCGCCCGGAATGCCGCGCAGCTTGTCCAGCAGGGCGTTGGCGTAGGTGCGGTTGGCGTCGACGTTGAAGCCGCTGATCTGGATGTCCAGAGGGCTGGGCAGGCCGAAATTGAGGATCTGGCTGACGATGTCGGCCGGCAGGAAGGCGAACGAGGTCGACGGGAACGATTCTGACAGCTTGGTACGCAGGGTGCGCACGTAGTCGGCTGTCGGGTGATGGCCTTCCTTCAGCGTCACGAAGACATCGGCGTCGCCCGGACCCACCGCCGCGGAGGTGCTGTAGGCGGTGTTGATGCCGCTGTAGGGCAGGCCGATGTTGTCCACCACGCTGCCCAGCTCCTTGGCCGGGATGGTGTCGCGGATCGAGGCCTCCACCGCATCGCATAGCGCGGCGGTTTCCTCGATGCGGGTGCCGGTGCGGGCGCGCAGATGCAGTTTGATCTGGCCGGCGTCGACGGAGGGGAAGAAGTCCTGGCCCAGGCCCGGCATGTACTTGCCGAACGGGAAGGCCAGAATGGCGGTGCTCGCCATCACCAGCAGGAAGATGGCGACAAAGGGCAGGCCGCTGTGCAGCGCCCGCTCCAGCAGTCCGTGATAGCGCTCGCGCACCGCCTCGAAGCGGCGCTCGAAGCCGAGCTGGAAGCGCGCCAGCGCGCCGCGCGCATTGGCGTGCGCCTCCGGGTCGTGCATCTTCAGCCAGTACTTCGACAGGGTCGGCACCAGGGTGCGCGACAGGATGTACGAGGCCAGCATGGCGAACACCACTGCTTCGGCCAGCGGCACGAACAGGAATTTTGCGATGCCGGCCAGCAGGAACATCGGGATGAACACGATACAGATCGCCAGCGTCGACACCAGGGCCGGCAGGGCGATCTGGGCAGCACCGTCGAGGATCGCCGTTTCCACGTCCTTGCCATGCTCGAGGTGGTAGTTGATGTTCTCGATGGTCACCGTGGCGTCGTCGACCAGGATGCCCACCGCCAGCGCCAAGCCGCCCAGGGTCATGATATTGATGGTTTCGCCCAGTGCCGACAGGCAGATGATCGACGCCAGGATCGACAGCGGGATGGAAATGGTGATGATCAGGGTGCTGCGCCAGCTGCCCAGGAACAGCAGGATCATCAGGCCGGTCAGCGCCGCCGCGATCACCGCCTCGCGGATCACCCCGGAAATGGCGCCGCGGACGAAGATCGACTGGTCGCCCAGGGCCTGGATTTTCATTTCCGGCGGCAACTGGGCGCGGATCTGCGGCAGCTTCTCGTTGATGCTGTTGATGATGTCCAGGGTCGAGGTGGTGCCGGTCTTGAGCACGCTCATCAACACCGCGCGCTTGCCTTCCAGGCGCACGATGTTGGTCTGCGGCGGGTAGCCGTCGCGCACGTGGGCGACGTCGCGCACATACACCACGCTGCCGTCACGGGAGCGGATCGGCACGTCGTTCAGCTCTTCCAGCTTGGTCGGGCTGGCGTTGAGCTTGACGAAGTATTCGAGGCCGCCGATCTTTTCGGTGCCGGCCGGGAGCACCAGATTCTGCGCCGCGATGGCCGAGGTGACGTCGGAGCCGGACAGGCCCCTGGCGCGCAGCGCCTGCGGATCGAGGTCCACCTGCACCTGGCGCTGCTTGCCGCCGTAGGGGAAGGGCAGGGAGGCACCTTGCACCGTTGACAGCGCCGTGCGCACCACAGTGTTGCCCAGATCGAACAGCTGCGATTCGGACAGCTTGGTGCTGGACAGGGCCAGCTGGATGATCGGCACGCTGGAGGCGTTGTACGCCAGGATGAACGGCGGATTGGTGCCTGGCGGGGAGAAGCGCAACTGGGTCTGCGACACGCCGGTGATCTGGGCGTAGGACAGTTCCTCGTTGACGGTGGGCTGGAAGAAGTACTTCACCACCGCGATGCCGTTGAGCGACTGCGACTCGGTGTGCTCGACGTCGTTCACCACCGTCTGCGCGGTACGCTCGGAGAACAGGATGATGCGGCTGGACATCTCTTCCGGCGGCAGGCCGGAGTAGCTCCACACCGCCGCGACCACCGGGATCCTGATATTGGGGAAGATATCGGTAGCGGTGCGCAGGATCGTGAACACGCCCAGCAGCACGATCAGCAGGGCCAGCACGATGAAGGTGTATGGACGCTGCAGCGCGACTCTAACAATCCACATCATGTGCTCCAATTGGGCTCGCAACGGCCTCGCCGCTGCGGGCGGCCGGCGCGCAAGGCCGGCGGGAGAGGCACCCGGTAACCCGGTGCCGGAGGCGCGGCATTATAGATTATCGATAATCTTTGTGAAGGGCCCTGTCCGTTAAGGAGGGTAATTTGTCGCTTGTTGCCGGGCTTGCCCTCCGGGCCCTGGGCGGCGACCTCGAAAATTCCGCCGCGGCCGCGCTACAAACGACAAACCCCGGGCAAGGCCGGGGTTTGTCGTTTGTAGCTGGAAAACGCTCAACGGTCGCGGAAATGCGTCTCCACCTTCTCGTCCTGGCCCTTCACGTCGACGCAGACGGTGGCGGTGGGGCGGGCCAGCAGTCGGGGAATGCCGATGGGCTCGCCGGTCTTGACGCAGTAACCGTATTCCTTGTCGCGGATGCGGCGTAGCGATTCGTCGATCTTGCGCAGCAAATAGGATTCGCGTTCGCGCAGGCGCAGATCGAGCCAGTGCTCTTCCTCGGCCGTGGCGCGATCGGCGGGATCGGCGAAGATCTCGCGCTGGTGCAGCCGCTCCTTCACGTCCAGCTCGCGCGCCAGCACTTCGCTGCGCATCTTCATCAGCAGGCCGCGGAAGAAGTCGAGCTGACCTTCATTCATGTATGCCGATTCCGGCATGGCACGAATGTCGTCTTCGCTCAACTCCTCACCGGGCTTGTACGGATGGGTCCTTCGCACCACCACCGGCTTGACGGCGTGAGTGTGCTTGGCGGGAGCCGGCCGCGGCGTGGGCTTCCTTATAGCGTTGGGATCGTGGTCTGCACCGGGTCCGGCGTGGCTGCCGGTGCCTCCGTTGAGACGGGGGCTGGTGCCGGAGCCGGCGGTATCGGGGCTGCCACCGGAGTGGGGGCTGGCGCCGGGGCTGGCTTGGGGCGGGGCGCTAAGCGCTTCGGTTTTTTTTTTGGTGCCGGCTTGGCGACGACTTTCTTGGCTACCGGCTTGGGCGCTGCTTTCTTGGCGACAACCTTTTTCGCGGCCGGTTTCTTGGCAATCGCTTTGGCTTTCTTGGCAACGGGCTTCTTCGCTGCCTTTTTGGCTAGCGGCTTGGCGGCCTTCTTCACCACGCTTTTCGCCTTTTTAAGGACCTTTTTGACCGCGCTCGCGGCCTTTTTGGCAACGGACTTCTTCGCCGCTTTGGCCGTCACGGGCTTCTTCTTCGCCTTGGCTTTGGTCGCGCCCTTTTTGGTTGTCACCAGTGTCTCCGTCTTTATGGTCTTGCTAAGGTAGTCGTTTATCGCGAAAGCAATAAAGTTGGGGCGTTATAGCACCCGCATATCTCAACGTCAATGAAAAAACACATGGATTGGAAACCCCGCGCGGAGATGGATGTTTTGCGTGCACGCGCGCGACTTTATGGCGCGATACGGGGCTACTTCGGAGTGCATCAGGTGCTCGAAGTGGAGACCCCGGTACTGTCCGCCGCGGCCACCGTCGACCCCAATATCGACAGCTTCGCCACGCGTGAAAAGCCGGGGGCGGAACGCTGGCTGCAGACCTCCCCGGAGTTCGCCATGAAGCGGCTGCTGGCGGCGGGCAGCGGCCCGGTGTACCAGATCGCCCGCGTGTTCCGGCGCGAGGAGGCGGGGCGCCATCACAACCCCGAGTTCAGCATGCTGGAGTGGTACCGGCCGGGCTGGGATCATCTGCGCCTGATGGACGAAGTGGAGGCGCTGCTGCGCAGTGCCGGCGTGCCGGACGGCCCGCGCTGGGAGCGGCTGACTTACCGCGAGGCGTTCCTGCGGCATGCCGCGCTGGATCCCTTTGGCGCTAGCCTGGAGCATCTGCGTCAGGCCTGTGTGGAGTGCCTGAACCTGTCCACCGAACTGGCCGGGGAGACCAGCCCCGACGTCTATCTCGACCTGTTGATGTCGGCGCTGGTCGGCCCGCGGCTGGGGCTGGACAATCCGGCCTTTCTGTACGATTTTCCCGCCTCGCAAGCCGCGTTGGCGCGGGTGCGCGCCGGCGATCCGCCGGTGGCGGAGCGCTTTGAACTGTTCTGGAAGGGTATCGAGCTGGCCAACGGCTTCCATGAATTGACCGATGCCGCCGAGCAGCGCCGCCGCTTCGAGCAGGACCGGGCGCGGCGGCTCGAACAGGGGCGTGAAGCGCCGCCCTATGACGCCCGGCTGGTCGCCGCGCTGCAAGCGGGGATGCCGCAGTGCGCCGGCGTGGCGCTGGGCCTGGACCGGCTGTTGATGCTGCTGCTGGGGTTGCCGGAGCTTGCCGACGTGCTGGCTTTCGATTCGGAGCGGGCGTAGGTCGGCTCAAGCGAAGCGGAGCCGACGTGCTCGGCCTGTCGGCTACGCTTCGCTTGAGCCGACCTGCTCTATCTGCCTTGCGGCTTGAAGATGTCGTAGGCGAAACGCGCAATCAGCACCGCCACCACCACCACAAACAGGCCGCGCACGAAGCCGCTGCCGCGCTGCAACGCCAGCCGCGAGCCGACCAGGGAGCCGGTGATATTGCAGGCCGCCATCGGCAGGGCGGTGGCATAGAGCACATCGCCATGGGTGATGAAATAGGCCAGGGCGGCGAAGTTGGTGACGACATTGACCGCCTTGGCGGAAGCCGAGGCGGCCAGAAAGCTGAAGCCGAACAGGCCGACGAAGGCGAAGATCAGGAAGCTGCCGGTCCCCGGACCGAGGAAGCCGTCGTAGAAGCCGATCAGGGCGCCGGTGGCCAGGCCCAGCCATAGCTGCTGCGCCCGGCCCAGACGCGGCGCATGCAGGGTGCCGAAGTCCTTTTTCCACAGCGTGTAGCCGAGCACGGCGAGCAGCAGGATCAGGATCAGCGGCCGCAGCAGGGCCGGATCGATCGCGCTGACCGTATGCGCGCCGAGGAACGAGAACAGCAGCGCCGCCAGCGATGCCGGCAGCACCGTGGGCCAGATCAGCGGCACCCGCCGCGCGTACTGCAGGGCGGCGCTGAGGGTGCCCCAGACCGCGGCGAATTTGTTGGTGCCGAACAGCAGCGCCGGCGGCAGCTGCGGCATCAGCACGAACAGGGCGGGAATCTGGATCAGGCCGCCGCCGCCGACCACGGCGTCGACGAAGCCGGCGAGGAAGGCGAAGCCGCACAGGGCGGCAAGCGTCAGGGTCACTTAAAGCCTATCCGTGGATAGCTCTATCCCGAGCGCCAGCCGGGTCTTCTTCGGCAGCTTGGCGGCGACCAGTTCATAGGATTCGCGGATGCGCGCGGCGAGCCAGGCGTCGCCGTAGCGCTTCGGCTCGGTCACCCTGATCCATTTATAGCGGGCGGCATAGGGCGATGGGATGATCCCCGGCTGCTCCGTCAGGGCCAGGAAATGCTCGTCCGGCACCTTGAAGCTGAAAGCCTCCGGCTGCGGCTGGTCGAGGCAGACCAGGAACATCTTGCCGGCCACCGAATAGACCAGATCCGCGCCCCACTTGACGTCGCGGCTGACCCCCGGCCAGGGCGTACAGAGCTGGTCCAGGGCGCGGCGGTTCACCCCGGCTCCCACTAGAGCAGCTTGCTGACCGCGCCGGGCAGCTTGAAGCGCTTGTCGGCCCACAGCTTGTTCAGCAGCAGGGTCAGCCAGGCGCGCGAGCTGGAGAACTTCTTCAGCACGATGTAGTAATCCTCGCCTTCCTTCTCGATCTCGTAACGCTCGATGGTGGCGGTGACCGAGTCGCGCTCGCCCTTGAGTATGGCTTTCGCCGTCAGCTTGTTGGAGTCCGTATCCACCGTGCAATCGGTGATTTCGCCATAGGCGCCAAGCTTGTCGTTGACGTAAGCCTTCAGCGCCAGCGACAGGGCCCCGTCCTTCACCCCGCGTGCCAGGAAGCGCAGCATATGAATCCCCCCAATACTTTCTATTTTACAAAATATCCGAAGCGTAGGCCGCCAGGCGCGAGCGCTCGCCGCGCGCCAGGGTGACGTGGCCGCCGTGCGGCCAGCCGCGGAAGCGGTCCACCACGTAGGTCAGGCCCGAGGTGGTTTCGGACAGGTAGGGCGTGTCGATCTGCGCCAGGTTGCCGAGGCACACCATCTTGCTGCCGGGGCCGCAACGGGTGATCAGCGTCTTCATCTGCTTGGCGGTGAGATTCTGCGCCTCGTCGATGATGATGTAGCGGTTGAGGAAGGTGCGGCCGCGCATGAAATTCAGGCTGCGGATCTTGATGCGCTTGGACAGCAGGTCGTTGGTGGCGGCGCGTTCCCAGTCGCCGGCGTTGCTGGTCTGGGTCAGCACTTCCAGGTTGTCCATCAGCGCGCCCATCCACGGCGTCATCTTCTCTTCCTCGGTGCCGGGCAGGAAGCCGATGTCCTCGCCCAGCGGCACGGTGACGCGGGTCATGATGATCTCGCGGTAGCGCGGCTCGTCCAGGGTCTGCGCCAGGCCGGCGGCCAGGGCCAGCAGGGTCTTGCCGGTGCCGGCGGCGCCGAGCAGGGTGACGAAATCCACTTCCGGGTCGAGCAGCAGGTTGAGGGCGAAATTCTGCTCGCGGTTCTTGGCATGGATGCCCCACACCGGGGTCTTGCCCTGGCGGTAGTCGCGGATCACGTGCAGGGTGGCGCTTTTCTCGTCCTGCGCCTGCACCGTCATTTCCAGGCCGCGCTCGGCTTCGTCCGGCAGGTACAGGAACTGGTTGACGTGCCAGTCCTTCACTTTCGGGCCGGCCACGCGATAACAGGCGCGGCCGCGGTCGTCCTGCCAGGATTCCATCTTCTCGCCGTGGGTCTGCCAGAAATCGGCCGGCAGATGGGCGTAGCCGGTATAGAGCAGATCCAGGTCTTCCAGCACCTGGTCGTTCTGGTAGTCCTCGGTGTGGACGCCGACGATGGCCGCCTTGATGCGCAGGTTGATGTCTTTCGACACCAGGGTGATCGGCCGGGTCGGGTGCTCGCTGCGCAGGCTCAGCGCGGTCAGCAGGATGCTGTTGTCGGGCTTGTTGCCCGGCAGCACGTCCGGCAGCGAGGCGGTGGTCGGCTTGGTCTCGAAGAACAGGCGGCCGGTGGAGGCCGCGCCGTGGCTGTTGGCGTGGCCATTGCCGTTGCTGCCGTTGCCATTGGTCTTGCCGCTTTGCGGCGCTGGCAGGGCGATGCCCTTTTCGATCTGCGCGTGATCCTTGTCGCGCATCAGCTCGTCAAGGAAGCGGCTCACCTGCCGCGCGTTGCGCGACACCTCGCTGGTGCCTTTCTTGGCGGCGTCCAGCTCCTCCAGCACCACCATGGGAATGAACAGGTCGTGTTCCTCGAAGCGGAACAGGGCGCTGGGATCGTGCATCAGCACGTTGGTATCAAGGACGAAAATCTTCTTTTTCATCGAGTCCGTGGGTTAGGCGCAGAAACGCCGGCCGATGCGCAACACGCCGGCCGGCGAGGGTGGTGCAACGAAGAGATAGGAGGATTCCGCAATCAGAGGGCCTTCACCGCCTCCAGCACGGCGGCCGCATGGCCTTTGGCCGACACCTTGCGCCAGTCCTGGCGCAGCACACCCTTGGCGTCGAACAGGAAGGTGCAGCGGTCGATGCCCAGGTACTTCTTGCCGTACATGCTTTTCTCGACGATGGCGCCGAAGGCGTCGCACAGCTTGCCGTCGGCATCGGAGAGCAGGGTGTAGGGAAAGCCGAACTTGGCGCAGAAGTTGTCGTGCGACTTCACGCTGTCCTTGGACACGCCGACGATGTCGGCGCCGGCCTTGGTGAATTCCTTGTACAGGGCGGTGAACTCCTGCCCTTCCAGGGTGCAGCCGGGGGTGTTGTCGCGCGGGTAGAAGTACACCACCAGCTTCTTGCCCTTGTAGTCTTTCAGGCCGACTTCGCGGCCGCCGTTGGCGGGCAGCTCGAGGTCCGGCAGCTTGTCGCCGGGCTTGATGCTCATCGGGGTCTCCTCAGCCTGCATGGCCGGATGGTTCTGATCCGCGGCGGCGGAGCGACGATCAGACTGTACCCGTGTTGCACTGAAATGACGGTTCGGCTCAAGGGTTAGTTCGGCTCGGGGGCTTAGCTTTTGATCGGATCGAGCATGCCGTCGGCGTTGAGGTCGTCGCACAAGTCCATGAAGGACTCGCGCAGCGCCTGCGGATGCTGGTTCACCGGCACATGCAGCACCATCTGCACGCTGACCATGCCGGCGCCGGTATGGGTGGACTGGTATTTCTGGGTCGACATCTCCGCCACCTGCACGTCCTGGCCGTGGAAGAACTCCAGCAGGTGCACCAGCAGATCCGGCTGTTGCGGTGCGATCACATCGGCGGCATAGGGGCGGAACTCGGGGTTCTGCTCGCGCATGCCGCAGCGTTGGAAGCGCACCTGCAGGTCCAGCTTCTCGGCGATGCCGGGGAGGGCGGTTTCCAGCCGGCCCAGGGCGCTCCAGTTGCCGGAAACCACCATATTGGCGGTGAGGCGGTCGCCCACCGGGGCGATGCGGCAGTCCTCGACCTCGCCGCCGCGCTCGCGGATGGCCTTGAACAGGTCCAGCGCCAGCTGCGGGCGCGGGCTGGCAAGAACGGAAATGGACAGTAAATTATCGGAAGAGGCGGCCATCGAACTCAAGGATAGGTGATCGGTCGTTATCGTGGTAGCGCCACGCGGTTTTTTATGTAAACCACGCATATCCGGTGGCGCGCATGGCTATAATCCCAGTTTACCCAATCTCCGCACAGCCCGAATGATCCGCGGCAGCATCGTTGCCATCGTCACCCCCATGTCTGAAGACGGCTCGGTCGATTTTCCGGCCCTGGAGCGTCTGGTCGAGTGGCATATCGCCGAAGGTACCGACGGCATCGTCGCCGTGGGCACTACCGGCGAGTCGGCGACCCTTGATGTCGAGGAGCATATCGCGGTGGTCCGCTGCGTGGTCGAGGTGGCGCGCAAGCGGGTGCCGGTGATCGCCGGCACCGGGGCCAATTCCACCGCCGAGGCGATCGAGCTGACCGCCGAGGGCAAGAATGCCGGCGCCGACGCCTGCCTGCTGGTCACGCCGTATTACAACAAGCCTCCGCAGGAGGGCCTGTATCGCCACTACAAGGCCATCGCCGAGGCGGTGGACGTGCCGATCATCCTGTACAACGTGCCGGGCCGCACCGGTTGCGACCTGCTGCCGGCCACGGTCAAGCGGCTGGCGCCGATCGACAACATCGTCGGCCTGAAGGAGGCCAAGGGCGAACTGGGCCGGGTGAGCGAGCTGCTGGCGCTGAAGCTGACGGGCTTCACCCTGCTGTCCGGCGACGATGCCAGCGCCTGCGAGTCGATCCTGATGGGATTCCAGGGCGATATCTCGGTCACCGCCAACGTTGCGCCGCGCCTGATGCACCAGATGTGCGCCGCCGCCATCGCCGGCGACCGCGCCGCGGCCGAGGCTGCCGATGCCAGGCTGCGCCTGCTGCACAAGGACCTGTTCGTTGAGCCCAACCCGATTCCGGCAAAGTGGGCGTTGCAAGCCATGAACCGTATCGGTGCAGGCATCCGCCTGCCGCTGGTGCCGCTCGATCCTTCCCACTACACGACCGTGCGCGCAGCGCTGCAAGCGGCCGGAGCCCTGTGATGAAACATCGCCGTATCGTTGTGCGCGTTCCCGTTCTGCTCGCGGTGCTGTTGTCTGCCGGGTGCGCCAGCAAGTCCTATTGCATGAAGGAGCAGAAGTACGATCATGTGGCGTCGATCCCCGAGATCACCGCCGGCGATGGCCTGAAGATCCCGAATTCCCCCACCGCGCTGAGGGTTCCGCCGGCGCCGGTGGCCGCGCAGGATGCCCCGTACGGCAGCAAAGTCATCGATCCCGCGCACCCGCACCGTAAGACCTACGCCTGCCTGGACGAGCCGCCGCCGATGCCGCCCGGCGCCGATGCCGGCCTCGGGGCAGGACAGTAGCGCGCGTCTCGCATACAATACGCGCCCCCGGGTGGCCTGACGGTCCCCGGAATGCGGTAAATCCGGAGAGGTGTCCGAGCGGTTGAAGGAGCACGCCTGGAAAGCGTGTATACGGCTAAACCCCGTATCGCGGGTTCGAATCCCGCTCTCTCCGCCATTTTTGATCCAGGCGCGGCAAGGCGCCCCGATCAAAGGTAGCGAACAATCAAACGGCTGTTGGATCAACGTCGAGTGATCGGCGTGGTCCTGGTTACTCCAGCGCCACCGGGGTAACGCAGACACGATTCACCAAGCGGTTTGTCTTGGGGTTTTTCTTGCCAATCCTCGCCTCGCCAAAATACCGGGGCTGTGCCGGGTTCGTCGCTGGCGCTCTGTGGATGTCCGAATCGGGCATCTCTTGAACAGGAGCGCATGGCGTGCGCAATCCGGCCTCTGTTGATGTA
This sequence comes from Nevskia soli, assembly GCA_026224805.1. Lineage (GTDB taxonomy): Bacteria > Pseudomonadota > Gammaproteobacteria > Nevskiales > Nevskiaceae > Nevskia > Nevskia soli_A. The sequence continues at coordinate 11,221 of JAMFRN010000075.1, forward strand.
TGGACATCTGTCAATGACTCGAGCAAACGAACGCCATTCGGGCGACACCAAGGCCAGTGCAGCGGACCAGCGGCCGCCTATCCCGTGGTGCGACCGGCGCCGGACCTACTGCGCCTCCGGTTGTTCCCTGCGGGACAAACTGTCCAACTCCGGGGCTTGCGACTGGGAAGCCCGCATGGCTGCGGCAGCGCTGCTGGCGCCGCGCGTCGAAGCGCAGCCGCGGCAGCAGGAACAGCAACCGCGACAACAGGAACAGCAACCGCGACAACAGGAACAGCAGGAACGGCAGGAACGGCAGCCGCGGCAGCAACAGCCGGCGCGGCACCCGCAGCAAGCGCAGCATCCCCGCTCCAAGTTCGGCAATGTTCAACGCAAGGGTCAGGGGGGCCAAGGGCCCCGGCCGAGGCCGAACGATGCCAACCCGGTTGCGCCGGCTGTGGAGCCGAGCTCCGAATCCACCACCTCTGAAGTAGCTCCGGTCGCAGCTGCGGCGACAGTTCAGCCGGACATGTTCAAGGCGCCCGCGCCGGCCAGCCCGGCGATTGCGTCGCCTGAGCCGGTCGTAGCGGCGGACAGCAGCCCGGTTGCAGAGAGCCCGGCAGCGGGCGAATAAGCGGATGAATCCGTGCGCCTTGGCCTGATCGGTCAAGGCCGCGGTAAGCGGCGATCAGTGGTGACGTCCCCTGGGGTGAGCGCCTGAAGCTGCGCTCCGTCCGCTAGAGAATTTTTGATTTAATTATTGACGATACGTTAAACTCATTTCTGCATTCTTTGAGAGGCAGGATGAGCCATGGAGACGTATTCGCAGGATTTGCGTGATCGTGTTCTGAGGGCGCTGGAGCGAGGGGATGGTCCGACCGAGATTGCGCGGCGTTTCGAGGTCAGCCGACAGTGGGTTCACCAGGTACGCAGCCGATTCCAATCTGATGGAGCGCGTAGTGGTCTTCAGCGAGGGGGTTATCGGAAGTCACGCGTCGCCGGCATGGAATCCACGGTGCGGGAATGGCTCAAGACAGAGCCTGGACTGACGCTGGCCCAACTCAGTGAGCGGCTCGAACGACAGGGCGTCATCATCAAGGTCCCTGCGCTGTGGCATCAGATGAACAAGTGGGATTTGAGTCTTAAAAAAAACCCTGCACGCCAGCGAGCAAGGAAGACCGGACGTGCAGAAGTTGCGGTGTGAGTGGCAGAACGAGCAATCCCGAATCGATCTTTCCAAGCTGGTCTTCCTGGATGAAACCGGAGCCAGCACCAACATGGCCCGCCGCTACGGATGGGCGCCCCGCGGCCAGCGCTGTGTGAGCTCGGTGCCGCATGGGCACTGGAAGACCACAACCTTCCTGGCGGGATTGCGCCGCGATGGCCTGACGGCCCCACTGGTGGTCGACGGACCGATGGATGGGGTCACCTTCCTGGCCTACGTCCAGGATTTCCTCTGCCCGACCTTGATGCCCGGCGACATCGTGATTGCCGACAATCTGGGCAGTCACAAGGTCACCGGCGTTCGGGAAGCCATCGAGGCGGTTGGCGCCAGCCTCCGCTACCTGCCGCCGTACTCGCCCGATCTGAACCCGATCGAAAAGCTCTTCGCAAAGCTCAAAACACTTCTACGAAAAGCAGCGATCCGAACCGTCGATGCCCTCTGGGAGTACATCGGAACCCTCGTCGACATCTTTACCCAAGAAGAGTGTTCGAACTACTTTGCTTCTTGCGGCTACGTC
>JAMFRN010000076.1 GCA_026224805.1 Nevskia soli
CGTGTACCCACCGACGCCTTCCCTGCCGCTCGGACGAGCACCATCACATCCTCCTGGCCAGCGGCGCTCAGGTTGCTCGGCGGATCGAACTCGGTCGAAACCACATCTATGTGATCCCCCGCCAACGCCGCTTCGATCTGCTCCACCGTCGTCGGCGTGGAGGTCTCGAGGAGCACAGAAGCGACATAACCATGGAAGACCGGGGCCTGCACCACCTGCAATTCGATCTCCGGCAGTACGCCCTTGGAGTACACCAACCGCTTCCTGGGGGACCTGGGCAGATGAGGCAGGCCCGGATGCGGTAAAGGCAGGGCGCCGCACCCGGCAACCAGGCAACGCGGCAAGCACCAGCCCGGCGGACGCAAGTCCGCCGGGCTTTTCCGTTCACCGGGCGGCACGCGGGATTAATCGCCGGTTGGAATCGACGGCGCCCGCAGATGCGCCGAACTCCGCACCACCAGCTTCGTCAACGCCGGCGCGAGCGCAATGACAAACACCAGCCTCACCCCCTGCAACGCCATCACAAACGGCATATCCACCTGCGGCGACGAGGCCGCGATGATCGCCACCGAATCCATTCCGCCCGGACTGGTAGCGAGATAAGCCGTCAGTGGATCGATATGCAGCAGCAGGGTCAGGCACCACGACAGCGCGGCACAGAACGCGATCAATGCGAGTGCGGAGCCGATCACCGGCAACAGCGCGTGCGCCGCATGGACCAGGGTATCGCGCCGAAACCCCAGGCCGATATTCCAGCCGAGCATGGCGTAGCTAGCAGCCAGCAGCCAACGCGGCAGCTCGATCTGTAGCAAGCCGGAAGCATGCAGCCCCGACAGCACCAGCATCGGCCCGAGCAGCGCCCAGGCCGACAGGCGCAGCAGGCGGCCGGCAAGCTGGCTCAGCACGGCAATCAGCAGCACCGCGGCCAGCATGGCCCAGTGCACCGGAGCGAACCAGGACGCCGCCGCCGATGCAGGTGCGGCAGCGTGGCCGACGCCGAAGCGCGCCACCAGGGCCGCGGCCAGCGCCACCAGCAGGACCCGCGAGTACTGCATGAAGGCGATCAGCTGGACGTCGGCGCCCTGGGCCTCGCCCAGCAGCACCATGCTGCTGGCGGCGCCGGGCGAGGTGCCGTAGACGGCGGTGACGCCGGGGATGACGCCGCTGCGGCTGATCAGCCAGCCCAGCGCCGCGGCGCCGATCATGGTGGCCGCCATCACCGCGCAGAACAGCGCCCAGTCATGGGCGAAGGCACTGAAGATCGATGGGGTGATGACCGAGCCGATCATGGCGCCGATCACCGCCTGCGCGCCGATGTAAGGCAGGCGCGGTACCTTCAGCACGGCGCCGTTCATACCGAACACGATGCCGCCGATCATCGGCCCGAGCAGCAGGGCGGCCGGCATGCCGGCGGCGCCCCAGGCCCAGGACAGCAGCGCGGACAACAGCAACAGGGCCGTCCATTGCAGCGGCAGCGGCCAGCGCGCCAGCAGCGGCCTGCTCATGGCGGTGGTCCCGGTGTTCACCCCAGGGTGATCGCCGCCGCGCTGGTGACTCGGGCGATGCGCGGCAGGATGTGCTGCAGGCTGAAGGCGTGCATCTCGGCGCTGCTGCTGCTGCACAGGTCTTCCGCGATCACCAGCTCGTAGCCCAGCTCCCAGGCATTGCGCGCGGTGGACTCGACGCCGATGTTGGTGGAGATGCCGCCGAGCACGATGCCGCTGATGCCGCGGCGGCGTAGCTGCAGGTCCAAGTCGGTGCCGTGGAAGGCGCCCCACTGGCGCTTGGTGACGACGATATCGCCGTCCTGTTCCGGCTGGTCGGGGAACTCGTCCCAGCCCGCGGGCAGGCCGGCCAGGTTCGACGGCTGGTCCACCGGCTGGCGCGGTGCCAGCGCATGGTCCTTGCCGAACGACACGCGCACCCGCACCACCGGCGCGCCGGCGGCGCGGAAACGTTGCGTCAGCAGCATCGAGCGCTCGTACACTTCGCTGCCGCGGTGCGGCGCCACCGGCATGGCGAGGATGCCTTTCTGCAGGTCGATCAGGACCAGGGCGGTGGTTTTCGGATTAAGCTGCATGATGTTCTCCGCTCAAAGCCGGCAGGCGCCTTGCGCCGGCCGGACAGGATCAGGTATGGATGTGGCGTTACACACGTTCATGAGGATATCCTCATGTAACTCTATTATGAGGATACACTCATAAATGTCAAGCCAGGTTGAAGACGGCCGCGCCCGCGCGCCCAAGCGCGAGCGCGGCAAGCAAAGGGTGGCAGAGCTGCTGCAGGCAGCCACCGCGGTGTTCGCGGAGAAGGGCTACGAGGCGGCGACGATGACCGAGATCGCCGCGCGCGCCGACGCGCCGATCGGCTCGCTCTATCAATTCTTCCCCACCAAGGGAGCGCTGGCCGACACCCTGGTGCAGAACTACGCGGCGCTGCTGCTCGGCGACCTGCAGGCGCTGCAAGCGGGCGCAAGCGAGCTGAGCCCGCAGGCGCTGGTCGAAAGGCTGTTCGGCCTGCTGCGCGGCCGTCCGCACGAACGCGCCGCGGCGATACCGCTGGCCGAGGCGCGGATGGACGAGCGGGCGCGGCGCACCACCTTCCGCCACATGCTGCGCAAGAACATCGCCGCCATCCTCAGCGCGCGCGCCCCCGGCCTTCCCGCCGAGGCGGCGCGCGACATGGCAATCGTCATGGTGCAGCTGATGAAGGCCGCCAGTGCACTCAGCGACGAGGATGGCCTGGCCGGACGCGGCAGCGCGCTACGCGAGCTTCAGGCCCTGGCCGTGCAGTACCTCGAGCAGCGCTTCGACCGCGGGCGCTGAGCGGCGCTCATTCCGGCGCGACGCCGGATGCAACCCGCTTGTATTCGCTGATCGTTTCCGTCCTGGCCGGACCACCGTCGTAGGAGCTCGCAACCTCTTCGTGGATCGAGCTGTGATCCGCACTCATGGTCGCGTGAATGGTGGTATGCACCTTTTCGCCGCTGGCCTCGCCATCCAGCTCCACAGTCCAGGCGTTGCCTTCAATCACCGTGGTGAATTCGACGCAGCCCTGCATGTTGTCGCACC
>JAMFRN010000077.1 GCA_026224805.1 Nevskia soli
CGATGTTGGCGGGGACTGGAAACGTGGCATGGTCATGATGCTGGGACACTCGCATTACCGAAAGGGCGAGCCAACAGGGAACCCAAACCTTGACCTACACCGGCGCGCCAGTCCTCGACCCGACCGCGACAGACGGCTTCGGGCCGTCAAGCGCCCGACAGAGGGCGGCGGCCAATGGCCGCTTATATGCCCCGAGATTCGCACATTGTGTGGCCGCAACTGGCCCAAGCACGACTCTTGAGGGTCAATGCTGAAAAATAGCGGACATGCTTAAAGCCCTGTAGATGCTATGGCGTCAGAGGATCGGTTACAAAGCCGATACGGGTTACCCCGTCCTTGCTCGCCTCGCTCATCACTTCGGCCAGCACCTCGTAGCGCGTCGCCTTGTCGGCGCACACATGCAACTCCGGCGCCGGGTTGCGCCGGCCGGCTTCATGCAGGTGCTGGTCGAGCGCGTCGCTCGCCTGCGGCAGGTCGATCTTCAGGCCTGGTTTCGACCTTCCTGCGCGGCCAGCCAATTGCGCACGCCCAACAGCGAGCGGAAATCATCCAGGCTGCGCGCCGGAATGGCGGGATACGCGCTCGACGCCATATCGGCGAGGGCGCGGCCGGGGCCGAGCTCGAGAAAGGCATTGGCGCCTGCTTCGACGCAGCTCTCCAGGCAGGCGGCCCACTGCACCGGCTGTGATATCTGCAAAGCCAGTTTGTCGATGCCGGCGGCGATATCCAGCACGGCCGTGCCGTCGATGCCGCAAAGCAGGCGCGTTCCCGTATGCGGCGCGCGTGCGATGTGCAGCTGCGCCAGGCTTGTGCGAAAGGCCGATGAGGCCCCGGCCAGAAAGCGGGTATGCGAGGCGACGTTCACGGCGACCGGCACCGCGCGCACGGCACCATGGCACAGGGCTTCGGCGGCGATGTCTGCCAGTGCGGCACGCCGGCCGGCCAGTACGCAGGCATCGCCGGGGTTGATGATGGCGATGGCCGCCTCGCGCCCGGTGCAAAGATTGGTGACGGTCGCCGGATCGAGCCCGCGGACGAACAGCATGCCCTCGTCGCCGCCACTGGCGGCGTCCATCGCTTCGGCGCGCGCCGCGACGAGGTTCAGCGTATCCGCGGCTTCAATCAGGCCGGCCACATTCCAGGCGGCGATCTCGCCCACGCTGTAGCCGGCAACGCAGCGCCGCGACGGCAGGGCATCGCCGAGCGCGGCGGCCGCGCTCAGTGCCTGCAAGGTGCAGAGCAGTTGCGCCGTGCGGTTGGCGTGCAGCTCTTCGATGCCGGCGGAGCGGACCCAGTCGCGCGGATCGTGACCGAGCAGGCGCGTGGCTTCGGCAAACAGCCCGGCTGCCGCGGGAGCGGCTCCGGTCAGGTCGAACATCCCGGCGTGTTGCCCGCCTTGTCCGGAGCACAGGATCGCCAGCGTCATGCCGCCTCCGCGCTAACCGTAAAGCCAGCCGATGACCAGCGCCAGCGTGAACATGGAGGCCACCGTGCTGGCGATGATGGTGGACCCCGCTTCCTCCGAGTTGACGCCATAGTTCTTGCCGAACAGGATGCCGAAAAATCCCGCCGGCAGCGCGGCCATCAGCACGGCGATGCGGGTGATCTCCGGCGGGGTGCCCAGCAGGCGCGCAATCGCCAGCGCCAGCAGGGGCCTGGCGACATTGATGGTGGCGACTGCCAGCAGGGTGTTTGCGCTGAGGCGGAAGCGCTGCGCTGACAGGATCAGTCCGGTGACGAACAGCGCCAGGCCGCCGGCGGCTTGGCCGATCTGCCGCAGCGAGGCCGCGGCGACATCGGGCAGCGGCCATTGCAGCAGGGACAGCATGGTGCCGATGATCGGCGCCAGCACGATCGGCCGGCGCAGCGCATGCCCCATGGCGCGGGCGACGCGTATTGCCATGTTTCCCTGGGCGGCGTCTGCGCCGCCCTTCGCCAGCTCGAGCAGGGCCAGGGTGACGGGCGAGGGCAGCAGCGCGCCGGCGGCGATCGCCACCGCCACCGGCACGGTCTTGTCCGCTCCGAGCAGCGCGGCGACGATGGGCAGGCCGGCCGCGGCGAAGTTGGGCAGGGCTACGGTGAGCGCCTGCACCGCGGCTTCGCCGGCGGGGCGCCGCAGCATGCGCCGCTGCAGCAGGTACCACAGCGGATGGATCAGCATCATGGCGCAGCCCAGGATCAGCAGCAGCGACCACTGCGCCAGCATCGCCTGGCGCGGCGTGGCGGCGGTGGCCGCGAACAGCGAGGCCGGCAGCGCGTAGCTCATCACCACGGTGTTGAGCGCGCCGACATGGGTATTGTCGACCCGGCGCCATTTGCCGGCGGTATAGCCCAGCAGCAGCACGAAGAAGATCGGCAACAACGCCAGCAGGATGATGTGGCTCATCGCGCCTCTCCGTGCTCGACCGCACGGATGAAGACGCACATGGCCAGCAGATCGGCGGCGCCACCCGGACTGAGCCGCCGCTCGACGAAGCCGTGATGAATCGCGGCGGCGGCGGCGCGCCAGTCCGCCTGGCCCACGCCGCCGCGTTCCAGAAAGGCGCGCGCGCTGTGCTGCGCGAAACGCAGGCCGTCGAGGCCACCGCGATGCAGCAGGTTGGTGTCCTCCACCGCGGCGATCAGCGCGAAGCAAGCCTGCACGCGCAGGGCCTCCTCGTCGCCCGGCGCCAGCCGGCTGGCTTCGCGCAGGGCAGGCAGGCCGATCTCGTAGACGCTGGGAAATCCCTCGGCCGCTTCATGCCGCGCGCCGCCGGCGCCGTAGCGGCGGCCGGCGCATTCGCCGTGGCTGTCGGGCAGGCGCGGTCCGGCCAGGATGTCCCCGCCCCAGAGCCGCGCGACCACCGCGCCCAGGCTCAGATCGGTATCGGCATGGCCGGCATCGCGTGCACCGGCGGCGGCGCAGAGCAGGCCCAGGCCGAAGATGGCGCCGCGATGGGTGTTGACGCCGCCGGTAGCCGCCAGCATGGCGCGCTCCGCGCGCAGGCCGATCTTGCGCAGCGCCGGCATGGCGGCACGGCGCGCGCCGGCTTCGGCCAGCTCGGCGAAATAGGGGCGGACGGCCGCCGCGCTGCGGCGGAAAGTGTCGGCGTCCATATCCGTATGACTGCCGTTGTCGACATGGCTGACCAGACCCGGCTTGGGCCAGGTCTCGATCTCCAGGCGCAGGCTGCGCTCCGCCACCGCGGCAAGCCTTGCCGGGAAAGAGGGGAGCGCCGCTGCGGCGAGCTTGCCGGCGGCGGGGGTGAACGAGCGTGTTGCGTGGAGCGGCTTCATGCGGGCTCTCCGGCAAATTCGTCGATGGAACACAGCACCACGTCTGCCGCCGTCTTCAGCGCCAGCTCGGGGATGCCGGCGTGCAGCTCGCGCCAGTTGACGCCGGCGCCGTCGGCGCGCACCAGTTCGCCGTCCAGGCGCATCGGGGCGCGCGCTTCGATACGGGCCAGATCGGCCAGCAGCGCGCCGATGCGTTCACGGCGCGGCAGCGGCCAGATCAAATCGAGATCGGAAGCGGGCCCGAGATAGCTCAGGCCGGTGAGGTGCTGCCAAGCCAGGCTGCCGAATACGCGCGGCTGCACACCGTGCCGGTCGCCGGCGGCGATCAGCTCGCGCAGGCAGGCTTGCCAGGCCGGCGGTGCGCTTGCCATGGCATCCGCCAGATCGGGCAGTGCCGCCACCGACACGATGTCTCCATGCCGGATTTGCACGGCGATGCGCCGCTTGCCGGCGCTGGGCGGCAGCGGCAGTCCCAGCGGCAGACCTTCTTCCGTCTCATCCGGCAAGGCGCGCCGCACGATCAGCGGCCAACCGCGCTCGGCCCAGCCACCCAGCAGCGGTTCGCCGTCAAGCTCGGGCCGCAAGGCCAGCAGCGCCGCCCAGGCCGCCGGCCGTATGCGCACCAGCTGATGGCGCGGCAAGGCCGCTTCAGACGGCAGCACAGGCGAGCCCATGGACGCGCCCGGCAATGTCGGCGGCCAGCGGGCGGCCGCGGCGTTCCTTGCCGAGCTGGTCGCGGCTGTCCACGTGTTTGGCCGGCTGCGACTGCAATACAGCATCCACTTGCGCGGCCAGGGATTGTTGCGGATCGAGCACTGCTGCCACCGCGCCGGTCTGCGCCAGGTTGTCGAGGCCGGGGGCGAACACCGGTGTGGACTTGGCTTTCTCCTGCAGGACCTCGATGGAGAGCTTGGTCACCCGCGACATCGACGGCAGGTCCATCACCGCCGGATCGGCGCCGGGCAGCGCCAGCAGGGTGCGCGTCGCCAGCGCGGTAGCGATGAAGGCGCCGGCCGCGGTGTGGCCATAGAGCAGCGCGATCGTCGGATGGCCCTGCGTGTCCGCAAGGATCAGGCACTTCGCCAGATGTGCCAGGAACTCGTTGAGGCCAAGCAGCTCGTCGCGCTTGCTCATGCGCTGGCTGTCGCTGTCGATCAGCACCAGGATCGGCGTCTTGCCGCCGCCCTTGACCACGTCGAGCACCTGCCGCGCCAGACGGGCCGCTTCGTCGACGCCGACCGGCGCACGTCCGTCGACGCCGATCACGGCGACCGGCCCGGCCTTCGGCAGCGTGCCGCGGCCCGAGAGCAGGCCATGTTCCAGCACCACCTGGTGCCCATCGGGGAACAGGGAAACAAGAATCTCAGCGAGCGTCATGGCGCGGCTCCTGCAGTTGTGCGGCAAGCGCGAGGAATTCCTGGTCTGGCAACTCGGGAATCGTTTGAGGTTCGGCGGCTCCCAGGATGCGCCACACATCGACTGCATCCTTGCAGGCGCCGAACCGTTCGATGCGCTGCTCCAGGCGCGACTGCTCCGCTTCGAGCGTTGCCGCGCCGAACGCCGGGGCGTGTTTGAGCAGGAAGCCGGCCGCGTCACGGAAGCTGGCCATGCTGTCGTCCGCATACACCTCGGCACCGCCGATCAGGCGCCGATGCTTGCCGCCCATGGTGCGCCATACCAGCGCGCGGTCTTTGGAGTCGAATTCCTCGACGCCGCGGTTGGTCTCGATCACCTCCGGCCCGGAGACGCTGATGCGCCCCTGCTCGGACACCGCCAGCGCCGAGCAGCAGCCGGCGATCAGGCCGCCGCCGCCGAAGCAGCCGGCGCGGCCGCCGATCAGGCCCACCACCGGCACGCCGGCCGCGCGGGCCTCCAGCAGCGCGCGGATGATCTCGGCGATGGCCAGTTCGCCGGCGTTGGCTTCCTGCAGGCGCACGCCGCCGGTATCGAACAGGATCAGCACCGGCATCGAGCCGATATCGCGCGCGGCGCGCAGCAGGCCGGTGAGCTTGGCGCCATGCACTTCGCCGAAGGCGCCGCCCATGAAGCGGCCTTCCTGCGCGGCGACCAGCACCGGCCTGCCATCCAGCCGGCCGCGGCCGACGATCATGCCGTCATCGAATTGCTCCGGCAGGTTGAACAGCGGCAGGTGCGGGCTGGTGACGCGCTGCTCGGGGCCGATGAATTCGGCGAAGCTGTCCGCGTCGAGCAGGCCGTCCAGGCGCTGCCGTGCGGAGGCTTCGTACCAGCTCGAGCCCGAATGTGTGGCGTCGTCGCCGCCGCTTGCCTGTTCCAGGGCCACGGCGCTCATGAGCGGCCTCCTTCGATGGCGCGCACCGCCTGCGCCAGCCGCAGGGCCACCATGTCCGGGCGGGCGCCGCCGTCGTTGACCGACAGCTTCAGGCCGCCGGGGGAGCGGCGCTCGACGAAGTCGGCCACCACCGCCTGCCACACCGCGCCGAAGCCTTCGGCCGCGGTGCGGATGTCGATTTCGCACTCGCCTTCAGGCAGCACGCGCTCCACCAGCACCTCCAGATTGCCGGATGCGACCACGCCGACGATGGCCAGGGCCTTCGAGCCCGCGGCGCGCTGCCGCGCGGCCTGGCGATAATTCAGATGTTCCATGGCTATCGACTCCTTACCAGTTACGGAATTTGGAAGGCGGCGCGTACAGGCCGCCCGACCAACGCACCAGATCCTTGATCGAGTGTGCCGCCAGCATGCGGCGGTCGGCATCCAGCGGATCGATGCCCAGATCCTCCGGCCGGCGGATCACGCCGCGCTCGCGCAGGCGCTGCACCATCGCCCGGTCCCGTCCGCGTCCGATCTCGGTATAGCCGGCAACGCCGCGCACGGCCTGCTCGCGCTCGTCCTTGCTGCGGCACAGCAGCAGGTTGGCGATGCCTTCCTCGGTCACGATATGGGTCACGTCGTCGCTGTAGACCATCACCGGCGCCAGATCCAGCTTGAGCTTCGCGGCGAGTTCCAGCGCGTCGAGATGCTCTACAAACATCGGCACGTTCTTGTCGCCGAAGGTTTCGCCGATCTGCACCACCAGCTTGCGCCCGCGCCGCAGGGCGGGCGGACTGTCGGGATCCGCTTCCTTGCCCGCCTGCAGCCAGGGCTCGCTGGGGTGGCGGCGGCCGCGCGCGTCGCTGCCCATGTTGGGCGCGCCGCCGAAGCCGGCGACGCGGTCGGCGGTGACGGTGGAGGAATTGCCCTGCAGGTCGATCTGCAGGGTGGAGCCGATGAACAGATCGCAGGCGTAGAGTCCGGCGGTCTGGCAGAAGGCGCGGTTGGAGCGCAGCGAACCGTCCGAGCCGGTGAAGTAGATGTCGGAGCGGGCGCGGATGTAGTCGTCCATGCCCACTTCCGAGCCGAAGCTGTGGATCTGCTGCACCCAGCCGGATTCGATGGCCGGGATCAGGGTTGGATGCGGATTCAGCGCCCAGTGGCTGGCCACCTTGCCCTTCAGGCCGAGGCGTTCGCCGTAGGTCGGCAGGAGCAGTTCGATCGCCGCCGTGTTGAAGCCGATGCCGTGATTGAGGCGCTTGATGCCGTAGGGCAGGTAGATGCCCTTGATCGCCAGCATGGCGGTGAGGATCTGCGTTTCGGTGATGGCCGCCGGGTCGCGGGTGAACAGCGGCTCGACGTAGAACGGCTTGCCGCTCTCGACCACGAAGTGCACGCGGTCGCCGGGAATGTCGACGCGCGGCACCTTGTCGACGATCTGGTTGACCTGGGCGATGACCACGCCGTCCTTGAACGCCGTGGCTTCCACCACCGTGGGCGTGTCCTCGGTGTTGGGGCCGGTGTAGAGATTGCCTTCGCGGTCCGCGCTGACCGCCGCGATCAGCGCCACCTGCGGCGTCAGGTCGATGAAGTAGCGGGCAAACAGCTCCAGGTAGGTGTGCACCGCGCCCAGTTCGATCTTGCCGCCGAACAGGAGTTTGGCGATGCGCTGCGACTGCGGGCCGGAGTAGGCATAGTCCAGCCGCCTGGCGATGCCGCGCTCGAACACGTCCAGGTGCTCGGGCAGCACCACCCCGGACTGCACCATGTGCAGGTCGTGCAGCTTGCCGCTGTCGGCCCCGGCCAGCGCAGCCGCCAGAAGATCGGCCTGCTTCTGGTTGTCGCCTTCCAGGCAAACGCGATCACCTGGGCGAATGACGGCTTCCAGCAGCGCCGTGACGTCGCGCGCTTGCACTTGCTTGCCTTGCGCGTAGCGGGCGGCGGCTTGCAGCCTTACATCCCGCTCGCGTCTTGCGTTGTTCCAGCTTTTCATCAGGCGTGCTCCGGTCAGAATCCGTTTTTTTACTTGCCGTCCAGGGCATGATTTGCCGCGTCTTCGATCAGGGCCGCGACCTCCTTCGGACGCGACTCGTAGACCGAGTGGCTGGCGCCTTCGACCTCGATGGTGTGGCTGTGCGCGCGACTAGCATACATGCGCTCGAGATCGGGATTGATGATGCGGTCCAGCGTGGCGACGGCATACCAGCTGGGCTTGGTCTTCCACGCGGGATTGTGGGCCGGCGTGGTGAACACCGCCGCCGCGGTAAGCGCCTGCGCCTGCGCTTCGAACTCCGCCTGTGCCTCGGGCAGGTCCGCTGCGAAATCGGCGCGGTAGTGCGCGGGATCCAGATAGAGAAAGCCGTCGTCGGTTTTCTTCACCGCTTTCGTCGCATTGGGAAAGAGCTTGCCGTTCGCCGCCTCGGTTTCGCCTTCGTCGAGGGCGTGCGCGGCGATATACACCAGCCCGGCCACATGCGAATCGTTGCCGGCCTGGGTGATGATGGCGCCGCCATAGCTGTGGCCGACGAGGATGGCCGGCCCGTCCTGCATCTGCAGCACCCGCTCGACCGCCGCGACGTCGGCTTCGACCGAGGTCAGGGGATGCTGGGCGATGGACACGTGGTAACCGTCCCTGACCAGGATGTCGTAGACCGGCTTCCAGCCCGCCCCGGTGACAAATGCCCCGTGCACCAGGACGATGTTGTGCACCGGCGCTGCCTGTGCCTGGGCGGCGGCAAGCATCGACAACAACAACGAGCCAAATGCGGCGGAAAAGCCGGCTTTGGTGATTTTCACGGGACGTCTCCTGTATCGACTGGGTGGGCTGCCTGACTGCTCTCGAACGGACCAGATGCTACCCCTGACAGGCCCGTCGATTTATGAAACTATTCGATCCTATTCAGAGGGATTTCGAATGCGCCCATTACCACCCGAGCTTCTGCGCAGTTTTGTCGCCGTGGCCCAGGCGGGCAGCTTTACCGAGGCCTCGGAACGGGTTCACTTGTCGCAGTCGACGGTGAGCCAGCATGTCAAGCGCCTGGAGGATCTGCTCGGGCAGCCTTTGTTCGAGCGCGATACCCGCAATGTCCGCCTGTCCCGGCACGGCGAGTCGCTCCACCACTACGCCGTGCGCATCCTCGGTCTGATGGAGGAGGCAGTTGCCTCGATGTGCGGACCGCCATTAAGCGGCGCGGTGCGCCTGGGACTGTCCGAAGACCTCGCCACGACCCTGCTGAGCTCGGCCCTGGATGCCTTCCTGCAGCGCAATCCGGACGTCGAGCTGCAGATCGCCATCGGCATGAGCGGCAACCTTTTCCGCGAGCTCGACGAGGGTCGTCACGACCTGGTCTTTGCCAAGCGCCTCAGCGGCAGTCAGCGCGGACGGGTGCTGCGGACCGAGCCGCTGTGCTGGTGCGCTGGAACGCGTTCGCCGGGGATCGGCGGCCGGGCCGTCCTGCCGATGGCGCTGCACCCCGAGCCCACCCACAACCCCGCCCGCATCCAAGAGGAGCTCAAGGAAACAAAACGGCCGAAACGC
>JAMFRN010000078.1 GCA_026224805.1 Nevskia soli
CGATGTTGGCGGGGACTGGAAACGTGGCATGGTCATGATGCTGGGACACTCGCATTACCGAAAGGGCGAGCCAACAGGGAACCCAAACCTTGACCTACACCGGCGCGCCAGTCCTCGACCCGACCGCCACCGGCCGCTTCGGGCCGCATTCAGCCTGTCGGTTCAATCCTTACTGATAAACCATCGAAGTTTGAAACAGCATTTCAAATTTCAGGTCTACGCACGCACACGTCCTTCAGTCCGGCGCGTAGCAGGATAGGTAGGCGATCATCGCCTTGCCGGCTTCTTCCTGGTAGTGCGGCGTGATCTCGCCGTGCAGGAAAAAGGATACGCGGAAGCAGGTAGTGCCCAGCTCCACCGCGAGCAGCGAGACATCGGGCGGCGAGGGCGGCAGGCGGATGCCGCGCTGCGCCAGCGTCTGCTGCACCAGCCGGCCGAGGCGCTGGATCATCAGTTCCTGCGCGTGGTAGCTCTCGTCGGTGATCGCACCGCCGAGCATCAGCAGCCGCGCCACCGGGTTGTCGTTGTAGAAGCGGGCAGCGAAGGCGGCCATGCCGCGGGCGCCTTCCTGCCAGGAGACATCCAGCAGCCCCTGCGCGCCGCGATACAGCAACTGCTCCAGCTCGATCAGGTAGCGCCGCGTCAGCTCGTTGAAGATGGTGTAAGGCGTGGGGAAGAAGTTGTAGATGGTGGCGCGCGAGTAGCCCAGGCGCGTCGCCAGCTCGGGAATGGAAAAGCCGCTGAGGCCGCTTTCCAGCAGGAGCTGGCGCGCCTCGTCCACCACCCGCTCGAAGCGGTCCTTGGCCCGCTGCTGCAAGGGCTGACGGGGAAATCCATCCGGCACAAGCGCTTGATTCATGTTGCAAGAATAACGCATTGACACAAAAACAGACAAATGTTAGTTTTAAAACAGACAAAAGTCTGATTTCCGATCCGGAGCCAATACCGGACATCGCTGCAAGGCTGGAGGAGAGCATCCATGAAGACGCGGATCAGCGGCGCACTGTCGCTTGCAGGAGCCTGTTTGATTCTCGTCGCCTGCGGCGGCAATTACAGCGGCGCGCCGGTGGCGGCCAACTCCGGCGGCAGCGGCAATGTCGCCAGCGGCAGCGGCTATGCCACGCCGCAAGCCTACTTCGCCGCCCAGGTGGAACCCAATATCGGCTTCTGCCGTACCTGCCATGTCTCCGGCGGTGTGGCCGATACCGCGGGCACTAGCGCCGCCACCCAGGGCAACCTGTTCCTGCTCACCAGCGATACCACGCAGGACTACAACAACGTCTATGCCGCCTGGACCGCGCTGGGCGGCGGCGTGGGTACCAACAAGCTGCTGCTCAATCCTTCGGACCCCTCGCAGGGCCACACCGGCGGCCAGCCCTGGCCTTCGGGCAGCCAGCCGTACACCGCGATGCAGACCCTGCTCAGCTGCTGGAACGATCCTTCCGGCTGCGCCGCGCTCTTGGGTAGTGCCAGCGGCACCCCGGTGGTGCAGCAGCAACCGCTGCTCGGCGGCCGGCATTCCGGCAGCCTATGGAACAGCTACTGCGCCAACAACGGCAATCCGCTGCCGGACAGCGCGGTGCTGCCGGCCGATCCGCGCACCCTGGTGGTGTCGGGCGTCAACCAGAACAAGGCGGTGGTGTTCAACACCTATTGGAGGAGCTGCGATAACCCCACGCCGCAGCCCACCACCTGCGGGCAGTACCGGCAGCAAGTCACGCAGGGCGCGCTGATCGGCGAGGGCCAGGGCCAGGCCGGCACGGCCACCATGTTCAGCGGCAGCGCCAGCAGCACGGTGTTTTCCATCCCGGCCACCGACTACAACAACCTATGGAAGGTGTGGGGCCTGCCGGGACGCCCCACGCAATTCGATCAGCTGGTGGCCGAACGCCACGGCTCGGCGCTGGCGCCGAATCCCAATCCCTATCCGCTGCCGGGCGAGGATCCGAATAAAACCAACGGTGGCTCCGGCCAGCTGCCGCTTGTCTACACCCAGCTGCGTAATGCAGACGGCACCTGGACCGGCAACATCGGCGTGAAGTTCTGCGCCTTCTGCCACAACGGCCAGCTCGGTACCGCGGCCGACGGCCCCGGCATGGGGCCGCAGTTCGGCGGGGCCGGCAGCATCGGCGATTTCGAAGTGGCGCTGCGCGACTTCACCGCGGCCGGCGCGCCGACCTTCATCGCCACCAGCGGCCTGCTCAACATCGCCAGCAACCGCGGCACCGGAGCCATCGACCAGTTCCAGCTGGGCTTCGTGCTGTTCGCCAACGGCAATCCGGCGGCGTTGCCGCTGACCGATCTGATCCACAGCGGCGCCATCGGCACCATCAAGAGCCCGCCCTGGTGGAATCTGGCCAATCGCCCGCAGAAATTCCACGGCGCCATCCTGCCCACCGACGCCTCGCGCATCGACATGGCGGCGTACTACCCGGTCGTCGAGAGCCTGCTCGGCGGCAGCGGGGCCAAGGCGGCGGTGGCCTGGGTCGATCAGAACGACGTGCCGTTCCAGACCTGGGCGCAATCCCTGCCGTCGCCGGCCTGGCCTTACGGCTACTGCTCCAACGCCGACGGCACGCCCGGCCCGAACGACAACCCGGCCTGCATCAACACGCCGCTGGCGCAGCAGGGCGCGATCCTGTTCCACAGCAAGAACTTGTGGGCGGCCGACCTCAACAATCCGGTGCCCGCGCCCAGCGGCGGCGGCAACGGCTCCTGCGCCGGCTGCCACGGCGCCTACTCGCCGCGCTACGTCAACGACACGACTTATCTCGACTCGCCGGCGCTGGAGGGTATCGCGGCGCGCACCGTGCCGATGAACGTGATCGGCACCGATCCGATTTACGGCGAAGCCAACCAGAGCCTGAGGAACGCCAACGGCAGCATTCCGCCGGCCGCACTGAACAACGCCTTCCTCTATTGCGGCCTGGGTGATCAGTACAGCACTGCCGGCAATGCGCCGATCATGCTGGCGCCGCCGCTGTACGGTATCTGGGCCGCTGCGCCGTACCTGCACAACGGCTCGGTGCCCAATATCTGGGGCGTGCTCGATCCCGGCCAGGGACGACCCGTGATCTGGCTGCGCGCGTCCACGCCGGTGCCGAGCGGTGTGCCCGCCTCGGTGGTGATGGGCTACGACACCGACCTGCAGCGCGCCTACGACACCACCAAGCTCGGCTGGAACTACACGGTGGTCAACTGCGGCGATCCCGGCACCACCCCGGGCGTGGATTGCAGCCTGAGCAATCCGAACGGGCCGGCGCCGGACGGCGGCTTGCTCGACAGCCTGTACCAGAATTTCTGGTTCCTGTGGAACCTGCCGATCCAGAGCGCGCCGCCGTTCACCAACCAGCAGATCGAGAACCGCAAGGTCTACAACACCCTGCTCTACAGCCAGGGCAACCAGGGCCATGCGTTCACCTCGGTGCTCACCGACCAGGAACGCACGGCGATCATCGAGTACCTGAAAACGCTTTGAAATTCTCAAATCGTCATTCCCGCCTGCGCGGGAATGACGAGCGGCCAGTCACGGCATAGCCGCTTTCCGAAATTCACAAGCGGTTGTCCCCCGCACGCATTCTGCTGGGGCGACCGCCTCATTACGCTGCATAGCAACAATTCCGATAAATCACTCATTTGAGGAGAGGCAGATGGTACCCAGGACCCTGTTCGGCGCGGAGCATGAGGAATTCCGCAAGAGTCTCCGCCGCTTTTTCGCCGAAGAGGTAATGCCGCACCACGAAAAGTGGGAAGAGCAGCAGCACGTCGACCGCCAGATCTGGAACCGCGCCGGCGAGCTGGGCTTCCTCTGCCTGACCATCCCCGAGGAATACGGCGGCATGGGCGCGGACCGGCTCTACAGCACGGTTTTAATGGAGGAGCAGACCCATGCCGGCGCTTCCGGTGTCGGCTTTTCGGTACATTCCGACATCATCGCCAACTACATCTACAACTTCGGCAACGAGGCACAGAAGAAGCACTGGCTGCCGAAGATGGCCAGCGGCGAAGCCATCGGCGCGGTGGCGATGACCGAGC
>JAMFRN010000079.1 GCA_026224805.1 Nevskia soli
ACCGCCCCAAGGGGTCCGCCGACAACGAAGTACTTGCCGTCGGGACTGAAACGGCCCGTTATGGCTTCCTCTTTGCTGAAGGAAGCAAGCACTTCGCCGGTGTCGACACTCCAGATTCGCGTGACATCACCCAGAATCGTTGCTGCGACTGCCTGCCCATTTGGGCTAAAAGCCGCCCACAGCACTTCCTTTCCATTGCAATCGAATGTTCGTACAAAGCGCCCGGAATTGACCTCCCATATCTTCACCCCTCCGGTTTCTCCTCCGCTCAAGATTTTCACATCATCAGCACTGAATTCCAGCACATTTACGGATTGGGAGTCGACGGAGATGCTATGCAAGAGTTCATGCGTATGCGCATTCCATAACTTCAGTAGACCATCTGCCGCACCGGTGGCAATTAAATCTCCCGCATGGCTGTAGATTGCCGCGACGCCGGGCGACCAAGTCTTTTTCCATTGGAGGGGATCCAGGAGATGACGGAATTCGGAATCGGGAAGCCGCGGTACTTCCCACAGAACCGCCCTGCCGTCAGGCCCTCCAGTTGCAATCTCACGGTCGTCATCGCTGATATCACGAGCGCCCGCGAGGCCGCGGTGACCATCCAGAGTGAACAGTTCCGCACCAGACTGGACATCCTGGATCGCCAAACGCGAACTACTCGAGGTCATCAGCCAGCGTCCATTAGGGCTGATGTCGAAGTTATTACCGGTGGTGCCTGCAAACTGCATGGCGTAAACCAATGCACCGGTGCTGGTATTCCAGACCCGCGCACCATCGGCCGCCCAAGTCAGCAAGCGTCCACCATCAATATTGAATATTAGAGCCGGATCCGGTGAAGGGTGCCCGGCAAGCAATATCAGTGAACCATCCGATACCCGCCACGCGCGCACCGATCCATCGCGAGCCGCCGCGGCGATGAGAGTCCCATCCTCTGTGTCATCCAATGAGACTACCGGCGAATGAAGCCCGAGCAGCGTGCGAATTTTCCTGCCGTGCTCGGCATCCCATATCACCACTTCACCGTCATCGCTGCCGGTAAGCAGGCGTCGGCCGTCGCGGCTAAACCCGGTCAGACTATAAGTACCGGGCAATCGCATGAGCGTGCGCCCAGTAAGTAGATCATCGACCTCCGCCGCGTGATCAACCGCGAGATGAGCCAGTCGGCTGCTGCTAAAGTCGAAAGGGTTATAGTTGTGCGCATTGGTCGGAGCATTGGCAACTTCCGCCAGCAACTTGCCATTCTCCGCATCCCTGACACTCAGACGCCCTTCTGCCGCATCGATCGGCAGAACAAACATATAAATGAAACGATTATTGCGGCTGAAACGGGGGCCTGATACTGCTGCATGCCCAGGGCGTGGAAACTCGAAGCGTATCTGACCAGTTGCTGCGTCCCACACCCGGATTACGTTATCCCGTCCCCAGGTGAACAGCTTTTTCGCATCGGGGCTGAATCTGATCGTTGATACCGGTGCACCGGTCTGAAAGGCAAGTTTTTCCGATTCGACAATACGCATCGCGCGAGCCAGCATCAGACGCAGTGCCGGCGTGTCGACTCCCAGTCGATAAGCCTCGTTGAGATAGACGGCGGCCCGCGCCTGATTGTGCACGATCAGTTCCTGGCGCCCTTTTTCGTACACCGTCTCGATGTGGGTTCGGAGCGCTTGTTGGGCCAGCGCCTCCCGCTTTTCCCGCTGCTGCATTTGCCATAGCCCGGTCAGGACGACCGCCGCTAGCAAGCCGATCATCACCACGCCGAGGTTCTGCAGGATGCGCCTGCGGCGTTCGCGCCGGCGCAATTCATCCAGCCCCACACCTAGCAGCCCGGCAATTAGCTTCAGCTTGATTGCGGGTTTGCCATCCTTGCCGGGCCGCACATCGGCCGCAATCGGCTCGATGCCGTCCTCGGTGCGCAAGGACGGTGGGAAACATTCGAGAAAGCCCTTGCCTGGCTGCAGGTCGGCATGCGGCTCGCCATCGACTATCAGGCACAGGATGCGATCGCTGCGGCACATGGCGCGAAAGCGCGCGATTTCCTGATCGACCCATTTGGATACTGCCGCATAGGGCGAGGCGATGACGATCAGGTAGCGGGATTGCAGTAGCGCCTGGTCGATGGCGCCACTCAGGTTGGGCGAGCTGGGCAGTTCCTCCAGGTCGCGGAATACCGGGAATAGGCGGCGGGGTACCTGTCCAGCAGCGGTTTCGCGGCCCACCAAGCGACGCGGCACGCGATAGGTTTCCAGAGCCTTGTGCAGCCATTCGGCCCAGGCCTGGTCGCGGTGGCTGTAGGAAATGAATGCCCAGTACTTGTACGACCCCTGCTCCACCCGCAGCCCCCTCCGGCGTCAGTACCCTATTATCCGGTCAGGAGCGCCTCAGCGTGCACTCAGCGGGCATATTCCTGCCGCGACAGCCAGAACTCCGCCAGCGGCAGATCCTCGGGATAGGTCACCTTGAGATTGCTCTCGCGGCCGCGGACCAGCATCGGCTTGTAGCCGGCCAGTTCCATGGCGGCGGCCTCGTCGCCTAGCGGCTTGCCCTTGGCGATTGCCTGTTCCAGCGCGGTGCGCAGCAGGTCGAGGCGGACCAGCTGCGGGGTCTGGGCGCGCCAGAGCGTGGCGTGATCCACCGTGCGCGCGGAGCACTCCTTCTCTTCCTGCTTGAGCACATCGGTAACGGGCACGGCGAGCAGGCCGCCCTGTTCGTCGCTGGCCTCGTCGCGCAGGGTTTCCACATCGTCGACGGTCAGGCAGGGCCGCGCGGCGTCATGCACCAGGACATAGACCGGAGAGTCGAGCATCTGGCTGCGTTCGACCACGGCCTGCAGGCCGGCCAGCACCGAGTCGGCGCGCGCGGCGCCGCCGGTCACGGTGACGATCTTGGGATGTCCGGCGATGGGCAGTTTGGCGTAGTCGGTATCACCCTTGGGCAGGGCCAGCACCACGCCGTCAATCCAGCCGGCGTCGAGAAACGGCGCCAGGCTCCATTCCAGCAGGGCGCGGCCGCGCAGGGGCAGGTACTGCTTGGGCTTGCCCAGCCCCATGCGGGCGCCGCCTCCGGCGGATGCCACCACGGCCCAGTAACGCGGTACTTTGGTCACTGTTGCTGGCTGTTGGCGGCGACCACGAGATAGAAGGTTTCGCCCTTGCGGATCATGCCCAGCTCGCTGCGGGCATGCGCTTCGATGGCCGCGCCGCTGTTATGCAGGTCGGCCACTTCCGCTTCCAGCACGGAGTTGCGCAATTGCAGCTGGGCGTTGGATTCCGCCTGTTGATCCACGACCTGTTGCAGGTGGCGCGTATCGAACACCCCGCCATCGCCGATCCAAAGCCGATACTGCAGTCCCGACAGGACCAGGCACAGGACGACGAGGGCGAGGCGCTGTTTCAATGGCGGATCGGCTACGGCAGGCCGATGGGGAACGCCGACGCGCCCGGATAGCGCGCGCGCTTGCCCAGCAGGTGCTCGATGCGCAGCAGCTGGTTGTACTTGGCCATGCGGTCAGAGCGGCACAGCGAGCCGGTCTTGATCTGGGTGGCGGCAGTGCCCACCGCGATGTCGGCGATGGTGGCGTCCTCGGTCTCGCCGGAGCGGTGCGAAACCACGGCGGAGTAGCCGGCATCGGTGGCCATGCGGATGGCTTCCAGCGTCTCGCTCAGCGTGCCGATCTGGTTGGGCTTGATCAGGATCGAGTTGCCGATGCCCTTGATGATGCCCTCGGCCAGGATCTTGGTGTTGGTGACGAACAGGTCGTCGCCAACCAGCTGCACCTTGCCGCCGAGCTTCTGCGTCAGGATGGCCCAGCCGGCCCAGTCGTCCTCGGCGCAACCGTCTTCGATCGAGATGATCGGGTAACGCGCGGCCAGATCGGCCAGGTAGTCGGCGAACTGTGCCGCGGTGTACTGCTTGCCCTCGCCTTCCAGGTGGTACTTGCCCTTCTTGAACAGCTCGCTGGAAGCGACGTCCAGGCCCAGGTAGATGTCCTTGCCGGCCTTGTAGCCGGCGGCGCCGATGGCTTCCAGCAGGCATTCCAGCGCGGCTTCGTTGGACGGCAGGTTCGGGGCGAAGCCGCCCTCGTCGCCCACCGCGGTGCTGAGCTTGCGTGCGTGCAGCACCTTCTTCAGGGAGTGGAAGATTTCCGCGCCCCAACGCAGCGCCTCGCCGAAGCTGGGCGCGCCCACCGGCAGGATCATGAATTCCTGCACGTCGACGTTGTTGTCGGCGTGGGCGCCGCCGTTGATGACGTTCATCATCGGCACCGGCAGTGTATCGGCCTGGATGCCGCCCAGGTGGCGGAACAGCGGCTGGCCGTTCTCGGCAGCGGCGGCCTTGACGCTGGCCAGCGACACGGCCAGGATGGCATTGGCGCCGAGGCGCGACTTGTTCTCGGTGCCGTCCAGCTCGATCATCGCCTGGTCCAGCGCAGCCTGCTCCTGCGCATCGCGGCCGATGACGGTCTTGGCAATCTCGGTCTCGACGTTCTTCACCGCTTTCAGCACGCCCTTGCCCAGATAGCGCGCCTTGCCGCGGGCCGGCGCGCCATCGCGCAGCTCGGCCGCTTCGCGCTTGCCGGTGGAGGCGCCGGAGGGAACGGCGGCGACGCCGCGGGCACCGGAGGCCAGCACCACTTCCGCTTCCACCGTCGGGTTGCCGCGGGAATCGATGATTTCCAGGGCGCTGACTTGAACAATTTTCGACATGCGATTGTTTCTATTGGTTAATTGATTGGGAAATATTGGGAAATCAGGAACTCAACTGACGTTCCAGCAGGCCGCTGCGCTTGGTCAGGCGGTCCAGCTCCAGCAACGTTTCCAGCAGGCCGCCGATGTACTTCAGCGGCAGTGAATTAGGGCCGTCGCAGAGGGCCTCATCCGGACGCGGATGGGTTTCCATGAACAGGCCGGAAACGCCCGCCCCCACCGCCGCCCGCGCCAGCACCGGGATGAATTCGCGCTGGCCGCCGGAGGCATTGCCCATGCCGCCCGGCAGCTGCACGGTGTGGGTGCAGTCGAACACTACCGGGGCGAAATCGCGCATCACGGCCAGGCCGCGCATGTCGGCGATCAGGTTGTTGTAACCGAAGGAGAAGCCGCGTTCGCACAAAAAGAACTGCGGCTCGGCGACGGCCTTCATCTTCTCGATCACATTGCCCATTTCCCAGGGCGACATGAACTGGCCTTTCTTGACGTTGACCGGCTTGCCCTGGCGGGCCACGCTCTGCATGAAATTGGTCTGGCGGCACAGGAATGCCGGGGTCTGCACCACGTCGACCACGCTGCACACTTCCGCCAGCGGGGTGTCCTCGTGCACATCTGTCAGCACCGGCACGCCGATCTGCTTCTTCACCGCCTCCATGATCTTCATCCCGCCTTCCAGGCCGGGACCGCGATAGGACTTGTGCGAGGAACGGTTCGCCTTGTCGTAGCTGCCCTTGAAGATATAGAGGATGCCGAGCTTGTCGGCGATCGCCTTGATGTGTCCGGCGACCTCGATCGCCAGCGCCTCGGACTCCAGCGTGTCCGGGCCGGCGATAACGAAGATCGGTTGGTCGATGCCTACTTCACGTCCACAGAGTTTCATGCGGCCTTTGCCTGGTGCGCCAGATGCTGCTCACGCGCAGCGCGGATGAAGCCCTCGAACAGAGGATGACCATCACGCGGCGTGGAGGTGAACTCCGGATGGAACTGGCAGCCCACGAACCAGGGATGCTCCGGCAGCTCCACCATCTCCACCAGCTCGCCGTCCTCGGACATGCCGGCGATGCTCATGCCCTTGGCGGTCAGCGCCTCGCGGTAGTTGTTGTTGAACTCGTAGCGGTGACGGTGACGCTCGCTGATCAGCTCGGCGTTGTACAGGGCGCGCGACTTCGAGCCCGCCACCAGGCGGCATTTCTGCACACCCAGGCGCATGGTGCCGCCCATGTTGGAATTATGGCTGCGCCGCTCGACGCGGCCGCTG
Source organism: Nevskia soli (assembly GCA_026224805.1). Taxonomy (GTDB): domain Bacteria; phylum Pseudomonadota; class Gammaproteobacteria; order Nevskiales; family Nevskiaceae; genus Nevskia; species Nevskia soli_A. Next base: position 5,965 of record JAMFRN010000079.1, read on the forward strand.
GCATCCTGCCATTCGGTGACCAGTGCGATCACCGGGTGCGGCGAATTGGGCGCGAACTCGGTGCTGTGCGCATCGGCCAGGCCGACCACGTTGCGCGCATACTCGATCGCCGCCACCTGCATGCCCAGGCAGATGCCCAGATAAGGGATCTTGCTCTCGCGCGCATAGCGCGCCGCCGCGATCTTGCCCTCGATGCCGCGCTCGCCGAAGCCGCCCGGCACCAGGATGGCGTCAGCCCCCTGCAGCACGCGCGCGCCCTGGCTTTCCACCGCCTCGGACTCGATGTAGCGGATCTTGACCCGGGTGGCGGTATGCAGGCCGGCGTGGTACAGCGCCTCGTTGAGCGATTTGTAGGCATCGGCCAGGTCGAAATACTTGCCGACCATCGCCACCTGCACTTCCACGTCCTGGTGGTCGCGGGCGTTGACCACCTTTTCCCAGGCCGACAGGTCGGACTGGCGGGCGTCGATGCCGAAATGCTCGACCACCAGCTCGTCCAGGCCCTGCTGGTGCAGCCAGCCGGGAATCTTGTAGATGTCGTCCAGGTCGATGGCCGAGATCACCGCCCGGTAAGGCACGTTGGTGAACAGGGCGATCTTGCGCTTCTCGGCATCGGGAATCGGCCGCTCGGAGCGGCACAGCAGCACGTCCGGCTGGATGCCGATGGAGCGCAATTCCTTGACCGAATGCTGCGTCGGCTTGGTTTTCAGCTCGCCGGAGGAGCGCACGAAGGGCAGCAGGGTCAGATGCATGTACATCGACTGCTTGCGGCCCAGCTCGGCCCCCATCTGGCGGATCGCCTCGAGGAACGGCAGCGACTCGATGTCACCCACCGTGCCGCCGATCTCGACCAGGCAGATATCCGCGCCGCGCGCACCCTCGCGGATGCGCTGCTGGATTTCATCGGTGATGTGCGGGATGACCTGAACGGTACGGCCAAGGTAGTCGCCGCGGCGCTCCTTCTCCAGCACGTTGCGGTAGATCTGGCCAGTGGTGACATTGCTGTGGCGGCTGGTCTTGCCGCGCAGGAAGCGCTCGTAATGGCCAAGGTCCAGATCGGTCTCGGCGCCGTCTTCGGTGACGAAGACCTCGCCGTGCTGAAACGGACTCATGGTCCCCGCATCGACATTGATGTAGGGATCCAGCTTGATCATGTGGACCGTAAGGCCGCGCGATTCGAGAATCGCGCCGAGGCTCGCCGCGGCGATACCTTTACCCAGCGAGGACACCACGCCGCCGGTTACAAAAATAAAACGTGTCTGCGCGACGTCGGGCATTTGAGTTCATGCTGCAGGTTTAAGCAATTTTACGGGAATACGCGCGGCCGCGCATCCGATATATGCACTCAAGCGGTGCCGCCAGGCGGTAACAGCACCGTTTCAGGGAGTCGGTGGCTGCTCCGGACCGGCCTTGTGGACCCACAGCCCCTGGTAGCCAAAGCGCGCCTGCAGCTCGGCGATCACGGCGCGCGCGGCATCCGCCGAGGGGTAACCCCTGAGCTGGACCCGGAACCAGGTCTGTCCCTTGACCTGTGCCTGCTGCACGGTGGCGGCATATCCGTTGGCGTGCAACTGCTGCGCATGCTTGTTGGCGTCATCCGCCGAGGGGAAGGAAGCGACGTTGACGTCCCATTCGCCGGAACCACCCGGCGGCAGAACCGGGGGAGCCGGCACCGGACCGGCAGCGGGCGCGGCGGCCGGGTTGGGCATGAGCGGCGCCGGCGCGACCGCCCTGGCCATGGACGGCGTCGGGGGCGTCGCCTTGGGCACCGCGAATGCAGGGCCGCGAGGCGGCGACGGGGCTGGCGCCGGCTCGGGGCCGGGATCGTCGCTGCCGGCATCGTTCGCGGCCAGCAGGGCTTCCGGCGAAGTCGGGGCATCGATATCGAAGCCATGCCTGACCGCGATCCAGGCGCTGGGCTCATGCGCCACCCGCTCCGGCGGCAGGCCGGCGACGAAGCGGTAACAGGCCGAGGGGTGCAGCTTCTGCAACTGGCTGCCACCGTTGGGCAGCACCGACAGGCGCCCCGCCGCCACGCAGGCGCGCGCCGTCCCGGGCCGGCTGTCGAAGAAATATTCGCCCGGGATCAGGGCCGCATGCTGGCTGCCGAAGTAGACGAACAGCGGCCAGCCGCCGCCTTCCGGCGGCAGCTTCCACACCACCCGCAGGTAGCCGTGGGTGAGGCTGAAGATGGTCTGCAGATCGTCGGCATAACTGGCAAAAGGCAGTTTTTCGATGCCGATTTCGGCGCCCGGCCCCATCTCGATAAAGCCGTGTCCGGCAAAATTCAGGGACAGGGTGCCATCGGCGCCGACACGCACCACGTCGCGCTCGCTCAGGCGATCGCCCGGCTTCAGCGCGGACGGCGTACCGAGGCGGTCCACGCTGGCGGTGCCGGAGACGCTGTCGACAGTCAGCACCTCGCCGGCCTGGGCGGCGAAAGCGGCGGCGGCCAGCAGCGGCGCCGCAAATTGCAAGAAAGCCCGCTTGATCAAATCCACTATGCCCCGAGTAGCCAGAAGCCCGGGCTGTATCGCCCGGTGTGTGAACAGTCTACGCCGCCAGGCGCAGACTTAAAGCGCTTCAGGCGTCGATGACTTCATCCCGAGCGCGCAGCGCCGGCAGCGCCCGCTCCAGGATCGCCCGCACTTTCGCCATGCCGCTCTCGATCGACTGGTGGATTTCGCCGTGGATATCGCCGGAACCCAGGCCGGCAGCCCAGTTCACGCTGACCGCCAGGCTGGCGTAGTCGAGCCCGAGTTCGCGCGCCAGGCTGGCCTCCGGCATGCCGGTCATGCCGACCATGTCGCAGCCATCGCGCTTGAGCCGGCGGATCTCGGCGGTGGACTCCAGGCGCGGCCCCTGCGTCACGCCCATCACGCCGCTTTGGGCGATGTCGACGCGCGCATCGAGGGCGCCGTGCAGCAGTTCGCGGCGCACGCGCTCGCTGTAAGGCTCGGTGAACTCGACATGCTTCAGCTCGGCATGCTCGCCGTCCGAGTAGGTGTGCTCGCGGCCGTAGGTGTAGTCGATCAGGTCGGTGGGCACCGCCACGGCGCCCGGCGGGAACCAAGGGGCGATCGCGCCCACCGCGGCGATGGCGACGACGGCGCCGACGCCGGCCTGGTGCAGCGCCCACAGATTGGCGCGGTAATTGATGCCGTGCGGCGGAATGCGGTGGCCTTCACCATGCCGGGCCAGGAAGATCGCCTGGATGCCGTAAACCTTGCCCAGCAGCAGCGGCGCCGAGGGCGCGCCGTATGGCGTATCGACCTGCAACTGTTTCTGCACCACCAGTCCCGGCCACTGATTCATGCCGGTGCCGCCGATCACTGCCACCGAAGCCATAACCACTCCATCAATTGAAAGTCGAATCCCCCGCCGCGGATCCGGATTATTCCTTGACCGCGTAAATCGCCGGCAACTGGCGCCAGTATTCCTTGTAGTCCATGCCGCAGCCGAAGACATAACGGTCCGGCAGGCTCAGGCCGATGAACTCGGCATGGGCTTCGGCGGCGCGGCGCGCGTGCTTCTTGTCGGCCAGCACCGCCACCTTGAGGCTGGCCGGGGCGAATTCCTGCAAGGCCTTGCGCACCGCCACCAAGGTGTGGCCTTCGTCGAGGATATCGTCGATGACCAGCACGTGGCGGCCTTCCAGCTGCGTGTCCGGCTGGCGCTTCCACAACAGGCCGCCGCCGGTGGTGGCGCCGCGATAGCGGGTGGCGTGCAGGTAATCCAGCTCGAAGGCGAAGCTCACGCGCTTGAGGATTTCGGCCGCCGGCACCAGGCCGCCGATCATCACCGCCAGCACCAGTGGATTCTTGTCGGTGTATTCCGCGCTCAGCGCTGCGGCGAGACGATCATAGGCGGCGTTGACCGAGGCGGCGTCGCTGACGATGTCCGCTTCGTGCAATATGGCTTGTGCTTCCTTGAGGCGGCTCATGCGGGAACCTCCCGGCGATACAGCTTTTGCAGGCGCGCGCTGCCGAGCTTGCGCGGCTTCACCGGCAGGCCGCCGAGCAGCTTGATCAGCGATTCGCGGTCGTTGCAGACCGGCAGCATATCGCAGCCGGCATCCAGCGCCATCAGGGCGCGCTCGACGATCTCGCCGGCAACCTTGGCCCCGGCCATGTTGAGGTCATCGCAGATCACGGCACCGTTATAACCGAGCTGGGTGCGCAGCAAGCCGCGGATCCAGCGCCGCGACAGCGAGGCCGGCTTTTCGTCGATGGCGGTGTAGCGGACATGGGCCATCATCAGCGACTCGATGCCGTCCTCGATCAGCCCGCGGAACGCGACCAGATCCTTGGCCTCGATCTCGGCATAGCTGCGGCGGTCCACCGGCAGTTCGGTATGCGAATCGGCCGCGACCGCGCCATGCCCGGGGAAATGCTTGCCGGTGGCGGCGAGGCCGGCGGCGTTGAGCCCGGCGCGGAAGGCGCGGGCCAGCTTCACGATCACCTCCGGATTGTCCGAAAAGGCGCGGTCGCCGATGATCTGGCTGATGCCGGTATCGCGATCCAGCACCGGGGCGAAGCACAGGTCGATGCCATAGCCCGCCAGCTCGCGGCCGACGATCAGGCCCTGGGCCTGTGCCTCCTCCAGCGCCCGTGGTTCGGACTCTTCGTACAGCTTGCCCAGGGTCCCCATCGCCGGGATGCGGGTGAAGCCGACGCGGAAACGCTGCACGCGCCCGCCCTCGTGGTCCACCGCCAGCAGCAGCCGCGACCGTTTCAGCGCCAACAGGTCCGTGCATAGAGCGCGCAACTGCTCCGGGTCGCTATAGTTGCGGGCGAACAGGATCACCCC